>JBKOZH010000109.1:0-9292 GCA_046725765.1 Candidatus Methylomirabilota bacterium | reverse complement strand
GAGCCGCCCGCCTAACGCCGGCGGCTACTTCACCGATTCCGGCGCCACCGCGCGTCCCGTCTGCGCCGCCTCGTAGATCGCCAGCGGCACGCGCAGCATGCGGGTCGCCTCGGCGATGTCCTGCGCGGGCTGACGGCCGTCGAGGACGCCGTCGATGAAATCGGCCGCCGCGCCGTCGAAGCCAAGGCGCCAGTCGCTCGGCACCTGATAGCTCGTCGTTTCGGTGCCGCGGATGACCATCACGGACGGCAGGTCGAGCATCTCGCCGCTGCAGCGCGTGACCCAGATGATCCCGCGGCTGCCGTGGATCTCGAAGAACTCGTCGACGAGGACGTAGCGGCCGCGCATCGTCATCTCGGGTGCCGCGGTGTAGTCGACGATCCCGAGACAGTCGCGCCCCTTGAACCGCCACGTCACCACGCTCGGCGTCTCCATGATGAAATCCTTGCCGCGCGTGACGATGGCTGACACGTCGCCGATCTCGCCGATCCAGTACGCGGCCGTCGCGTACTTGTGCACGCCGTCGTCGTAGAGGACGCCGCCGGGATTGCGTCCGGGATCACGCCGCCACACCACGGCCTCCGGGTCGCGCTCGACGGAGAGCCCCACGATCTGGCCGGGACGCGTGGTGTGGATGCGCACCAGCGACGGCTCGCCGATCGCGCCGGCGTCGAGCAGCTCCTTGGCCTTGACGATGGGCGGGTAGTACAGGAAATTCTCGGTCACGCGAAACGTGGCTCGCGCGCGGCCGACCGCGGCGGCGATGCGCTCGGCCTCGGCGATCGTGGTCGCCAGCGGCTTCTGACACGACACGTGCTTGCCGGCCTCCAGCGCCGCGACGACGTGCTCGGCGTGCAGCCAGGTCGGCGTGAGCAGCTCGACGGCGTCGATCGCGCGGTCGTCGAGCACCTGGGCGAGGTCAGAGTAGATGCGCGGCGTGATACCCCACTCCCGGGCGCGGCGCTGCGCGAGCTCGACCCGCGTATCGCACAGGGCCGCGACCTCGCAACGCGGATGTTGCAGATAGCCCGGCGCGTTGAGCTGCGAGATGTTGCCGCAGCCGACGATGGCCAGGCGAAGCCGATCCACGCGCTATCCGCCGCGCACGTAGCGGCGCAGCACCAGCCGCAGGTGATCGCGGAACTGCGGCTGCAAGCGGCTCGTCCAGTCGCTCTGCCGCGCCTTCTTCCACTCCTCGGACTCGACGACGTCCGGCGTCTCGAGATGGTAGAGCGCGACGTATTTCCGATTGCCGGTGCCGCGGAAGCGGCGCGCGCAGAGCACGCCGGGAACGGCGGCCAGCGCCGGGATGTGCTCTTTGTCGTACCACTCGTTGAACTCGGCCTCGAGCTCAGGCGCGATGTTCATGGCGTTGAGCAACAGGCCGCCGGCGTTCGCCGGCGGCAGCGCCTCGCCGGGCAGGATCTGGTCGCCCTCGAAGCGCATGAGCCGCTCCACCCGCTCGGTGACGCGCTTGGACCACGGCGAGAGGTTGTCGCCTCCGATCGCGAGATACGCGGGTGTTTTCAGCACGGCGGCGGCGGAGAGATCGTAGGTCGCCACGGAGACGGTGCGGTCCTGGGCGCCGATCCAGCGCTGACAGAGCAGGAAGCCGGGCACGCGCTGCCGCTCGGGCAGGTGCTCGGTGTCGTACCAGTCGTGGAACTCGTCTTCGGCGGCGCGGCCGATCTTCATGGCCGCGATCAACGTGCCTTTTGCCATGGTTGAACCCTCCGGGCCGGCATTGTAATCTCCCGCCACCTGCGGTGCACCGCGTGGAGGACGACACATGCCGAAAAAAGAGATCATCAACGTCGACGCCAAGACGTCCAATCCCAACCTCTCGCCGGCCACGCGGTTCGGCAACCTCGTGTTCGTCTCGGGCCAGACCGGCCGGCATCCTGTCACCGGCGAGGTCGGCAAGGACGTGCGCGAGCAGACGCGCAACATCCTGGAGCGCATCAAGCAGGTCCTGACGGCGGCCGGCACGTCGCTCGACAACGTGATGACGGCCACGACGTACCTCACCAACGTGAAGGACGTCGCTGCCTACAACGAGGAGTACGCAAAGTACTTTCCGTCCAACAAGCCGGCGCGCACCACGGTGACCGTCGCGGCGCTGAATTCGCCGGAGCTCGTCATCGAGATCACCGTCACCGCCTGCATTCCCAACTGACGGTTCGCCGCGAGCGGCGGACAGCTCGCCGCGAGAGGAGTCACGCGATGGCAAGGATCGAGCCGCTGCGAATCGAGGACGTCGACCCGGAGCTCCGCCACGTCTGCGACGACGCCGAACGCCAGACGGGCACGTCCACCGGTCCGCGCACCTACGCGAAGAATCCCGCCGTGTTCAAGGCGTTGTCGACCTTCCGCGCGACGCTCGCGCGGGAGGGCAAGATCGATCCCGTTCTCCGCGAGCTCGTCCGGCTGAAGATCGCCGGCCTCAACGGGTGCCGATACTGAATGACCGTGCGCTATGCCGGGGCCCGGCATGCGGGAGCGACCGAAGCGAAGATCGCCGCCATCGAGGACGAGACGTCGGAGCTGATCACGCCGCGCGAGCGCGCGGCCCTGCGCTTTGCCGAGAAGCTGGCCATCGACCACCGCAAGATCGACGACGCGCTCTGGGCCGAGCTGCGCAGCCACTTCTCCGAGGCCGAGATCATCGAGCTCGTCGCGCACACCACGCTCTACATCGGGTGGGGCCGATTCAACGAGGTCGTGGGAATCGATCCGTCGTAACAAGGAGGATCGCGCCATGACGCACAGCCGCCGCGAGGTGCTGAAGGGAGCCGCCGCTGTCGCCGCCATCGCCTCGTGTCCCCGTCGGGCGGGCGCCCAGGACAGTGTCGCGCAAGCGAAGACGCGCATCGACAGCGTGCTGAAGCAGGCGGTCGACGTCAGGGACGTCCCGGGCGTGGTGGCGATGGCCGCGACCGAGAAAGGCGTGCTGTACGAGGGCGCCGTCGGTCCGCGTGCGCTGGACGCGAGCGCCGCCATGACCCCGGACACCGTGTTTCGCATCGCCTCGATGACCAAGGCGATCGCATCCGTGGCCGCGATGCAGCTGGTCGAGCAAGGCAAGCTCAAGCTCGAGGAGCCCGTGCCCAACATCGATTCGTGGCTGGGCTCGCCGCAGGTGCTCGAGGGCTTCGACGCGTCCGGCATGCCGAAGTTACGCCCGGCGAAGCGGCCGATCACGCTGCGCCATCTCCTGACGCACACGGCCGGCTTCACCTACGACATCTGGAGTCCGGAGACCGTGCGCTACGCGAAGGCGACGGACCTGCCTCACCGCTCGACCGGCAAGGTGGCGTCGCTTCGCACGCCGCTCGTCTTCGATCCGGGCGACCGATGGCTGTACGGCATCCACATCGAATGGGTCGGCCGTCTCGTGGAGACACTCAGCGGCCAGCCGCTCGAAGACTATTTCCGCGAGCGAATCTTCGGCCCGCTCGGGATGAAGGATACCGGCTACGTCACCACCGGCGAGCAGCGCGCGCGGCAGGCGCGGCTGCACGTGCGCGGGGCCGACGGCGCGCTCGCCGTCCAGCCGCTCGAGCCGGTGCCGGTCAAGGGCGAGTTCTGGTCCGCGGGCGGTCCGCTCTACTCGACCGCGCGGGATTACCTGGCGTTCCTACAGATGCTGCTGCACGGCGGAAGCTTCAACGGCGCGCGCATCCTGAAGCCGGAGACGGTGGCGCTGATGAACCAGAACCACGCCGGCAACATTCCGTGCGGGGTGCTGAAGGCCGAGCTGCGCAACCTCTCGAACGACGTCGACTTCTTCCCCGGCGCCGACGTCCGCTGGGGCCTCGGCTACATGCTCAACATGCAGCCGGGACCGAATGGCCGCAGCGCGGGCACGGTGAGCTGGGGCGGGTTGTTCAACACGTATTACTGGCTCGATCCCGTCAAGCGCGTCACCGGGCTGATCATGACGCAGATCTTGCCCTTTGCCGACGCGCGCGCGGTGAAGCTCTATGGGCAGCTGGAGCGGGGCATCTACGACGTGCTGAAGGCGGTGTGATCGCGCGCTAAGCGCTCCGCGTCGAAGCCGTACACGCGCGCGGCGGTACCGCCGACGATCTTCGCCTGCTCGTCCGCCGGGACGCCGGCAAGGATCTCGGCGAGGATCTTCCGCGACTGCGGAAACGTCGACTCGCTGTGGGGGTAGTCCGAGCCCCACATCATGTTGTCGACACCGATCACGTCGCGCAGGCGGATGCCGACCGCATCTTCCTGGAAGCTGAGGACGACGTTCTTGTGGAAGAAGTCGCTCGGGCGCATGTTGCCCTTGAAGCGATGGAAGGCTTCTTCGTGGCGCTCGCGATACGTGTAGTCCATGGCGGCAATCACGTTGGGCGCCCACGACAGCTCGAACTCCACGATGGCAAGCATCAGCCGCGGGTGGCGCTCGAACACACCCGAGAAGATCATGTCGCACATCGACATCGCGGGATAGAACGCCTTCGTCGATCGGCTGGTCGCGTCGCGCAGCGTCTTCGCCCCGGCTCCGCGGATCTTGCCCTCGCGGCGCGTCGCCGTGTGCAGGGAGAGCGGCATGCCGAGCGACTCGGCCGCCGCCCAGAACGGCTCGTACTCCGGCTGATCGTAGCGACGCTGGTCGAGCGGGTACTCGGTGATCATCGCGCCCGCCAGGCCCATCCGCGCGGATCGTTCCAGCTCCTTGACGCCTTCCTGGACGTCGTCGACGTTGACCATCGCGATGCCCTTGAGCCGCGCGGGATCCGTCTTGCAAAACTCGGCGAGCCAGTCGTTGTAGGCGCGGAAGATCGCCGACATCAGGGGCGTGTCCTTGATCCGGAAGTAGAACAGTCCCTGCGACGGGTATAGGACCTCGCCCGCGACGCCGTCGAGTCGCATGTCCGCGAGGTGTTGTTGGGGATCGTAGCCGCCGCGCGGCACGTCTTCGAGGCGTCCGCGGCCGCTGATCGTCTCCGGCGCGTCGAAGCGCGCGCCGGCATTCGAGATCAGACCGATGCCGGAGAGGATCTGATCGCTCTCGATCACGATCTCGTCCGCGCCGTCGATCCGCTCGATCCGCGGCGCCCGGTCTCGAAACGCGCGATCGATGCGGGTCGACCAGAGATCCGGCGGCTCGAAGACGTGCGAGTCGGACGATAGGATCAGCATGTGCTCCCTCACCGGAACGCGGGGACGACCTCGCGCGCGAGCAGCTCGAGGCTCCGCGTCTCGAGCTCCAGCGGGATCCGGCCGCCGGGGTTCAGCTCGGCGACGATTCCGTCCAGCCCGAGCTCGTCGCGCAGGCGCTGCAGCCGCTCGATGACGCCGGTCGGCGTGCCGAACGCGACTTTCTTTTCCAAGATGTCGTCGTACGTGAGGCTGGCCATGCGCTCGGCCTGGAAGCGGCGTCGGTCCGCGGGGCCCGCGCCGGCGCGTCCGACCGCGGCGCGCGCGAGCTCGGTCTGCCGCTGGAAGAACGCGGCCAGGCTCTCGCGCGGTTCCTCCACCGCTCCCTTTTGCGTCGTCGAGACGTAGACCGGAATCCTCAGATACACGCTCGGCTGGCCGGGATGACCGGCGTCGCGCCACGCCTGTCGGTATGGCGCGAGCTGCGCCTGCAGATCCGGAATCTCGGTCGTGCGCAGCCCGACGAAGATCGGGAGCCCCAGGCGACCCGCGGCGGGAAAGGTCTCGTCGCTCGTCGTCGCCATGCGGATCGGTGGGTGCGGCACCTGGTACGGCCGCGGCGTCACGATCGCTCCGTCCACGCGGTAGAACTCGCCGGCGTAGCTGAACGGCTCGCCCCGCCAGCCCTGACGAATGATCTCGAGCGCCTCGCGAAACCGGGCCTGGCTCTCGGCGTACGGCACGCCGTAGATGTCGTAGGTGCGCACGACACCGCTGCGCCCGATCCCGAACTCGAAGCGGCCCCGGCTGATGTGATCCACCGTCGCCACTTCTTCGGCGATGCGCAGCGGATGATTGAGCGGGAGCACCTGGACCGCGGTGCCGACGCGCAGCCGCTCGGTCCGGCTGGCGATCGCGCTGGCGACCTGGAGCGACGCGGAGATCACCGAGCGCGTTGGCGTGAAGTGGATCTCGCCCAGCCAGACGCAGTCGATCCCGAGTCGATCGGCGCGCTGCGCCGTGTCGAAGATGTCGCGGAAGGCGTCGGCCTGGCCGACGCCCTGACGCATCTCCTCGACGAAGAGCCCGACGTGCACGGCCGCATTGTAGTGCAGGGCGTCCGAGCGTCAACTTCGGCGGCTGCGGCGCAGCGCGCTGGGACAGCGGCGATAGACGGCGCGAAACGCCGCGTTGAAGCGCCGAATGCTCGAGAATCCCGCGGCGAACGCGATGGCCGACATCGGCATCGAGGTCGTGTCGATGAGCGCTTTCGCGCGCCGCACCCGCTCGGTCGTCACCACGTCTCTCGGCGAAGCGCCGGCGTGTCGGAGGAAGAGCCGGCGCAGGTGCCGCGACGTCATGCCGACCGTCGCCGCGAGATCCTCGACGCACCGCCCATCGTCGAGGAACCCGTGCTCGATGAGTCTCAGCGCGCGCGTCACTGATGCGGCGGCGCCTCGCCACGCCGGTGTTCCCGGCGCGGTCTCCGGCCGGCATCGCAGGCACGGGCGAAAGCCGGCGCGCTCGGCAGCGGCCGCCGTGGGAAAGAAGACGACGTTGCGCGACTTGGCGGGCTTCACCGGACATGTGGGGCGGCAGTAGATGCGAGTCGTCCGCACGCCGGTGAAGAAACGTCCATCGAATCGGGCGTCGCGCGCGATGCGCGCCCGGTCACAGACGCGTCGACCGAGGAGCGCGCCGTCGCTCGTCATGGGCGCAGCGTAGCATCGCCGCGGCGGTGCGTCCGCGCCGGCGGACGATCACGTCCGAAAACGGCGAGACGGTCGGCGGTTTTCGCCGCTACCGTCGGGACACGCATGAGCACACGCTACTTCTACGGATGGAACGTCGTGGCGGCGACGTTCGTCATGGCGCTGTTCAGCTTTGGGCTCGGCTTCTACGGGCTGACCGTGTACGTCGCGACGCTGCAGCAGCTGCACGGCTGGTCGGCGTCACTCGTGTCGGCTCCGGTGACGGTGTACTACGTCGGCGGCGCGCTCGTGACGATGGTCATCAGCACGCTCTATGAGCGTTTTGGGCCACGCGTGGTGGTGAGCGCGGCCAGCGTGGCGCTGGCTGGTGGCGTGGCGGCGCTCGGCTCGGTCACGCGCCCGTGGCACCTGTATCCGGCCTTTCTGCTCATGTCGCTTGGCTGGGGTGCGACGAGTGGCGCGGCAATCAACATCATCCTGGCGCCGTGGTTCCGGCGTCGTCGCGGGCTCGCCGTCAGCATCGCGTTCAATGGGGCGACGCTCGGTGGCGTCATCGTCGCGCCGCTGCTGATCCCGCTCATCGCGCGCGTCGGATTCGCCTCCGCGATGGCGATGGGCGCCATGGTCGTGGCGGCTGTCGTCGTCGGCGTGGCCGTCGGCATCATGCGCCGCACGCCTGAGTCGATCGGTCTCAGTCCCGATGGCGAGCCCGGGACGGCGACACCAGATGCGCCCCGACTCGGGGAGAAGCGCCGATGGCGCCGGCAGGCGCTGCGTACCTGGCGATTCTGGAGCGTGTCCGTGCCGTTTGCGCTCGGTCTGGCTGCGCAGGTCGGTGTGTTGACGCACCTGGTGGCGCTCGTGATGCCGACGCTGGGCGCAAGCGGCGCCGCAGTGGCGGTCAGCACGACGACGGCTGCGGCGATTCTTGGTCGGCTCTTGACCGGTATCGTCGTCGATCGCACCGACCCACGGTTCGTCGCCGCGGCGACACTCGGCGTGCAGGTCTTCGGCGTCATGCTGCTGGCGTGGGCGCCATCGGCCGCGGTCGCGTATTCCGGCTGCACGCTGTTCGGCCTCGGCGTGGGGAACCTCACGACGCTGCCTGGGCTGATCGTGGCCGCCGAATGGCCGACCGAGCAGTTCGGAGCGCTCGTCGCGCTCGCCGTCGGCATCAACCAACTGACGTTCGCCTTCGGTCCGTCCCTGGTCGGTGTCGTGCGCGACTGGTCGGGCGGATACGCGCCGGCGCTCGGTGTCTGCGCTGTGCTTCAGGTGGCGGCGGCGACGCTGGTCCTGCTCGGCCGGTCACCGAGCCGAACCGGGCCGACGGGCCATTGACGACGTTTCGGAAAGCGGATACCTTGCGCCCCACTTTCATCATTCGGGGAGGCGTTTATGTCTCTCACCCGCCGTGATTTCCTCCAGTTAAGTGGCGCCGCCGTCGCGGCCCACGCGATCCTTCCGGCCGGTGCGTCGGCGCAGGAGACACCGCGCCGCGGCGGGGTCTTCCGCATTCGCGGCGAGGACGCGACGACCGGGTTCGACCCGCACCTCGTGGTGAATCACCACCGCATCTCGACGAATCTGTCCTTTACGCACAGCCGCCTCGTGAAGGTCAAGGCGGGACCGAGCGTCGTCCCGGGCACACAGCCGATCGAGCCGGACCTGGCGGAGTCGTGGTCGCAGCCGAACGACCGCACGTACGTCTTCAAGCTGCGCAAGGGTGTGCGCTGGCATCCCAAGCCACCGGTGAACGGACGCGAGCTCACGGCCGACGACGTCAAGTACACGTACGATCGCTTCCTCCAGGTCAAAGGCAACCCGAACCGCTCGATGCTCGGGCACGTCGAGAAGATCGACGTCGTCGACAAGTACACGGTCCGGTTCACGCTGAGCGAGCCGTTCGGCTGGTTCCTCGACTACCTGGCGAACACCGTGATGTGGATCATCCCGCGCGAGGCCGTGGAGCAGTACGGCGACCTGCGGCGGGCCGAGTCCGTCATTGGCACCGGGCCGTGGATGCTCGAGCGCTACGAGCCGAACACCCGTCTGATCTTCGTCCGGAACAAGGACTACTTCATGTCGGGGCTGCCGTACGCCGACGGCGTCGAAGTCACGGTAGATGAGGACCCCTCGTCGCGCATGGCGAGCTGGATCGCGGGCAAGTACGACTTCGCGCCGGAGTACGGTCAGTGCGTGCGCCGGCTGGACCTGCCGGTTGCGCAGCAGCGGCGACCGGGGCTCAAGACGCAGGACTTCGTCGTGCTCTTCGGCGCCTTTACGGCGATGAAGCTCGACCGTGAGCCATTCCGTGACGTCCGTGTGCGACGTGCGCTCGGAATGTCCGACGACTGGAAGCAGATTCTCGAAACCAACGCATGGTCACTCGGCAAAGGGCTGCCGAATCCCGCCGTCCCAGCAGCGCTTCGCGAGTGGGCGATTCCGATCGATCAGCTCACGCC
>JBKOZH010000201.1:0-14090 GCA_046725765.1 Candidatus Methylomirabilota bacterium | reverse complement strand
CCCGCCGCCCGTTAGCGCGCACCGCCGCGCTGCCGGCGGTGGCCCGGACGAGTCGTTTATAATCCGCCCACCGATCCGTCCATCGACTCGCGCTCATTCGCCGGCGCCCTGCGCCGCAGGAGGAATCGCGCAATGATCAGCAGGCTCGTGGCCGTCGTGCTCGTCGTGCTCGTCTCGGCCGCGCCCGCGCTCGCACAGACGCCGGGCGTCAGCGATAGCGAGGTCGTCATCGGCGTCACCACGCCGCTGTCCGGTCCGGCCGCTCTATGGGGCACGACGGGACTGGCGATGGAGGCGTGGACCAAGTACGTGAACGAGCAGGGCGGGGTGCACGGCCGCAAGCTGCGCGTGGTCATGAAGGACGACGGCTACAATCCCGGGCGCGCCGTCGCGAACCTCAAAGAGCTCAAGGACACCGCGTTCATGAGCCTGGGTCTCCTCGGCTCGGCCATCGTCAACGCCGCCAAGGACGAGGTCGCGGACAGCAAGATGCTCGTGATCAATCCCTACGGCAACCCCGGCATCTGGGCGAAGCAGCCGAAAGAGAAG
This sequence comes from Candidatus Methylomirabilota bacterium, assembly GCA_046725765.1. GTDB lineage: Bacteria > Methylomirabilota > Methylomirabilia > Rokubacteriales > CSP1-6 > AR12. The sequence continues at coordinate 13,541 of JBKOZH010000201.1, read as the reverse complement.
CTCCGCTATGTGTTCGTGAACTATCCGGACTACGTCGACGAGGGTGACTTCCTCGTGCAGTTCGCATCGGGCAAGCTCGCCAGCAAGAAGGTCGCCGTCTTCTATCAAAACGACGAGTACGGCAAGGGCGGCCTCGAGGGTGTAAACCGCGGCCTCAAGGCGCTCGGCGGCAAGGCCACGCTCGCGGGCGCGGTGCCCTACGAAGTCGCCGATCGCGAGCTCGGCACCCACGCGCTGAAGCTCAAGGACACCGGCGCCGATACGGTCGTGCTCTATGCGACGCCGACGCACGGCCCCAACATCGTGCGCGAGATGGCGAAGGCGGGCTTCCGTCCCAAGCTCGTCGCCTCCTTCCCGCTCGGCGACTATCCGACGATGTTCAAGCTGATGGGCGAGCTGTGGGAGGGCGCGTACTTCTCCGGGCTCGGGGCGACGGTGCGCGACAAGGAGGGCAAAGCGGTCGCCGACATCCTGACGAAGCATGAGCCGCGCATTGCGGGCAAGGAGAACACCGGGCTCGCCGGTGCGGCGGCGATCATCATCGCCATCGAGGGCCTCAAGAAGGCCGGGCGCAACCTGACGAAGGACAGCTACGTCGAGGCGATGGAGTCGCTGAAGAACTTCACGACGCAGGGGCTCACGGGCCCGATCACGTTCGGTCCGAATCGGCGGCACGGCCTCAACAGCGTGCGGCTGCTTCAGGCCGGCAAGGCGGCCGACGTCTCGTACACGGAGGTCATGGGCTACCAGGTCTTCCAGCCGCACTTCTGATCGGACGGGGCGCGGGTGGCCGATCTGCTCGAGGTCAGCGACGTCTCCGTGCGCTTCGGCGGCATCAGCGCGCTGGCCGGGGTGAGCGTCTCGGTGGCGGAGGGCGAGACGCTCGCCGTGATCGGCCCCAACGGCTCAGGGAAGACCTCGCTGTTCAACTGCATCACCGGCATCTATCGGCCGACGGCGGGCACGATCGTCTTTCGCGGCGAGCCGCTGCTCGGCCGCTCGCCGGATGCGATCACCGCGCTCGGCATCGCCCGCACGTTTCAGAACCTCCGGCTCTTTCACAACATGAGCGTGCTCGACAATCTGCTCGTCGGCCGTCACCTGCATTTCCGGCGGCGCTTCCTCGATGCGGCGCTGCGGCGCCGAGGCGAGGAGATCCGCCACCGCCGGCGCTGCGAGGAGATCATGGAGTTCCTCGACCTCGAGCCGGTGCGCAAGAGCCGCGTGGCCGACTGCGCCTACGGCGTGCAAAAGCGCGTCGAGCTCGGCCGCGCCCTGGCCACCGAGCCGCGCCTGCTGCTGCTCGACGAGCCCGTGTCCGGTCTCACCCAGGAAGAGAAAGAAGAGTTCGCGTACTGGATCCACGAGGTCCGCGGGCGGTTCGCGATCACCGTGCTGCTCGTCGAGCACGATCTCCGCGTGGCGTCGCGGCTGGCGAGCCGCATGGTGGCGCTCGACCACGGCGTGAAGATCGCCGAGGGCACGCCGGCGGAGGTCCAGCGGCATCCCGACGTGGTCCGGGCGTACCTGGGGGACTGATGGCGCTGCTCACCGTGTCGTCGATCGAGACCCTGTACTTCGACCGCATCTACGCCCTGTTCGGCGTCTCGCTCGAGGTGCGTGAGGGGGAGATCTTCACGGTGCTCGGTCCCAACGGCGCGGGCAAGACCACGCTGCTGCGCACGATCGCGGGTCTGCTGAAGGACCAGCCCAAGAAGGGAGAGATCCGCTTCGACGGTCGCCGCATCGACGGCTGGCAGCCCGAAGCCATCGCGCGTCTCGGCGTCGTCTACGTCCCCGAGGACCGTGGGCTCTTCAAGGAGCTCACCGTCGCGGAGAACCTCGAGCTCGGGCTCTGGGGCCGGCGCGACGACGGCGTGAAGCGGGATCTCGAGGCCGTCTACGGGATGTTCCCGATCCTCAAGGACCGCGGGCGGCAGGAGGCCGAGACGCTGTCGGGCGGCGAGCAGCAGATGCTGGCACTGGGCCGCGCCATGCTGCGCCGTCCCCGACTGCTGATGCTCGACGAGCCGTCACTCGGCCTGGCGCCGCGCATCGCGCGGCTCGTGTACGACGCGCTCACGGCGATCAGCCGGACCGGCACGACGATTCTGCTCGTCGAGCAGAACGCGCGTCTGGCCCTCGGGGCGGCGGCGCGCGGCGCGATCCTCGAGGCCGGTCGCGTGGTGCTGGAGGGCACATCGCACGAGCTCGCCGACAATGCCGACGTGCAGGAAGTCTATCTCGGCATCGGCGCGGTCGAGCCGGCGTCGAAGGGCTGGCGACTCTACCGCAAGAGGAGGCGATGGTGATGGCGACGCTGCCCGGGATGTTCGCGTGGCAGGTCGAGCGCCAGGGCGACGGCCTGGCGCTCCGCTACAAGGCGTACGGCATCTGGCATCGGGTCAGCTGGCGCGAGTACGGCGCGCACGTGCACCGCGTCGCCGCCGCGCTGCTCGCCTTCGGGCTTTCGCCGCGAGAAAACGTCGCCGTGCTCGGCGACAACCGTCCCGAGTGGCTCTACTGCCACCTCGGCATCCAGACCGCGGGCGGCGCGACCGTCGGCATCTATCCGACCTCGGCGCCCGAGCAGATCAGGTATCTGCTCGAGCATTGCGAGGCGCGGCTGATCTTCGTCGACAACGAGGAGCAGCTCGACAAAGTGCTCGGCATCGTCGGTGACACGTGCGTGGAGCGCGTGGTCGTCTGGGACGCCAAGGGCCTCTGGGGCTTTGCCGACGAGCGCGTGGTCTTCTTCGACGACTTCCTCAAGCAGGGTATCGCCTTCAACGAGCGCCACCCCCGGACCGTCACGGAGCGGCGCGAGGCGATCAGCCCGGACGACACCGCGATGATCATCTACACCTCCGGCACCACCGGGCCGCCCAAGGGCGCGATGCTCACGCACCGCGCGATCCTCTGGCAGGCCGACGCCGGCGCGACGATGAATCCCGTGAGCGCGGACGACGAGGTCGTCTCCTACCTGCCGTTCGCCCACGTCTACGAAAACCTCGTCACCGTCTTCGGTGCGATCCGCAACGGCTACGTCGTGAGCTTCGTCGAGAGCCTCGACACGCTGTTTCAGAAGCTGCGCGAGGTCTCGCCGACGTACTTCGGCAGCGTTCCGAGGATCTGGGAAAAGCTCGCCTCGACGGTGGAGCTGCGCATGCAGGACTCCACGCGGCTCAAGCGCGCGCTCTACCGCGCGGCGGTCTCGGTGGGACGACGCCACGCCCGCGCGTCGCTCAGCGGCGAGCCCGTACCGCTGGGCCTGCGCGCGCTCTATCGGCTGGCCTACTGGACGGTGCTCGCACCGCTCAAGCGCCGGCTCGGCTTCGACCGCACGCGGCTCGCCGTGTGCGGCGCGGCGCCGGCGTCGCCGGACCTGTTCGAGTTCTACCACGCGCTCGGCATCCCGCTGATCGAGGGCTACGGGCTCACGGAATCGACCGGCGTGATTGCCGTCAACCGGGCGGAGTCGCCGCGCGTCGGCACGGTCGGCGAGCCGCTGCCCGGCATCGAGGTGGCGCTGGCGGACGACGGCGAGATCCTCACGCGCGGCCCGCACGTGTTCAAGGGTTACTACAAGGATCCGGCGCTGACCGCGGAGACGATCGACGCCGACGGCTGGCTGCACACGGGCGACGTCGGCACCTGGGAGGATGGCCGGCTCAAGATCCTCGATCGCAAGAAAGACATCATCATCACGGCGGGCGGCAAGAACATCACGCCCGCCTACATCGAAAACAAGCTGAAGTTCAGCGCCTACATCCAGGACGCGGTGGTGGTGGGCGACGGCCGCCGCTACCTCGTGGCGCTGATCCTGATCGAGGAAGACACCGTGACCAAGTTCGCGCAGGACCACCGCGTGCCGTTCACGACGTTCCAGGACCTCACCCAGAACCCGGCGATCGTCCGGCTGATCGAGTCCGAGGTCGACAAGGTGAACCGCACGCTGTCGCAGGTCGAGTCGATCAAGAAGGTCGCCCTGCTGCCGCGCCGCTTCTACGAGGAGGAGGGCGACGTGACGCCGACGAAGAAGGTCAAGCGGCGCGCGCTCGAACGGCGCTACGCCGAGCTGATCGAGCGCCTGTACCGCTGACGTGGACCTCGTCGAATCGTACCGCGCGGACCTCACGATCGCGCGCAAGCCGCTGGCCCGCGCGCTGCTGGCGCTGCTCGGCGCGGCGCTCGTGGTGTTTCCGTGGCTCGCGCCCGAGTGGGTCGTCTTCAGCGCGACGCTGGTGGCACTCACGGCGATCGGTGTGATGGGCCAGAACCTCCTCATCGGTTACACGGGCCAGATCTCGTTCGGGCAGGCGGGATTTCTGGCGATCGGTGCGTTCGCCTTCGGCCACCTTCGCGGCTGGGGGCTGCCGTTCCTCCTGGCGCTGGCCATCGCCGGGCTCGTGGCCGCGCTGGCCGGCGTCGTCATCGGTTTTCCCTCGCTGCGCCTCAAGGGCCCGTACCTCGCTATCGTGACGCTCGGCTTCGGGGTCGCGGTATACCAGGTGTTCGTCAACTTCGAGACGCTCTCCGGCGGACGCTCCGGCCTCGCGATCGCCAGGCTGAAGCCGGTGCTCGGCCTCGGCGGCGCCCGCTACGAGTACTACGTGTACGTGGCGCTGCTCGCGCTGTTCACGCTGGTGACGCTGAACCTCGTGTCGTCCTACGTCGGCCGCGCCTTCGTCGCCATCCGAGACTCCGACATCGCCGCCGAGGTCAACGGCGTCAACCTCACGCGCTACAAGCTGCTGGCCTTCGCGATCTCGTCGTTCTACACGGGCGTGCACGGCGCCCTGTACGCGCAGCTGCTCGGCCACATCGAGCCGCAGATGTTCAACATCGGCGAGTCGATCCCGGTGTTCGTCGCCGTCATCGTGGGCGGCGTGGCCTCCGTCGAGGGCTCGATCCTCGGGGCGGCGTTCGTCACGCTCGTGCCCAAGGCGCTGTCCGGCTTTCGTGAGATGGTGCCGGTCGTGTTCGGCCTGGCCATTCTCCTCGTCCTCATCTTCGAGCCGCTCGGACTGTACGGCCGCTGGCTCAAGACCCGGCTCTACTTCCAGCTGTGGCCGTTCCGATGATCCGCTTCGCGCAATACACGCTGGCGGGGCTGTCCGCGGGCAGCCTCTATGCGCTGGTCGCGCTGGGACTGGTGCTGATCTATCGCTCCACGCGTGTCCTGAACTTCGCGCACGGCGACGTCGCGACGGTGGCGACGTTCGTGGCGTTCTCGCTGCTGTCGCGCCAGTACTCGTTCGGCGTGGCGCTCGGCGCGAGCCTCGCCGTCGGCGCCGCGATCGGGCTCGCGTTCTACTTCGGCGTCCTCGTCCCGGCGCAGCGGCAAGGCGCCAACCTGCTCGGCATGGTGATCCTCACGCTCGGGCTGGCGCTCATCGTGCAGGGCGTCGTCGTCTACCTCTGGGGCGCCGAGCCGGTGTCGCTTCCGTTTCCCATCTCCGACACGAAGACGTACGCCGTCGGCCCGCTGATCGTGAGCCAGCTCTCGCTCGCGACGATGGCGGCGGGCGTCGTCGGCTCGGCGCTGCTCTACCTGCTCGTGCAGAAGACCCGGCTGGGCCTCGCGATGCGCGCGACGTCGGAGAACGTCATGGCCGCCCAGACGCTCGGCATTCCCACGCGGCTCGTGCTCGGCGTGGCCTGGGCGGTCGCGTGCGCGCTCGGCGTGATCGCCGGCGTGTTCCTGGCGCCCGCGCTGCTGCTGGACCCGTTCTTCATGCTCGATCCGTTCCTCAAAGGCTTCGCGGCCGCCGTCCTTGGCGGCCTCAACAGCCTCCCCGGCGCAGTCCTGGGCGCGCTGCTGCTGGGCATCGCGGAGAGCCTGACCGGCGCATACCTGACGATCGCCTTCAAGAACACGCTTGCCTTCGTGATCATCATCGTCGTGCTGCTCGTGCGGCCCGAGGGATTGCTCGGCAAAGAGCTCAAGGAGCGCGTCTAGCGCCGTGCTACACTCTCGGCTGAACAACCGTTCATTGTTCGAGGGAGGCGACGCGTGGATCGTCCGATCGCCTACGACAAGCTCGCGCGCGAGGACCGCTTCGTGCGCATGCGCGCGCGTGACGTCGCCGAGCTGAAGGTCGAGCAGGGCCTGCCGCCGTTCCCCGACCTTGCCAGCCGCGAGTCCATTCGCGAGCGCGTGCACGGCATCATGGTCGGCGAGCTGCAGGCGATGGAGGGGGCGGGCCGCACCGTCTACGACTTCCCCGACGCGCCGTGGGAGTTCACGCTCGACATGGCGCGCCAGGTCTGGGACGAGTCGCGCCACGTCGAGACGTATCTCGGTCTCCTCGAGCATCTGGGCGGCCGGGTCGGCGAGTTTCCCGAGTCCACGATTCTCTGGCGCTGCGCGTGCGCCGAGGACGCCGCCGCGCGCGTGGCCGGCGTCAACCGAGGGCTCGAGGGTTTGGCGTGCGACGTCTTCAACCAGCTCATCCACATCGCGCAGAAGATCGGCGATCCGGTGATCGAGAAGTCCGTCGACTATGTGCTGGCGGACGAAATCACGCACGTGCGCATGGGCTCACGCTGGCTCAACGAGCTCACGCGCGGTGACCCCGAGCGCCGCCGCCGCGCCATCGAGTTTCAGGAGACGATCGACGAGCGCTTCAACCTGGGCGGCACGCGGCAAGACGGGCATCACGAGGTCGTGCCGATCTCGATCGCCAAGGAGGCGCGCAAGCTGGCGGGCTTCACCGACGAGGAGATCGAGCGCCTGGTGAAGAGCACCCAGCGCTCCCAGGTGTATTGAGCTCCGAGCGACTCGCCGGTCATCTCTCCGTCGACGACTCCGCGCGCCGTATCCGCCACTACCGCTACGCCGAGGAGCGCCTCATGCGGGTGCTCGGCGGCTGGATCGCGCTCACGCCGGAGCTGCCCGCGAAGCTCCTGTTCGGTCGGCACGTGTGGGACTGCGCGCAGCACGCGGATGCGTGGGGCCGCCGGCTTCCTGAGCTGCGCGCGCCCGCGCAGACCTCCGAGCCCGCGAACGACGGCGTCGTGGCGTTCGCGCGACTGCTCGAGAGTCCGGAGGGGCCGCGACAAACGCTCGAGCGCATCGCCGGCGCGTACGGCGTGCTCAAGCCGCATCTCGTGACGCTCTACGCGCGGCATCTGGCGTCCGCGAATGCCGTCTACGAGCCGCCGACGCGCCGCATCCTTGCGCGCTGTCTCGAGGAGGAGCGGCGCCACGCCGCCGCCGGTGCGATCGTGCTGTCGCGTCTGGCGGGCGACGCCGCCGCGCGCGAGCGCGTCGCCGACTGGCAGGCGCGTTTGCTCGGCGCGCTCGAAAAAGCCGGCGGCATCACCGGCGACGCGATGGCGCCGCTGATCGACGCCACGCTCCTCGGCGTGCCGCCGGACGTCGTGGCGCCGGATCTGGTTCAAGCTCCGCCCGACTTCGATCCCGCGGCGCTTCCGGCCGATCTCACGCGTGCTGTCGACGCCTACCGCGCCGCGCTGACGGCGGGCGACAGGGCGGCGGCCTCCGGCTGGGTCGACTCCACCGCACGCGAGGCCGTGAGCGAGGCGATCGCCTCGATCGGCGGACGCATCACCGACGCGCGTGTCGTCGGGCTGGCCGCAATCGGCCGCCAGCAGGTCGTGAAGCTTCGCATCGAGGGCGCGCATGCGGTCGCGTTCGTGCTGCTGCGCTGGGCGCCGACGCATGCCGGCTGGCGCATCGCCGCCGCCGACCGCGTCGCTACCGAGCCGGTTCCCGCCGCTCCCTGAGCGTGTTTCGCACCGTCCTCGTCGCCAACCGCGGGGAGATTGCGCGTCGCGTGCTGCGCGCGTGCCGCGCGCTCGGACTGCGCACGGTCGCGGTTTACTCGGAGGCCGACCGCGACGCGCCGCACGTCGCCGACGCCGATCGCGCGGTGCTGCTGGGCCCGGCGCCGGCGCGCGAGTCGTATTTGAGCATCGAGCGCATCGTTGCCGCCGCGCGCGAAGCGGCGGCCGACGCCGTGCATCCGGGCTACGGATTTCTCTCGGAAAACTGGCGCTTCGCCGAGGCGTGTGGCCAGGCGGGCCTGACGTTCATCGGGCCATCGCCCGACGCGATCCGCGCGATGGGCGACAAGCCCGAGGCCCGGCGCCGCATGGCCGCGGCCGGCGTGCCGATCGTGCCGGGTAGCGCCGCGCCCGTGGCGGACGTCGCCAGCGCCGAGCGCGTCTCCGCGGAGGTCGGCTATCCCGTCATTCTCAAAGCGGCCGCCGGAGGCGGTGGCATCGGCATGGCGAAGGTGTCCACGGCCGCCGAGCTGCCGGGCGCGTTCGCCGTGGCGGCGCGTCGCGCGCAGAGTGCGTTCGCGAGCGGCGAGCTGTATGTCGAGCGCTATTTGCAGGCGCCGCGTCACGTGGAGGTGCAGGTCTTTGGCGACACGCACGGGAGCGTCGTCCACCTGCACGAGCGCGAGTGCTCGATCCAGCGCCGCCACCAGAAGCTCGTCGAAGAGTCGCCGGCGCCGAATCTCGCCCCCGGGACCAAGCGCGGCCTCACCGAGGCCGCCGTTGCCGGCGCGCGGGCGATCGGCTACGTCAATGCGGGCACGCTGGAGTTCCTCGTCGACGCCGACGGCGCCTTCTATTTCCTCGAGATGAACACGCGGCTGCAGGTCGAGCACCCGGTCACCGAGGAGGTGACGCGCCTGGATCTCGTCGCGACGCAGCTCCGGGTGGCCGCCGGCGAGCCGCTGCCGTTCGCGCAGGACAAGGTCGAGCAGCGCGGCGCCGCCATCGAGGTGCGCATCTACGCCGAGGATCCCGCGCGGAACTTCCTGCCTTCGCCGGGGACGATCACGCGGCTGTCGCTGCCGTACGGCGAGGGAATCCGGCTCGAGTCCGGCGTGGTGGAGGGCAGCGCCGTGTCCGTGCACTACGATCCGCTGCTCTTCAAGCTCATCGCGCGCGGGGCCGATCGCGCGCAGGCGATCGAGCGCCTGGCGCAGGCGCTCGACGCGTGCGTGGTGGAGGGCGTGAAGACGACGCTGCCGCTGCTGCGCACCGTCGTGGCGCATGCAGACTTCCGCCGCGGCCAGGTGCACACTCAGATGCTCGAACAAGGAGCGTTCCATGGCTGAGGAGGTCAAGGCGCACATCACGGGGGTGGTCTTCCAGGTGACGACGAAGGTCGGCGACAAGGTGGCGGCCGGCGATCCCGTGATCGTGCTCGAGTCGATGAAGATGGAGATTCCGGTGGAAGCGCCGCGCGCTGGGGCGATCAAAGAGATTCGCGTGCGCGAGGGGCAAACGGTGCAGGAGGGCGAGACGGTGGCCGTCCTGGAATGAGCCTGGAGACGATCCGCACGCTCTACGCCCATCACTGGTGGGCCAACCGCACGCTGCTCGACGTGGCGGCGAAGCTGGGCGAGGAGGCGGTCGCACGCGAGATCGGCCCGCAGTTCAGCGAGCCCACGCTCAAAGGCCTTTTCTTTCACGTCTACGGCGTCGACACGCTGTGGCTCGCGCGCTGGCGCGGGGTGTCGCCGACGGCGGCGCCGAAGGAGGCGGAGCTGGCGCCGACGCTCGGCGAGCTCGGCGAGCGATGGGTGAGCCTCGAACGCGAGCAGGCGGACTATCTCGCGAGCCTGCGGCCGAGCGAGCTGGAGCGAACGATTCAGTACCGGCTGCTCTCCGGCAAGGAGTACGCTCAGCCGCTCGCGCTGCTGCTGCACCACGTGACGGACCACGGCACGCACCACCGGAGCGAGATCGCCACGATGCTGACCATGGTGAGCGGCTCGCCGCCAGGCACGGGGCTGGCGCGCTTCATCGCCATCCGGAGCGGGCAGGAGCGGCCGTGAGCCACGGCAGGAGGGACGCTCGATGAGTCTGACGCTGATGCGCGATCTCTACGAGTATCACCGCTGGGCCAACCGCCGCCTGTACGACGTGGCCGCCGCCCTGGGCGAGGACGTGTGCGGCCGCGACGTCGGCAAGCAGTTCAGCTATCCGACCCTCACGCGCATGTTCGGCCATCTTTACGGCGCCGACCGTGTGTGGCTCAGTCGCTGGAAGGGCACGTCGCCCACGGGCCTGCCGGGCGCGGAGTTCGCGACGCTCGCCGCCGTCCGCCCGCGGTGGGACGAGCTGGAGGCCGAGCAGCGCGCCTTCGTCGACGCGCTGGCCGACACGGACCTGGCGCGGACGATCGAGTACAAGAACACCGAGGGCAAGGCGTTTCGCCTGCCGCTCGGCCCGCTGCTGCAGCACGTCGCCAACCACGCGACGCACCATCGCAGCGAGATCGCGACGATGGTCACGATGCTCAGCGCCTCGCCGCCGGACACCGGCATCAACAGCTGGCTCCTGATGCGCAGCGGGCAGACGCGCTGAGGGCGCCGCGGCGCGCGTGAGATCATGAGCTACGTGAGGGCGGCGCCGCTCTTTCGGATCTCCTGGCGTCTCGCGGGCTGGATCTTCGCGCACCAGCTCGAGAAGTCGCATCCCGCCCACGTCGTGGCGTGGTGGGAACTGCGCCGGCTGCCGTACAACATCATCGTCGGCGCCACCAGCCTGCTCACGCTCTCGGTGTTCTTTGCCGTCGCCTGGGGCTGCGAGCTCAGTGGCGGCTTGCCGCTCGGGCAGCCCAAGCCGCCGTTGCTCGTGATCATCGCGATCGCCGCCTACTGGATCGTGACGAACGTGTTCTACACGTTCGGCTGGATTCTCGAGCTACTCGTGGCCCGCGTCTGGCACGTCAGCACGCCGGTGTTCGGGCCGATCGTCTTCACGATGTTCACCGCGATCTCCCTGGTGGTGACGCTGATTCCCGCCGGCCTCATCATCTTCCTCGCCGTCTTCACCTCCTGCCGGGGGTTGTGAGCGGGTGAGCGTGTCCGCGGTCGCCGCGCTGGCCGGCCGGCTGGCGGCGGCGGAGGTGCTTGCCGAGCCGAGCTACCGGCGGCTCTGGCTCTCCGGACTCTGCGTCAACGCGGCGCGGTGGATGGACTTGCTCGTCGTGGGCTGGCTGGCGCTCTCGCTCACCGGCTCGCCGTTCATGGTGGGCCTCGCAGCCTTCGCGCGCGCCGCGCCGCTGATGCTCGTCGGGCCGTTCGCCGGCATCGTCGCCGATCGGGTCGCGCGCGGCCGTGTGCTCGTGGCCGCCCAGTGCGTCGGCCTTGCGACCGCGCTGGCACTCGCGGCAATCTTCGCCGGCGGCGCCGGCGGGTACTGGCCGCTCGTCGCGCTCGAGATCGTGTTCGGGGCCATGTGGGCGCTCGACTTTCCGGCGCGGCGCACTGCGCTCTACGCGGTGCTGGGCGCGTCGCGTGTCGCGCAGGCGGTGTCGCTCGAGACCGTCTCGATGCAGATCGCGAAGATGCTGGGCCCGCTCGCGGCCGGGGTTTGCCTGGCGCGCGTGGGTCCGGCCGCCGCCTATCTGCTCATGGCGGCCGTGTACGGCGCGGGACTGGCCGCGTCGGCCGGACTCATCGGCCGTCTGGGCGGTCCCGGAAGCGCGGCCTCGGCGTCCATCGTCGCGAGCCTGCGAGCGGGCCTGCACGCGGCGTGGGCGAGCCCGATCGTGCGCGGCGCGCTGCTCGTCACCATCGCGATGAACACGCTGTTCTTTCCGTATCAGCAGATGCTGCCGGTGTTTGCGCGCGACGTGCTGAGCGTCGGCCCGACCGCGCTCGGGATGCTGGTCGCGGCCGACGGCGTCGGCGCGCTCGTCGGCGCGCTCACGCTCGCCTCGCGCGGGGGTCGCCTGCGGCACGCGCCGTTGTTCGCGAGCGCCGTCCTCGTGGCGCCCGTGCTGCTGATGCTCCTGGCCGGCTCGCGATCGTTTGCGATGTCCATCGTGCTGATGGTCGTCATGGGCGCCGCCGAGTCGGCGTTCGCCGCGATGCAGAGCACGCTCGTGCTGCTTGCGGCGCCCGAGCGTGAGCGCGGCGGGGCGATGGGCATTCTCTCGGCCTGCATCGGGACGCAGCCGCTCGGCACGCTGGCGATCGGCCTGCTTGCGGGCAGCGTCGGCGCACCGCTCGCGTTCGCCACCAACGCGCTGGCGGCGCTGCTCGTGATCGTTCCTCTCGCCGTGCCGCTGATGCGCAGTCGCCCGGGCTGAGCGCCGCTCAGCAGTGGCGGCACGGCGGCACGTCCCGGCTGTAGACCGGCTGCCGCAGAAACTCCTCGGGGTTGTACTTCCAGAACTGCGAGACGGCGGGGATCGTCACGATCACCGTGTTCTGCAGCTCGCCCTCGCGGTTGCGCTCGACCTTGCGGAAGTAGACGTTCTGAATCGGGTTGCCGTAGCTGTCGAGCTTCACCGGACCCCGCGGCGCGTCAGGAATCTCGACCTTGCGTAGCGCGGCCAGCAGCTTCTCGCGATCCTCCACGTTACCGCCGAGGGCCCTGACCGCTTCGTTGATCCAGCGCCCGCTGGTGTAGTTCGTCTCGGCGAAGTACGAGGGCACCTTGCCGAAGCGCCTGCGGTACTCCTTGGCGAAACGCCGGTTCGCCGGCGTGTCGAGCGCGCCGCTGTAAATGAGCGGGCTGATCACGCCCAGCGCCTCGTCGCCCATCGAGGGCAGCAGCGCCTCGTCCACCGCGGGCCCGCCGGCAATGACGGGGATTTTGGCTTTGAGCCCCGCCTCCTCGTACTGCTTGAAGAACTGCAGCGTGGAGGCGCCGGCGATCATCGTGAACACCGCGTCCGCGTCGCGCCGGATCTTCGCGATGAACGGCGCCAGGTCCATTGCTCCCAGCGGCGTCCATAGCTTCTGGATGACCTGGCCGCCGTGCTCCTCGAAGGTGCGCTGGAAGCCGCCGACGACCTCCCAGCCGAACGCGTAGTCGGAGGCGATGACCGCGACCTTGCGGTAGCCGAGCGTCTTGGCGGCGTACTCGCCGAACGGATGGGATGGCTGGCTCGACGCCCAGCCGGTGCGAATCACCCAGCGGTACTTCAGGCGCTGCGTGAGGTCGTCCGCCGCCGTGACGGTGAAGAGCGCGGGGATCTTGTACTCCTCGACCTTGGGCGCCATCGCGTAGCCGAGGTGGCCGAAGAGCACGCCGGCGACCAGGTGCACGCGGTCGTGCTCGACGAGCTTGCGCAGCTTCGTCAGCGCGACGTCGGGCCGACCCTGCGTGTCCTCGACGATCAGCTCCACCTTGCGCCCCGCCATTTGCGACCCGATCTCGTCCAGATAGAGGGTGAGGCCGTTCACCATGTCCTTGGCCGCTTGCGCCGCGGTGCCAGTGAGGTCCGTCGTGAAGCCGATCCTGACCGGTCCCCGCTGCGCCGGTGTCGAGCCGACGACGACGATCGATGCGAGCAGGAGTCCGAGCGCCGCGGCGAAGCGAATCCTTGTCATCGGGTCGACCTCCTGTCGCGACGGTGGCGCCGATGAATGCCCGCCGCCATGAGACACACCTCAGTCCCGCGCCTGTCGATACTGGCCGTGCTTGTCTCACTGCTCGCCGGATGTGCGGCGCCGGCACCGCCGGGCACGCGCGAAGGCATCGTCTCGGGCTCGGCGGCCGTCGTCGCGGCATCGCCGCGCTTCGCGCCGAGCGGG
>JBKOZH010000152.1:0-11958 GCA_046725765.1 Candidatus Methylomirabilota bacterium | reverse complement strand
AGCGCCGCCGGAACCACTCCTCGAACGTCTCGGTGGCGAGCGCGGGCAGCGGCCGCCGGCGATCGATGCCCGCGGTCTTCTCGAGCAGCCAGCGCACCGGCGGCAGCGCGTTGAGCGCGTTCGCCAGCCGCGGTGTTCGGGCGCCGAGCGCGCTCAACCGCGCGATGCGACCGAATATTCGGTTGCGCAGCGGCAACCCGTTCGCCTTGTAGTAGTGATACAGGAACTCGTACTTCAGCTTGGCCATGTCCACGTTGGACGGGCACTCGGCCTTGCAGCCCTTGCACTCCAGACAGAGGTCCATCACCTCGTACAGCCGCTTGCCGGTGAATTCGGCGGCGGGCAGCCGCCCCGAGAGCACCGCGCGCAGCGCGTTGGCGCGGCCGCGCGTGCTGTGCTCCTCGTCCTTCGTGGCCATGTACGAGGGGCACATCGTGCCCTCGAGCTTCTTGCGGCACACGCCGACGCCGTTGCACATCTCGACCGACGCGGCGAACCCGCCCTGGGCCGAGAAATCGAGCAGCGTCTTCGGCTCCCACGTGCGATACGACACGCCGTAGCGCAGATTCTCGAGGATCCCGGGCGAGTCGACGATGTTCCCGGGATTCATGCGGTTGTCCGGGTCGAAGGCCTTCTTGAGCCGCCGGAACGCCTGCATCAGCGTGGGACCGTACATGCGCTCCAGGAACGGGCTGCGCGCGCGGCCGTCGCCATGCTCGCTCGAGATCGTCCCGCCGAACTCGAGCACCAGATCGGTGATCTCGTCGGCGATCGCCTTCACCTGGTCGAGCCCGCGCGGCGTCTTGAGATCGATGACGGGCCGGATGTGCAGGCAGCCGACCGAGCAGTGCCCGTAATACGCGCCCGTGGTGTCGTGCTTGGCGAAGATGTCGGCGAAGCGCGGCACGAAGTCTTTGAGGTGCTTGGGCTCGACGCACGTGTCCTCGACGAAGGCGATCGGCTTCTTGTCACCCTTCATGCCGAGCAGCAGACCGAGGCCGGCCTTGCGCAGCTTCCAGATCGACTGCTGCTCGCCGACGTCCCAGGCGAGATGCGCGGCATACCCGAAGCGCTCCCGCGCGCGGCGCGCCTCGAGCGCCTCGATCTTGGCCTTGACCTCCGCGTCCGTCTCACCCGCGTACTCGACGATCAGAATCGCGCCCGGATCGCCCTGCACGAACGCGGCGCGCGCGCGCTGCTCGATGTTGTTGCGGGCGAGATCCAGGATCAGCTTGTCGGTCAGCTCGACGGCGTACGGCCCCGTCTGGAGGATCGACTGCGAGGACTCGAGCGCCTCCTGGATCGTGGCGTAGTGGATGACGTCGAGTGCTGTCTTCTTCGGGCGCCGCACCAAGCGGACTTTGGCCTCGAGCACCGTCAGCAGCGTGCCCTCGGAGCCGACGAGGACGCGCGCGACGTTGATCGCCCGGCCGTTGTCCTTGATCAGCTCATTGAGGTTGTAGCCGGCCACGCGGCGCCAGTGCTTGGGATAGCGCTTGGCGATCTCCTCGGCGTACTCCGCGCGGATGGCCGCGAGCTCGCGATAGATCCGGCCCTCGGCCCCGTCGAGCCGCGTCTTTGCCTCGAACTCCGCCGGCGTGACGGTGCCGAAGCGCACGCGCGTGCCGTCGGCCAGCAGCGCATCGAGCTCCAACACGTGCTCGACGGTGAGCCCGTAGGCGATGGAGTGCGAGCCGCCCGAGTTGTTGCCGATCATCCCGCCGAGCGTCGCGCGGTTGGACGTCGACGTGTCGGGACCGAAGAGCAGCCCCTGGCCGCGGATCGCGTGGTTCAGCTCGTCCTGCACGAGCCCCGGCTGCACGCGCGCCCACAGCTCCTCGGCATTCACCTCGAGCACGCCATTCATGTGCTGCGAGAAATCGAGAACGAGGGCGCGGTTGACCGTCTGGCCGGTGAGCGAGGTTCCACCGCCGCGCGGCAGCAGCGCGACCTTCTGCGCGCGGGCGACGTCGAACGCGGCAATGACGTCGTCGGCGTCACGCGGCGTGACGACGCCGATCGGCTCGACCTGGTACATGGACGCGTCGGTCGAGTAAAGGAGGCGCGACGCGGGATCGAATCGCACCGAGCCACGGACGACGCGGCGCAACGCGTGCTCGAGGTCGTTCACCGGGCCATTATACTCGCGCGGGTTGCGGCGTCCGGACGGCTCGCAAAGTCACTGGCACGCCGGTTGCGTCTGGCCCTCGCATGAGGGTAAACGGCTTACAGTCCGCAGCAGAGTTGGCCGCTCCGAAACCCACTATGGTGCGCTACTGTCCGCACGAGCGTGCGCGCGAAATCCGCATGTACATGCCCTACGGTGAGGCAAACGCCGTGCGACTGCGCCTCGTGATGGCTGGCGACCCGCGCTGGCGCCACGTGTCCGCCATCTACCAGATTCCGAACGGCTGGGCGTGGACGCTCTGCGCCGAGTGCCCAGCGGCCGATCGCCGAGAGGCGCTGGGCGCGTAGTAAGAACAGCATAGTAAAGACGATCACGGCGCCCGCCACTTGCGGTGCACCGCGCGTATCTGCGGCGTGAGGACCTGTTCCCACGTGGTGTGCATCGCCCGGTCGATCCAAAGCTCGAACGTGATCTCCGTCTCCTGCGCCATGTGCCTGGCGTCTCGCAGGACGGCCGCACGTCTCCGCGGATCCTCGACGAGCGAGGCGCTGCCGGTCACGTAGAACTCCTCGCTGCCCGCCTTCGGCTGAGGAAACGACTGCAGCGCGTAGCGGCCGTCACGGAGAAGATCCTGGCGCTTCGGTGACGCGGGAACGATCAAGACGAACAGGCTGTCATGGGAGAACACCGGACAGACCGGGTGCAATCGCGGTGCGCCGTCCTTGCGGACGGTCGCCAGGAAGGCCAGTCCGACCTGGAACTGCGTGATGAGGGCGTGGCCGGCTCGGGCGAGCTCTGGCGCGGCCGCGGCGAATTCGCTCCATCTGACCATGATCGGCCTCCGTGCCCGCGTCGGTCGCGGACGCCGCGTCACGGCGGCGCGCCGCCACATCATCGCGCCGGGCGTGTCAGCACGCTTTGCCAGGCTTGCGATTCGCTTTGCCGCGCTTGCTTCGCTAGAATGACGGGGTGCGCGCCGCGCTCGTCGCCGTCGCCGCGCTGCTCTCGCTTTCGCTGACGTCCTCCGTCGCCGCCGAACCGGCGGCGCCGGGCTTCAAGGTCAACCTGCTCGACGGGAGCACGCTGGACTCGCGCGATCTCATCGGCAAGAAGATCCTGGTGCTGCGTTTTCAGGCATCGTATTGCCGGCCGTGCGTGCGCGAGTCCGCCGCGCTCGGCCGGCTGGCCGAGCGCTATCGCGAGCGCGGCGTCGAGGTGCTGGCGATCCACGTCCAGGACACGGTCCCCGACGTGCGGCGGTTCATCCGCGCCAACAAGGTCACCTATCCGGTCACGCTCGATCCGAAGCTGGTGATCGGCAACCGCTACGGCTTCAAGGGCACGCCGTACACCGTCGTCGTGGACCGCCGCGGTGAGATGGTGGCGCGCCTGCACGGCGTGTCTGTCGTCGGCCGTCTGCCCCGGATTCTGGACGAGCTGTTGAAGAAAGAGCCTGCGCCCGCCTAGCGCACCGTCCAACCTAGAGGGACGTCCAGAAGAAGAGCAGCGTCGCTGCGGTCATCACGGCGGTCGCCGTCCAGCCCAGGCCGTTGAGCCAGCGGTCGTTGACGTGCCGGCCCATAATCCTACGGTTGGTGCCCACCAGCATCACGAGCACGAGCAGCGGGGCGGCGAGCAGCCCGTTGACGACAGCCGAGAGGAACATCATGCGCACGGCGCTCACGCTCAGCGAGTCCAACAGCGCGCCGGCCACGATCGAGCCACCGAGGACGGCATAGAACCGGCGCGCGCGTCTCGGTGGGAGATCGAGCCCCGACCGCCAGCCGAAGACCTCCGCCACGGCGTACGACGCCGAGCCCGCGAGGATCGGAATGGCCAGCAGGCCGGTGCCGACCAGACCGAGCGTGAAGAGCAGATATGCTGCGTCGCCGGCCAGCGGGCGCAGCGCCTCCGCCGCCTGGCGGCTGGTCGCGATGTCGACGTGGCCGGCGCGATGCAGTGTCGCCCCAGCAGCGAGGATGATGAAGTACATCACCACGTTCGAGAAGACCATGCCGGTGACGACGTCGCGTCGTACGTCGCGCAGCTCGTGAGCGGTCGCGCCATGGCGTTCGCGGACCGTGCGCCGGCCGAGCGCGCGCTCCTCCTCCACCTCCTGCGAGGCCTGCCAGAAGAAGAGGTACGGCGAGATCGTCGTGCCGAGGATGCCGACGAGCGTCGAGACGTACGCGGCGTCCAGCGAGAGCCGCGGCACGAGCGTGTCGCGCAGCGCGACCGACCAGTCGGGATGCGCCAGGAAGGCGGAGATCACGTAGGCGAAGAGCACCGCAGTCAGCCATTTCAGCGAGACGGCGAACCTGGCGTAGCTGGTGTACACGGTGGCCGCGAGCACGACGAGACCAAACATCGGCACCCACAAGCCCGAGGTGACGCCTGTGAGCATCTCCGCGGCATCCGCCATGCCGGCGAGATCTGCGGCGATGTTGAAGACGTTGGCGGTCAGGAGCAGGACGCAGGCCACGTAGAGGAACCAGCGCGGATAGTGCGCGCGCATCGCGCCGGCAAGACCGCGGCCCGACACGACGCCGATTCGCGCGCAGATCAGCTGCACCGCCGCCATCAGCGGCAGCGTCACCACGGCCGTCCACAGCATGCCGGTGCCGAACGCGGCGCCCGCGACGGCGTACGTCGTGACGCCGCTCGGGTCGTCGTCCGCGGCGCCGGTCACGAGTCCGGGGCCGAGCGCGCGAAAGTATCGAACGACGGGATTGTGGGTGTGCTTATCCGGCGCGGCGTTCGCGCTCATACAGCACCAGCGCGGCGGCGCCGCGCATGGTCACCCGCTTGTCGCCGGGGACGATCGTGATGCGCGTCGCGGCGAGCGCGCGCGCGAAGGCGTGCTCGGCCGCCGCGGCCAGGATGCGCTTCTCCAGCGCGGCCAGCGACGCCGCCACCCCGCCGGTCACCACGACGACGTCGGGATTGAGGCCGTTCACGATCGTCGCGAGCATGGCGCCGAGCGCGCGGCACGCCTCGTCGACCACGGCGGTCGCGACGGGCTCGCCGTCGGCGGCGGCGCGAAACACCAGCTCGGCGGTGATGCGTTGCGGCGTGCCGCCGGCCGCCATCAGCAGCGGCGAGTCCGCGTGGCCCGCCACGCGCGCCTGCGCGGCCTCCGCGATACCACGGCCGCTCGCGTAGACGGCCAGACAGCCGCGGCCGCCGCACCAGCACGGCGGACCATCGAACTTCACCGGCGTGTGACCGAACTCGCCGCCGAATCCGGCGACGCCGCGCACGAGCCGGCCGTCGAGGATCACGCCGGCGCCGAAGCCCGTACCCGGCGCCAGCACGACGAGCGAGCGCGCGTCGCGGCCGGCGCCGAAGCGCCACTCGGCCAGCGCGAGGGCGTTGACGTCGTTGTCGACGAACACCGGCACGCCGAAGCGCGCGGCCAGCCGCGAGCCGAGGGGCTGGTCCACGAGATCGGCCGCGTGCGGCGCGGGGTCGCCGACGCGCCCGGCGTCGACGTCGACGGGACCCGGCACGCCGACGCCGATGCCCGCGACGCTCAGCTCGCGCGACGCCAGCTCGGCGCTGACGCGCTGGACGAGCCGCTCGATCGTCGCGAGCGTGCCGGCGGCTGCGGCATCGTGCGTCAGCACGCTGTCGTCGTGAACGACCTCGCCGTCGGTGGTCACCGCGCCCGCGGCGATCGTCGTGCCCCCTACGTCAACGCCTATGATGATGGGGGGCCCCGAGATGGTCCCCCGTACCCTCGATTTCCCGGCGCGTTGAGGCTCACGTGGTGTCATCTAGATATCGGCGAATGTGCAGAGCGTGATGCCGAGCGCGGCGACGGCGGCGCGCGCGGGGGCGGTGCCGAGCCCGACCATCTCGGTCTCACGCTGGCGCCCGTAGCGGCTTCCCGCGAGATCGGCGTCGAACCACCCCGGATGGGTCATGAACTCCGAGACGCCGTCGGGCAGCGCGCGCAGGACGCCGAGCGTCGTCGCCGACGACCAGTAGGCGCCGGGGCCCGACTCGCCGAAGAAGTGATCCGGCGTGCGCAGCCCCGCCGAGCGCGCGCGCAGGCGCGCGGCGTCGTCCTGGCTGCGTACGGGCACGCGCAGCGCGCGGGCGATCTCCAGCACGACTTCACGCACCGGCGAATGCAGGCCGACGTGGTGGTGCGTGTCGAGATGTGTCGGGGGCCGCCGGAAGGTCTTGTCGAACTTCGCGACCTGCGCGCGCACCTCGGCGCGGACGTCGGCCGCCCGCGCGCGTGCGGCGGCGTGGCGCGCGTCGCGCACGAATTTTCCGCGGCCGTCCACGAGCGAGGCGCCGCGCGTCAGCGGCGTGCCGAGCGTGAGGTTCACGTGCAGGCCGAGTCCGAGCTCGCTGTCGAGCACTCGCGCGACGAGGTTGCGATCGAGATCGGCCGTGGCGAGCACCGTGGTGCTCGTGACGATGCCGTGGCGGTGCGCGGCGAGAATGCCCTCGCTCACGCCGCGGGTCATGCCCCAGTCGTCGGCGTTGACGATGAGGCGCCGGGTCACCGCGCGCGTCCCTCGATCATGAGGCGTTCGAGGGTCGTCGGCCGGCCGGCGGGGAGCACCGCCTCGCGATCCATCGCGCGCAGGTGCTCCAGGCGCTCGTAGCCGATGCGCGGGAACGCCTGGGTTTCGCGCGCGAGGACCGACGGCACGAGCCCCGCGGCCTCGACTTTGGCGAGGGCGGTCTTCAGACCGAGAAAGTCGAAGATCGTGAAGACCAGACGTCCGCGCGATGCGAGGTGCTCGGGCGCGCCGGCGACGATCCGATCGAGCAGCGCCCAGCCATCGACGCCGCCGTTGTCGGCCGCCGCCTGAGCGTCTTCGCGATCGGCACCCAGCGGCGTCGGCATCTGGGGCGGGTTGCTGCACACGAGATCGAACCGCTCGGCGGCGACCGGCGCGTAGCAGTCGCCCAGCCGCGCGTCGACCGCGACGCCGTTCAGCGCGGCGTTCGCCCGCACGGCGGTGATGGCCGCAGGCACGATGTCTGTCGCGATCACGACCGCGCCCGCCTTTGCCGCGAGCACGGCGGCCAGTCCCAGCCCGGCCCCGAGCTCCAGCACGTGCTCGCCGGGTCGGACGCTGAGATGACGGCAGAAGAAGCGCGAGCCGGCTTTGGGCGGCTGCACGCCGTCGGGAATGCGGAACAGGCAGTCCCGCCACGAGTAGAAGAGAACGCCCTCGTCCACTACCTGCCCTGCACGCGCCGGAAGTAGAGGCGAATCGCCTCCTTGAGCTGGGCGCGCGCGCCGGCCGAGGTCTGCGCGTCCTCCAGCTGATCGATCTCGATGGCCAGCGGCACGCCCTCGCGCTTCACGCCGTCGAGCTCGGCCGTCAAGCCGCAGCGCTCGTCGGACTCCGTGAACACGAGCTTCGCGCGCTTGAACGAGCCGTCTTCGCGCGCGAGCTGCTCGACGGTCTCCGTGAGCAGGCGCTTGATCGCGTCCTGCTCGCCGGCGGGAATCGTCGAGAAGGCGGCCGTCAGCTCGACGTCGGCCATGCTCAGCGCGCCTCGTACACCTTCAGGATGTCCGCGTGGGCCTTCGCCGCGTTGGCGCGGATCGCGAACGAGATCGCCTCGCGCACCTCGTCCTCGCTCGCCCCGCTCTGCCTGGCGCCCGCCAGGTCGCGCTTGGCTCAGTGGGTGTTGCCGACGGCGAGGTTCGCGGCCAGATAGCAGAGGAAGGCCGTCTTGGGATCGAGCGCGCCCTTCTTGTACTTCCATGACGCGATGACTTTTTCCTCGAGCATGGCCGCCTCCTTCTCTCGTGCGTTCTCGTGCTACTTGGCGAGGCCGAGCAAGATCTTCGCGACGTCGCCGGACGCGGTGAGCATCGCATCGTGGCCCGTCTTGATCTCGTGAAACTGCCACTTGCGATCTTCGCGCAGCCGCTCGGCAAACTGGTCGAACGCGCCCATCGCCGGACTCGAGCAGTAGACGTACACGCGCTTGAGCCGGTCGCCGCCCACCGTCGTCAGCGGCTGCTCGAACGTCTTCAACGGCTGCGGCACGAGCCGCCGCAGCAGCCACTCGCGGTCGCGCTGACTCGTCACGCCGAAGCGCTCGGGCGGAAACGGCGGAATGCGCCAGCCCTCGCCGGCGCTCTGCGCCGACTCGCGGATCGCGTCGGCGCGCGGGCCGGCGTAATCGAGCAGCGACTTGCCCGCCTCGGGCACGAAGGCGTCGAGGTACACAAGGTGGCTCACGCGATTGGCGGCGCGCGCGGCAACGCCGCTGATGACCATGCCGCCGTACGAGTGGCCAACGAGGACGACGTTGCGCAGCTCCTCGGCCTCGAGCACGCCGACGACGTCTTGCACGTGGGTCTCGAGGTCGATCTCGGGACGCGCGAGGTGCGCGCGCTCGCCGAGCCCGCTCAGCGTCGGGGTGTGGACCTCGTGCGCGGCGTCGCGCAGCAGGCGTGCCACGCGCACCCAGCACCAGCCGCCGTGCCATGCGCCGTGAACGAGAACGAAGCTGGCCATCGCGCGCTCAATGTCCCGCCGCGGCGGCCATGCCGAACGGCTCGACGCCGGCCTCGAGTCCCTTCGGCGTGACGCGAATGCCGACGGGCCGCGCAAAATTCAGCGTCGAGTACGACTCTTCTTTGGGAACCACCGCGTGGCCGCGCCGGGCCAGGCCGGTGAGGATCGCCTCCTCGAGCCGCGTGGACATGAGCACGTCGCCGCCTTCGGTGTGAAGGCGCGGTGCCTCCACCGCGTCCTGCAGCGAGCCGCGCCCGTCCACGAGATTGGCGAGCACCTGCGGAATCGCCGAGACGATCGCGCGTCCGCCGGGCGCGCCCAGCGTGAGATGCGGCGCGCCGCGCTTGAAGCCGAGCACCGGCACCATGTTGACGAGCGCGCGCTTGCCACCACCGACGGAGTTGGCGCGCCCGGGCTCGGGGTCGAACCAGATCATGCCGTTGTTCAGCAGGATGCCGGTGCCCTTGGCCACCACGCGCGAGCCCCAGAGCGAGACGGCGGTGTGCGTGAGCGAGACCATGTTGCGCTTGCGATCGATGGCGCCCACGTGTGTCGTGCAGTCCAGCGGCTGCCCGGCGCCCGGGCCGCGTCGCGGCGGCGCCATGCGGCGGCGCCGGATCTCGGCGGCCGCGTCGCGCGCGTAGTAGCGCGAGGTGAGGCGCTCCCACGGCGCTTTCACGACATTCGGATCGCCGAGGTGCTCGAAGCGATCGAGGAACGCCTGCTTGCAGGCCATCGCCCGCACGTGCAGGCCGTCCAGCGTGCTGCCGGAGGTCTTCGGCGCCGGGAACTCGGCGAGGATGTTCAGCATCTCGAGCGCTGTCGCGCCGCCCGTGGCGCCCGGCGAGAACGCGAGATCGAGGTCG
Organism: Candidatus Methylomirabilota bacterium; assembly: GCA_046725765.1. GTDB lineage: Bacteria > Methylomirabilota > Methylomirabilia > Rokubacteriales > CSP1-6 > AR12. Next base: position 2,461 of record JBKOZH010000152.1, on the reverse strand, counting down.
CGGTAGCGTCCCATCAGCGGCGGCGCGATGCGCACCTCGTACTTTGCCAGATCGTCGCGCGTGATGAGTCCACCGCCGCGAACCATCTCCTGCTCGATGGCCTCCGCGATCATGCCGCGGTAGAACGCATCGGGCCCGTCCTTCGCGATGAGCGCCAGGCTCTCGGCGAGATCCGGATAGCGCACCATGTCGCCCGGCTGCATCGCCGGTGGACGGTAGACAGAGCGCCCGTGTCTCAGGTAGACGCGCGCAGACTCGGGGAACGCCGCCAGCTCCTCGAGGTGCCGGGCGTGGTTGAGGGCCAGATACCAGTCGGGCACGAATCCCGAGCGCGCGATCTCGATCGCGGGCGCGAGTGCGTCGGCCAGCGACAGCGTGCCGTAGCGCTCAAGCGCGAGCGCCAGTCCCGCGACCGAGCCTGGCACCGCGACCGAGCGGTGGCCGAAGACGTTGGCCTGGCCCTCGACGTTCGGCCACGGAAACAGCGCGTCTGAAATGCCGCCGATGACCTTGTACATGCGCTCGTTCGCGCGCAGCGGTGCCATCGCGTTGAAGTCCAGCGCGACCGTCTCCTCACGCCGGGCGATGTGAATGAGCATCGTGCCCGAGCCAGCGATGGTGGACATGAAGGGCTCGACCACGGTCATCGCGAACGCGGTGGCGACCGCGGCGTCCACCGCGTTGCCGCCGCGCTCCAGAACCTGCGCGCCGACCTCCGCTCCTCGGGGATGCGCGGCGACGACCATGCCGCGCGCAGCGAGAGGCGTGCGCTTGGTTACCGCCAGCGACGATCGGATCATTGTTCCGGCGTGCCGGGCAGGAACTGCGTGATGTCGACGAGCTTGCCTTTGTTGAAGTAGAAGATCCAGCCGTGCGGATAGCCCCACGCCTCGTCGGCGCGTCCGCGGATGTCCGGCCAGTGGCGGCGTGCCCAGTTCATCATTTGCTGGGCGTCGTCGGAGGTCGAGAAGGGCGGCCCGAGCAGTACCTCGACCTGTCCCTTTTCCATCCCGGCCGTGACCTGGTGCAGGTTGCGGAACGACTGCACGGTCAGCTGATCCGACGCCGCCACCTCGTGCTCACGCAGGTACTTGGAAATGCGCGCGTCGAGGTCGTCGTTGAAGTGCCGCTTCTCCTCGAAGCTCGGGAAGCGGTTGTTGACGGTCAGCATCTTCGTCGTCCAGAACTCGTCGGCCGTCGGTCCCTGCGAGGTCCGCTGATCGACCGTCGACAGCGAGCGGGATAGCGCGCAGCCAGCAAGGAGCGCGACGGCGGCGAGGACGAACGCGGCGCGTCTCACGCGGCCAGCATAGCAGAGGACATCCCGAACACCGAAATGCCTTCTCATATGAGCGCGCTCTCGAGCACGATGCCGCGATCGACCTGGCGCGCGGCCTGGCCGAGCAGCCTCGCTGTCGCCGGCGGCACCTCTGGGCCCTCCGCGAGCTGACGCAAAAGATCGATCAGCCGCCGCATCGCGCGCACCAGATCGCCCTCGTGGCCGCCGAACGACTCGGCGACGATGCCCGGCCAGTCGTCGTCACCCGAAGCCCAGCGGAACACGGCGGGCATGAAGCCGGGCTGCACGCCGACCGGCACAGCGAGGTGTCGCGCGCGCTGCGCTTGCCAGACGGAGTCGGCCGTGGCGATCAGCCGATCGAGGCGGTGCTTGAGCTTGGGACGCTTTTTCAAAAACGCGCGCGCGATGGCCGGCTCGCCGGAGCGTGACTCCTCCAGCAGCGCCGCGCAGAGCGCCGCCGCCTCGGCGAGCGACAGGTCGTCGAAGAGGCCGCGCGTGACCGTCTCCGCCAGCAGCAGCTCGTTGTCGTGGCGAAGGCTGGCGACCAGCCGGCCTTTCGGCTGAAGGAGCGCGTCGCGGACGGCACCGAACTGCTCGAGGACCTCGACCACGCGTAAGAACTCCTGCCAGTACGCGTTGCGGAACGCGTCGAGGGCGGCGCGCCGCTGCGTCAGCCGCTCCTGCAGCCGCTCGAGGTCGCGCGAGGCGTGCTCGCAGCGCGTGGTCGCGCCCCACGGACAGCGGTGGCACTCGATCGTCGACAGCGCCGCCTCGGGGCCCTGCTCGCGCTCGCGCGCGATGAGCTCGGGCACCGACATGCGCTCGAGCTGTTCCGAGAGATGCCGAAGTCCGCGGTGCTCGCCGCGTCGCACGTCGCGCGGCACGTGCAGCGGCGGCGTCGCCCAGAAGATGCGCTTCACGAGCCCACTCTTGAGGCGGATCACCGCGCCGTGCGGCAGCAGGGCGTCGAACAGCGTGCGGTGGCCGCGGATCGCGTGGACGCCGAGAATCATGGCGAGGCTCGGCGCGCCCTTGCGGCGGACGAGGGCCAGACGTCCGGGTTCGGCCTCGGCGGGCGCGCGCTCGCCGCGACGGCCGCCGCGGCCCGTCGCCTGCCGCCGGGCTTCGACCTCCTGCCGCGCGCGGCGGTAGCGGCCGATC
>JBKOZH010000158.1:0-5162 GCA_046725765.1 Candidatus Methylomirabilota bacterium | reverse complement strand
GCGTGACCCAGCCGCTTCATCGACGTGTTGCGCAGGACCTGAAACAGCGCGGCGGGGACCGCGAGCAGCAGCCACATCAGCGCGTCGCGAGGAATTCGCGCAGCGCGGTGTTGAACGCGTGCGGTTGGTCGGCGTTGGTCGCGTGGCCGGAGTCGGGCACGACGACCCAGCGCGACCCGGCGATCGCGCGCGCCAGGGCCTCCTTCACCTCGAGCGCCACCGTCGCGTCGTCCGCGCCGGCCACGATCAGCGTCGGACAGCGCACGCGCACGAGGGCGGCCCGCGCGTCGAAGCGGCCGACGGCGCGGAGTGCGGCGACATACGCGCGCCGCGACGTCCGTCCCAGGCTGCGCGTGGCCGCCGTATAGAGCGCCGCCTGTTCGGGTCGCGGAAAGAGTCCGCGCGCGACCAGCGCCGCCGTCGCCGACATCGGTGCCGTCGCCAGCAGGGCGAGACGCAAGGCCAGCCGCGCCGCCGCCGCGGCGCCGGCTGGACGCAGCCGCGCGAAGGCGTTGACGACGGTGAGCGACCGTACGCGCTCCGGCACGCGGAGCGCCAGGGACAAGCCGACGCACCCGCCGAGCGAGAGCCCGACGACGTGCGCGGGCGGCTCGCGGAGCCGGACCAGCAGCGCCGCCACCGCGTCGGCCATGGCGTCGATCGTCAGCGGCCCGGCCGGCAGCGGTGAGCGATAGTGGCCGGGAAGGTCGACGAGCAGCAGGCGGTGCTCGCGCTCGAACGCGGGAACCTGCCAGATCCAGTCGTCCGCGCACGAGCCGAGGCCGTGCAGAAAGAGGATCGCCGGGGCATCGGCGGCGCCCCCGCCACGGCGCTCGTAGTAGACGTCAGGCCCCTTCGACCAGGATCACGTCCGTCACGGCGCACTTCATCCGCAGCGCCTTGGGCGCGTGATACTCCTCGGAGTCGTACCAGCGGCGCGCCTCGGCCATCGACGGGAATTCCAGCACCACGAGCCGCGTCGGATTCCACGCGCCCTCGAGCCGTTCGACCCGTCCGCCGCGTACGAGATAGCGGCCGCCGTGCTTCGCGATCGTCGCCGGTACCTGTCGGCGATACTCCTCGAACGCGGCGGCGTCCTGCACAGTGACGTTGGCGATCACGTACGCGGCCATCTGCTCCTCCTTTGCGCTCGTGCGCGGCACGATCCTACCAAACCGAGCGGACGCCGGCGGCATTCGCGTTAAAATCGTCGGCGCGAAGATGAACACGGTTTACGAAGCGTTCGCGGCCACCGCGAGGGCCGCCCCCGATCACGCGTTTCTGTGCGCACCACCGGCGCCGAATCGACCCTACCATCCGCACGGCATCGAGCTGACCTACGGCGAGGTGCGGACGCAGGTCGAGCGGCGCCGCACCGAGTACGAAGCGGCCGGCTTCGGTCACGGCCACCGCGTCGCCCTCCTGCTCGAAAATCGGCCGGACTTTTTCGTCCACTACCTCGCGCTCAACGCGCTCGGCTGCAGCATCGTGCCGATCAATCCCGATTACCGCCACGACGAGATGCGCTATCTCGTCGAGCACTCGGACGCCGATCTCGCCGTCGTCATCGCCAGCCGCGTGGCCGACGTCGAAGCCGTCGCGCGCGACCGCGAGCACGCGCTGCCCGTCCTCAACGCGGACGACTGGCCCTCGACGCTGCCGATGCCGCGCGTCGCCCCGCGCGGTGGCTCTCCGGGATTGGAGACCGAATGCAGCCTGCTCTACACCTCAGGGACGACCGGCCGGCCGAAGGGCTGCGTCCTCACCAACTTCTACTATCTGAACTCCGGCGCCTGGTATCGCGACATCGGCGGGCTCGTCGCCATCGAGCACGGGCGCGAGCGGATCCTGAATCCGCTGCCGCTCTACCACATGAACTGCCAGGCGCTGACCGCGACGTGCGCGATGCTCACGGCGAACTGCTTGATCCTCCCGGAGCGCTTCAGCTCGACGCGCTGGTGGAAGGACGTCGTCGCCACGCGCGCGACGGTCGTGCACTACCTCGGCGTGATGCCGCCGATGCTGCTGAACCAACCGGTCGTCCCCGAGGAGCGCCAGCACACCGTGAAGTTCGGCGTTGGCGCGGGCGTCGATCCCGAGTTGCACGAGGCGTTCGAGAAGCGCTTCGGGTTCCCGCTGATCGAGGCGTGGGGCATGACGGAAACAGGGCGCGTGACGATGGTGAACCGTGAGCCACGGATGATCGATACGCGCGCGTTCGGCCGGCCATTCGGCGGCCTCGAGGCCAAGGTCGTCGACGACGCCGACCGGGAGGTCGCGCGCGGCGGCGAGGGCGAGCTGCTCGTGCGCTGGGGCGGGCCCGAAGGGCCGCGCCACGGGTTTTTCTCGGGCTATCTCAAAGACGACCGCGCAACGGAGCAGGCGTGGCGTGACGGCTGGTTCCACACCGGGGACGTCGTGCGGCAGGACCCCGACGGCATGCTGTACTTCGTCGATCGCAAGAAGAACATCATTCGCCGCTCCGGCGAGAACATCGCGGCCGCGGAGGTCGAAGCCGTCATCCAGGCGCACGACGCGGTCGCACAGGTCGCCGTGCTGGCGGTGCCGGACGAGGTGCGCGAGGAAGAAGTGATGGCCTGCGTCGTTCCGATGAACGGCGTGAGCGGCGATGCCGCGCTCGGGGATCGGATCTTCGAGTGGTGTCTCGAGCGCCTCGCCTACTTCAAGGCGCCGGGCTTCATCCTGTTCGTGAGCTCGCTGCCCACGACCGGCACCCAGAAGGTGCAAAAGACGCAAATCTTCGCCAGGGGCGAGGATCCACGCCGCCGCCCGGGCGTGCTCGACCTGCGCGAGCGCAAGCGCAAGCGGCGCTGAGGCGGCGCGTCCCCGCGCCGCCTCAGCCCGCCGCGTCCGGCGTGCTGAGCGCGTGCGCGACGTGGCGCAGCACGTCGAGCGCCTGGAACGGCTTGGCGATCACGAAGCTGACGCCGGTGCGCGTGAGGCGCTCGGGATCGAGCTGATCGCCCCACCCCGTGACGAAGCCGATGGGAATCGCCGGAAAGCGTGCGCGCAAACGGGCGGCGACGTCCCAGCCCGACAGGCCGGGCATGGAGATGTCGCTGAGTACGATGTCGACCGGCTCGGCCTCGCAGTGCTCGAGGCCGTTGTCGCCGTCCCGCGCAACGCTGACGACATAGCCCGCCTCGCGGAGCATGTCGGCGAGCACCGCCTGCACCTCCGGCTCGTCCTCGATGATGAGCACGCGCGCCGCGCGCGCGGGCGGCGGCATCGTGACACCTGTCACCACGTCGGGGACCGTCACCGGCACCGGCAGCCGCACGATGAACGTGCTGCCCTCGCCCGGCACGCTGTCGACCTCGATCGTTCCCCCATGGCGCGTGACGATGCCCCACGAGACGGCGAGCCCCAGGCCGGTGCCGCGCGGGCCCTTGGAGGTGAAGAAGGGCTCGAAGACACGCCGGCGCATGTCTTCTTCCATGCCGACGCCGGTGTCGCGCACGGAGACGACGGCCCACTCCGGCTCCGCCCCCAGCCGCACGGTGCAGCGGCCGCCGTCGGGCATGGCGTCCACCGCGTTGGTGACGAGATTCGTGAGCACCTCGCGCAGCTCTTCCGGGCGACCGGCCACGGGCGGCGCCACGCCGTCGACGCTGAACTCGTAGCGCACACCGCGGCTCTGCGCCTCCAGCTCCCAACGCGGTCGCGTGAGGTCGATCACCTCGCGCGCCACGTCGCCCAGGTCGACGCGCTCGAACGCGCGCGTGCGCCGCGTCCGCGTGAACTCCTGGATGCGACGCACGGTATCCGCGCCGTCCTGGGCGGCACGGCGCACGGCCTCGAGATCGCGCACCATCGCCGGCTCCCGCACACGGCGCAGCATCAGCTCGGCGCGGCCCAGGATCACCGAAAGGAGGTTGTTGAAATCGTGCGCGACGCCGGCCGCCATCTCGCCGAGCGCGCGCAGCCGCTCGGTCTTGACCAGCTGGCCCTGGCTGCGCTCGAGGTTGTCGGCCATCTCCTCGGCCTGCCGGCGCCGCGCCTCGGCGTCCCCGTACAGCTGCGCCTGCACGATGGCGATGGCGGCCTGGTCGGCGAGCAGCCGCACCAGCTCCTTTTCCTCGTCGGTGAACGCGCCGCGCTCGCCGAAGAGCAGCGAGAGCACGCCCATCACGGCGCCTTCCGCGGCAACCAGCGGGATGCCGGCGTAGGCGCGCACGTCGCCGTCGGCGACGACGCGCTGGTTGAGAAAGCGCGGCTCCGCGCGCAGGTCGCGGACGAACAGCGGCTGCCGCGTCGCGAAGACCGTGCCGGTGAGCCCCTGGCCGCGCGCGATCGTCTTGCGCGTCCCGATCTTGTCGGCGAGGGATGGATGCACCGTCACACTGCCCTGGATGCGAAGCATGCCGCTCGCCGGATCGTGGACCCACACCTGACTGGCGCGTGCGGCGAGGAGACGGATGGCCGCCTGCGCGACGGCGTCGAACACCTCGTGACTGGAGGCCGCCCCGGTGATCAGCCGTGTGAGCGCGCTGAGCGTCGTCAGCTTGTCGGCTCGCTCGGAGGCGCGCCGGTAGAGGTCAGCGTTCTCGAGCGCGACCGCGGCCTGGGCGGCGAAGACCTGCGTGATGTCGATGTCGTCGTCGGAGAACGGGCCGACCAGGTCGCGATAGACGACGATCGCGCCGAGCGCGCGGTCGCCGGCGAGCAGCGGCACCGACAGCACCGCGCGGTAGCCCTCCGACTCGATGATCGCGCGCGTGGGCGCGGTCAGCTCGAGTGCCGGGTCCGTGAGGATGTCGGCCGTCCACACCGGACGCCGCTCGATGATCGCCATCGGCGTCGTGCCGTCGCGCCAGGTGAGCGGCCGCAGCCGCTGTGCGAATGCGGGCGACAGGCCGCGCACGGCGCGGAACTGGATGGCCGGGCCCGGCTCGCTGGCCTCGAGGACCGCGATGCCCACGCGGCGCGCGCCGAGCAGCAGGCAGGCCTCGTCGACGATGCGGTCGAGCACGCCCTGCAGATCGAGCGAGGCCGTGATGGAGCGCGCCACGTCGACCATCGCCTTGCTCTGCGCGACGCGGCGGCGCAGCTCCTCGGCCGCGCGCTGGTGCTCGTGGCTCCGGCGCTCGGCGCGGGCGGTGCGCAGCAGCGCCCGTGCCATGGCCACGAGCTCCCGTGAG
>JBKOZH010000120.1:0-12249 GCA_046725765.1 Candidatus Methylomirabilota bacterium | reverse complement strand
ATCGTCGTCGACGTAGAGGTAGACCCAATCCTTGGCTTGGCCCTGCACGATGATCGCGTCGTAGCCGCAATATTTGAGATTGGTGCCGAAGAAGCCGTTGGCCTGCGTCGACGTCGGTCCGTTGGTGAGCGCGCCGATCGTGCACACCGTGAGACCGCCGGTGCCCCACACCGGCAGCCCGGCGAGCGGTCCGGTGCCGAGCACCAGACGGTTGTCCGGGTGATCCCACGAGACGTTGCCTTTGCCCTTGCGCGTCTCGCGATAGAGGATCATGGCGCCGAGTCCCGCGCCGCCGAGGAGCTCGCGCATCTGCTCGGGCGTCCACGGCTCGCCCCACGCCTTGCGCTTGGTGAGATCGACGCGCAGGAGCTGGCCGGCGTAGCCGCCGAGCATCGCGGGTTGCGGCTTGCCGACCTGTCGGGGAGCGCTCAGGGTCACAGGACTCATACGGCCACCGGGGTTTCGCCGGGCGCCTTCGAGGGGCGGCCCAGCACGGTTTCGGGAAGCAGCGTGCCGGCGGTGCCGGACGCGATGTACGCCGTCTTCACGTCGAACGGATGCGTTTTCAAATATTCTTTGAAGCGGCCGAGCGGCACGCCGGTCTGCACGAGTCCCTTCAGCATGCCCACGTCGTTCGTCGTCCACACGTCGCCGGAGCGTCCGATGATGATCGCGCCCGACATCCGATCGCCCGTGAACAGATATTTACGGTAGGCGGAGCGGTCGCGCTTGAGGCCGGTCACCGCCTCGGCGCGGCTGTCGTCCCAGGCGCCGAACGACGCGGCATCGAGGTGGCAGACCTCGACGATGTTGACGATGAGCGAGCCTTTGTAGGCGACGTCTTTACCGGCCATGTTCGCGCCGACCACGCGGCCATGCTCTTGGGCCGTCGGCTCGATTGCATGCACCGCCGGCTGGCCGGAGACGAGATCCCGCCCCTCGGCGACGTCGCCGGCCGCATAGACGTTGGGGACGCTCGAGCGCAGGTGGTCGTCGACGACGATGCCGCGGTTGATTTTCACCCCGGCATCCTTGAGCCAGTCGAGGTTCGTCTTGATGCCGGTGGCCATGATGACGACGTCGCAGACGATGTCCGCGCCCGCGGCGAACTTCACCCGCTTCTTGCCGCGCGCGTCCTCGATCCTGGTGACCTTCACGTTGGTGCGGATCGTCACGCCGTGCGACTGCAACCAGTCCTCGACCACCTTGGCGCCGGCGTCGTCGACCATGCGCGGCAGGATCCGCGGCGCGACCTCGACGATCGTCAGCTTGGCGCCCAGCGCGAGGATCGAGTTGAGGATCGTGAACGAGATGAAGCCGGCGCCGATCATCACGACGTGGCTGCCCGGCGTGATCGATGCGATCACGCCGCGGCACTCGTCGAGCGTCCAGAACGAGTGGACGTTGGGGCCGTCGGCGCCCGCGATCGGCGCGCGGACGGGTGACGAGCCGGTGGCGATCAGACAGTCGTCGTACTCGACCCTCGTGCCATCGTCGAGCGTGCACACGTTGGCCTTGACGTCGAGTCCCGCCGCGCGGCGGCCGAGATGCGTCTTGACCTTCCACTGCGCGAGCAGGGCGGCGCTGGCCGTGAACACGTGCTGCTCGGCGATCGACCGATCGAGGTAGTACGGCAGCACCATGCGCGAATACGGCTTCTCCGCGCTCACGAGCGTGATCTCGGAGGGGTCGCGCTCCTCCTCGCGGATCGTGCGCATGGCGTTCATGCCGGCGGTGCCGCCGCCGATGATCAGGTGTCGGCGGGCCATCAGCGGCGTCCTCCGTTCGCGGTCAGCACGCGGGACGCGCGCTCGCGGGCGAAGTCGTGCAGCCAGTCCACCGTCGGCACCTCCTCATACTCGATCGCCGCCGTCGGGCACGCGTGCGCGCAGGCGGGATCGCCGCCGCAGAGGTTGCACTTGAACGCCTTGCGCGTAGAGGGGTCGTAGAACACCGTGCCGTACGGACAGGCGATCGTGCAGAGCTTGCAGCCGACACAACGGTCGTCGATGACGTCCTTGGCGCCGGCGACGTTGATCCCGATCGCCCCCACCGGGCACGCGGTCATGCACCAGCCCTCGGCGCATTGCGTGCACGTGTAGGGCGCATACGAGGTGTGTCCCTCGAACGGCGACACGCGGATGACGGATTTCGCGGGCTGGAACGCGCCGACCTGCATGTACGAGCACGCGATCTCGCAGCGCAGACACCCGGTGCAGCGTTCCGGCGTGATCTTGAGGACTTTCACCGTTTCTTCTTCCCCCGTCCCTTGTCGCCACCTTCCAGCCGTTCGATGAACTCGTCGAGCGGAATGGCAGCCATGGTCATCCCCGCGGAGCCGCCCCGCGCCCCCAATTCGACGGAGACGCGCGAGATCGTCGCGTTGTCCGGCGCCTCCACGATCGTCACGAAGTCGTACGGACCGAGAACCGCGTACTGCGCGACCACGCGCGCGCCCATGCGGCGAACGTCGCCGTTGACCTTGCGGATCCATCCGGGTCGCTCGCGGAGCACCTTCCGGCCGGACTCCGACAGCGTGCTGAGCATGACGTAGAGGCTCACGGCGGGTCCTCCTTCGAGCGTCGTGGCCGAGCGAACGCGCGCCAGTATAGCACGCGGGTTGTGACGCCCTGTCCGCCACGCCCGAGGCGTGAAGTGCGGGCTACTGCCGGCTGCAGCGTATTTCACGATCGTGCGCAGCCGGCGGATGCGAGGTGTGCGCCCACGCATAGTTCGCTCGTGGCACGTCGCTTGCCCTGCTTTCGAGTATGGCCCTCGGCCGCTACGTGCTGCCCCTGCTCGCGACGCTGCTCGCGGTGAGCGGCTGCGCGACCTCCACGCGGACGGCGAAGATGGGCCCCCTGCCGACCGGTCCCCTCGTCACTCTCATCGTCACCGACGACCGCGCGGTGGTCGAGCGCGAGTGCCGCGACGTGCCGGCGCTCGGTCCGGTCCTCGGCTGCACGATCTGGCGCACCGTCCAGCCGGATGGCAAGACGGACGTGAAGATGATGACGGTGGTGCGCTACGCGGATGCGGTGCCTTCGGCGCTCACTGTGGAGATCGACGCCCACGAGCTCTGCCACGTGGTGGCGACGCTGCAGGCGATCGAGGATCCCTGCCACGTCGGGAACGGCGGCGTCGTCCGCTCGGGCATCGTCAACGTCCGCGGCATGACCCGCTGACTGTCTGACTGGGGGCCCCGAGATGGCCCCCAGACCCCCAACGGCTTTATCGCAGGCTCGGCACCTCCACGCGCCCCGGCGAAGCCGTGGCGCTCCTCCGATTAGACCGGCGCTTCGCCGGCCGAGGGCTTGAGAAAGACGTAGACGCTCGTGAAGTCGCGCCGGCCGAGACCGTGCGACGAGGCCAGCCGCAGCACCTGCTGCGCCGCGGGAGCCACGACGACGGGCACCCGCAGCTCACGCGCGGCGTTCACCGCCAGCCCGAGATCCTTCGCCATCAGATCGGTCATGAACCCCGGCGCGTAGTCGTTCGACGACGCTGACTTCGCCACGATGCCGGGGACCGGATGCATGAACTGCATGACCCAGGTGTTCCCCGACGACTTCGAGATGACGTCGGTCAGGACCTTCGCGTCGACGCCGAAGCCCTCGGCGATCCGAAACGCCTCCGACACCGCGACCGCCGAGACACCGGCAATGAGGTTGTTGCAGAGCTTGGCGACCTCGCCGCTCCCGACGGCGCCGACGTGGATGACGTTGGCACCCATAGCGGCCAGCGCCGGCCGCGCCTCCTCGACGTCGCGGGCGTCGCCGCCGACCATGATGGCCAGGGTACCGTCCTCGGCGCGGGGGACGCCGCCGGACACGGGCGCGTCGATGAAGCGGACGCCCTTGGCGCCGAGCGCGGCGGCCACGCGGCGTGAGACCGCCGGATCGATCGTCGACATGTCGACGCAGAGCCGGCCGGTGGTCAATCCCTCGGCGATGCCGTTGCGCCCGAGGTATGCGCTCTCGACATGGGACGACGACGGCAGCATTGTGATGACGAGGTCGCTGCGCCGCGCCGCGTCCGCGCCCGACTCGGCGCGCGTCGCGCCGCGCTTCTCGGCGTTGGCGAGGGCGGCCGGCGACACGTCGTAGGCGATCACGCCGAAGCCCTTCCTGACGAGGTTGCCGAGCATCGGCGCGCCCATCGTCCCCGTTCCGACGAATCCCACGTTCATGCGCTCTCTCCTTGTGCCGGCCGAATGGTGCAGGCATGATCACGGCCCATGTCCGCGGCGTCAAGTCCTGCGCGCCTGCGCGGTCTCACGCTCATCGCGCTCGCCGCCGTGACGTGGGGGACCACCGGCTCCGTCTCGACGTTGCTCGTGAATCAGGCGGCGGCGACCCCGCTGCTCGTCGGCGCTGCGCGCATGCTGGTGGCCGCCGTGTTGCTGCTCGCGGCCGCGCGCACGCTCGCAGGCACGGTCCGTCCGGCCCCGGGCGAGGCGTGGCGCTGCCTCGCGCTCGGCGCCTGCATGGCGGCTTTTCAGGTGACGTACTTCACGGCGGTCGCGCGCGCGGGCATCGCGGTGACGGCGCTGGTGGCGATCTGTTCGGCGCCGCTCATCATCGCGCTGCTCGCGGCCGTGCTTCTCGGCGAGCGGCCCACCGCGCGGCTGGTGCAGGCGCTCGTGCTCGGTGTGGTCGGCACCGCGCTGCTGGTGGCCGCACCGATCGCAGGCGGCACGCCGCGACGAGTCGACGGTCTCCTGCTGGCGCTCGGCGCAGCAGGCGCGTATGCGCTCTATGTTGTGATCGCGAAGGCCGCCGTCGCGCGGACGGCCCCGCTACCGCTTGCTGCGCTCACGTTCACGGTCGCCGCGCTCTTCATGGCACCGGTGTTCGCAATGCCCGGGTCGGCGCAGCAGCTGATCGTCGGATGGCCGGGGTTCCTCTATCTCGGCGCGGTCACGACCGCGGCCGCGTACGCGCTCTACACCGCCGGGCTGCGATCCGTGTCGGCGTCGGCAGCGGGCGTGGCGTCGCTCCTCGAGCCGCTCACCGCGACGCTGCTCGGAGTGCTGTTCTTCGGTGAGCGGCTCGGAGCGGCTGGATGGCTGGGGGCGGCTTTGTTGCTCGCGGCGCTGGTACTGTTGACCGCAGCCGAGCGCCGTTGATGCGATGTCGACGGCCGCTGATCGTGCCCGCGCTAGTCGCGCCCGGCTAGCGCGGGCCGCGATCAGGGCATGGAGACGGTTGTCGCGTCTCCGTTCGTCGAAATCGTGAAAATGCCCGACGAGGTGTCCGCACTGTAGCTATAGGCGGCCCACCCCGACGGAGCGGCAGGAATCACGGCCATGAAGGGACCGGCCGGCTGACCCAGGCCGTTCGTCGACACCGACGTCAGGTCGCTCAGCGCGGTCGGAACCACGGTCATGTGCGCGGCGTACACCGCCACCGCGGAGGCGAGCGCGCGCGCATCGGCCTGCGCCTTCGCAATGCGAGCGCGCTGCTGCACGTTGGCGAACAGCGGCAGGGCGATCGACGCGAGGATGCCGATGATCGCCACCACGATGAGCAGCTCGATCAGCGTGAATCCGGATTGTCGTCGCCGTCGCACCGCCGTTCCCTCCCCGCGGCTGCCGATATTCGGCAACCGCCGGGCGGTGCTAGTGCAGAGGAAATGCCACACCTATCGAAGGCTACCGAATCCACGACTTACGGCATGACTGAGGTCGCCGACTGCCGCCGAGGGGCGCTACAACTTGTCAGCAGTTGACAGGAATCGTCAGTCGGCACCGACCCGCAGCGGGCGGCTGACCGCCCGACTGAAGGTGCAGTTCGGGACGACGGCGGAGTGCTTGCCGGAGCCGCCCGCCACCACCACATAGACGTCGTCCGGCGACGGCACCTGGGGCATCAGGGCTTGGGGATCGGTCACGGCGTTCATCCACGCCGGCCAGTCGTGCATGCCCCACATCCCTGCCAACTTGAGACGTCCAAGCGGCAGGCGCGCGTGCTCGTACACGAAGCGCTGCACGTCCGCGCGGGTGAGCCCGTCCTCGGCGATCGTTCGCGCGTGCTCGGGCCCGAGCACGACGAGCAGCTGGCTCTGTGAGAAGTACCAGCCGACGTTGGAGCCGAGCGAGACCGCGGTGTCGCAGACCGTCGTGAGGATTCCCGACGCCGTCGTGGAGACGTGGTCGTTGACGTTGTGCGGCGCTTCACCGCCGTACACCATGACCGTGTCGCCGGCGCTGAGCGGTCCCCACGGCGACACCGCCTCGTTTTCCGCGATGCAGTACGAGAATTTCGCGGGGCTGCCCTGCGTGGCCATGTCGTAGCGCCCCGGCCACGCGCCGCCGACGTTCAGCAGAATGAGCCGGATCGCGCGGCCGATCGTGGCGTTGGCGCGAAAGCCGGGACCGAAGCACCCGCTGCCGCCGTGCAGCCCGATCTCGCGCCCGTACGGCCCGTTCACGACGAGCAGCGGCGCCACGGGATGCGTCGTCGCCTGCACGCCATACAGGTTGAAGGCGCGGTCGAGCATGGCCTCGACGGCGGCGACGATGATGGGAAACGCACGCGGCTCGCAGCCGGCCATGACCGCGTTGACGGCGAGCTTGTCCAGCGTCACCGCGCGCCAGAGCGGCGGCATGATCCCGAGGCTGCGGGCGGCGTCGTGCCGTCCGAGCATCGCCTGCACGCGCGCCTCGGTGGGCGGCACGACGGGAAGACCGTCGGCCCAGCGGCGCTCCGTGAACGCCTCGAGGATGCCGACGGGATCGTCGTCGACCGTGATCGGATCGCTCTCGATTGACTGCACGACCGGAGCCCCGGCCGTCTCGCTCAGGCCACCCACGGTCTGAGCCGCCCTCGCGGACCCCGCTACAACAGACCCCGCGACAATGGCCTGGAGCTGCTCGAACGCTTGCTGCGCGCGGCGCGCGATCGCGTCAGGGCGCTCGCCGCCGAGCGGGTGCTCGACCACGAGCAGCGGCAGCGCGGACACGCCCTGCGCGCCCATCTCGCTCACGGCCAGTCCCTGAAACGCGGTCGTCCCGATGAGTCCGGCCGGCGTGCCGCGCTTCGCCAGCGCGATCGTGTCGTGGAGACTCCACGACGTGCAGGACCCTCAGTCCGCGGAGCCGGCGAAGACGACGTCACACGCCTTCGCCAGCTCCTCGATCAGCTCCGGCGACGCGGGCGTGGAAGCATTCGCTTTCTTTCGGTGCACGACGGCGGCGACGCCGTAGCGCTCGCGCAGCAGCGCGCCGAGGTCGCCGACGAGGCGATCGAAGTTCGACTTCGTATTGTCGAGGAAGCCGACGGTGCGCCCGGTCCACTGCTGCGGCAGCGCGGGCACGGCGAGCGTCTGCGCCTTGACGACGCCGACGGGACTGAGCAGGCGGATCTTCGCCATGACGTCTCCCCTATCGCTTCTTGAGTCCGGTGGAGCGCGTGAGCAGGCGCCCCACCGTGTCGTGCAGCTCCGTCAGCATCGAGCGCTTGACGCGAACGGTGATCGACTCCACCGGCTCGGCGCTGCCGATCTTGTGGATGACGAGCGTGCCCGTGAACTCCTCCGCGCGCTCGTCGGCGGCGGCGAGGCCGCGGAGCTGTAAGACCTCCCACGTGTCCGCCATGGCGGTCATCTTACAATACGCGCGCGATGGTCATCGCCGTGGACGTCGGCACGTCGTCGGCGCGTGCGAGCGCGTACGCGGCCGACGGACGTCCCGTCGCCGGACTCTTCCACCAGGTCGCCTACGAGCCGCGGACGACCGCCGACGGCGGGGTCGAGCACGAGCCGCGCACGCTGCTCGCCGCCGTGGCGACGTGCCTCGACGCCGTGTGCGCTCGCGCCGGACGTGTCGCCGTGCAGGGCGTCGGCGTCGCCACGTTCTGGCACGGCCTCTGCGGCTTCGACGCCGCCGGGGGAGCCACCACCCCCGTGTACACGTGGGCGGACTCGCGCAGCGCCCGCGACGCGGCCGTGCTTCGCGACGCGCTCGACGAGTCCGCGCTGCAGGCGCGCACCGGCTGTCCACTGCACTCGTCGTTCTGGCCGGCGAAGCTGCGATGGCTCGCGCGCGAGCGTCCCGACGAAGCGCGGCGCGTAGTGCGCTGGGGCTCGTTCGGCGAGCACCTCGAACTCACCATGTTCGGTGAGGCGGCGACGAGCGTATCGATGGCATCGGCCACCGGGCTCTTCGACGTGACGCGAGGCCGCTGGGACGACGAAGCACTGGCCGCGGCGGGTGTCGAGTCGCGGCAGCTGTTCCCGGTGGTCGACCGCACGCACGGGCGACGCGGGCTGCGCGCCGAGTGGGCCGCGCGCTGGCCCGCGCTGCATGCGGTGCCGTGGTTCCCCGCCGTCGGCGACGGCGCCGCCGGCAATGTCGGCTCGGATTGCACCACGCCCGATCGCATCGCGCTCAACGTCGGTACGTCGGCCGCCCTGCGCGTCGCTGCCGACGCCTCGCGCACCCCGCCACGTGGCCTCTGGCGCTATGCCGTCGATCGTCACCGTCTCCTGATCGGCGGCGCGACGTCGGAAGGCGGCAACGTCTACGCCTGGTGCCGCCGAGCGCTGCAGCTGCCCGACGACGCCACGCTCGAGCAGCGGCTCGACGCGATGCCGCCGGACACGCACGGGCTCACCGTCCTGCCGTTCCTCGCCGGCGAGCGCGCGCCCGGCTGGCGCGGAGACCGCCGTGCGGTCATCGCGGGAGTATCGCTCGACACCGAGCCGGTGGAGATCGTCCGCGCAGCGCTGGAGGCGGTGGCGCTGCGGCTCGCGCTCGTGTACCGCTTGCTCGCTCCGCACGCCTCGCGTCAGCACGCGGTGATCGCCTCCGGCGGCGCCAGCATGCAGTCGCGAGCCTGGACGCGCATGCTGGCCGACGCGCTCGGCCACTCCGTGACGTGGTCGCACGAGGCCGAGGCGAGCAGCCGAGGCGCCGCGCTGCTCGCGTTCGAGGCACTCGGCCTGCTGTCGGACTTCAGCGCCGTCCGCGCCCCACTGGGCGAGACGTTCGAGCCCGATCCCGCGCGTCACGCCCGGTATCGCGAGGCGCTGGAACGGCAGCGCGCGCTCGACGAGAGGGTATGATCGTCTCCATGGACGTGCGCCCCGAAGTCCGCATCGCCGAGGATCCGAGTGCGCTGGCGGAGCTGGCGGCGCGCGAGATGCTCGACATCGCGCGCGCGGCGGTCGCCGCGCGCGGGCGCTTCACGGTAGCGCTCGCCGGCGGGTCGACGCCGCGCGCGACGTACGAACGGCTCGCGCGGCCGCCGCTCGCAGCGCAGATGCCGTGGGAGCAGACCCTGGTGTTCTTCGGCGACGAGCGCGGCGTCCCACCCGAGCATCCGGACTCGAACTACGGCATGGCGCATACCGCGCTGCTGTCCCAGGTTCCGATCGCCGCCGACCACGTCTTCCGCATCGCCGGAGAGCGCGCGGACTCCGACGCCGTCGCCGCCGAATACGCGCGCACCGTGGCGGAGACCTTCGGCGTCCGACGCGGAGAAGTGCCGCGGCTCGATCTGGTCCTGCTCGGCGTTGGCGTCGATGGCCATACCGCGTCGCTGTTTCCCGGCTCGCCCGTCCTGAAGGAGACGTTCCGGACGGTCGCGGCGGTTCATGCGGCGGCGGCGAGCATCCCTGAGCGGATCACGCTGACGTACCCCATCCTGAACGCCGCGGACTGCGTCATCTATCTCGTCTCGGGACAGGAAAAGGCCAAAGTCGTGAAGGCGGCGCTCGGCGATCGCTCGAGCGGGCTGCCCGCGGCGATGGTGCGTCCCGCCGGACGGCTGCTGTGGATTCTGGATCGCGCTGCCGCGTCGTTGCTGCCGCCGCGAGGGACTTCGTGATGGAGCTCGGCTTCGTCGGCCTCGGCCGGATGGGCGGCAACATGGTCACGCGCCTGGCGCGCGCCGGGCACCGCATCGTCGCGTGGGATCCCTCCGCCGATGCCGCCAAGCGCGCCCGCGACAACGGCGCATCGCTCGCCGCCTCGCTCACCGAGCTGCCGAAGGCGCTCACGCCGCCGCGTGCCGTGTGGATCATGGTGCCGGCAGGCGAGCCGACGGAGTCGACGATCCACGCGCTGGCCGGCGTGCTCGAGCGCGGCGACACGATCATCGACGGCGGCAACACGAAGTGGAAGGACGATATCCGTCGCGGCGCCGAGGTGGCGGCGCGCGGGCTCCACTACGTCGACGCCGGCACCAGCGGCGGCGTCTGGGGCCTGCAGAACGGCTACTGCCTGATGGTCGGCGGCGATAAATCTGTCGTCGATCGCCTGGCCCCGATCTTCACGGCTCTCGCGCCACCCAACGGCTGGCTGCACGTCGGCGCGGTCGGCGCCGGCCACTACACGAAGATGATTCACAACGGCATCGAGTACGCGATGATGCAGGCCTACGCCGAAGGCTTCGAGCTGATGTCCGCCTCGGACTACGGCCTGGACCTGCCGAAGATCGCAGCGCTCTGGAATCAGGGCTCGGTCGTCCGCTCGTGGCTGCTCGAGCTCACCGCGGCGGCACTCGCCGCCGATCCCAAGCTCGAGGGGCTCAAGCCGTACGTCGAAGACTCCGGCGAGGGGCGCTGGACCGTCGAGGACGCGGTCGAGAAGGCCGTGCCCGCGCCGACCATCACCGCGTCGCTATTCGCGCGCTTCCGCTCACGGCGCGACAACTCCTTCGCGGACCGGCTGCTCGCCGCGCTCCGCCACCAGTTCGGGGGCCATGCCATCCGCCGATGAGCCGTTCGCGCTCGTCATCTTCGGCGCCTCCGGCGACCTGACCCAGCGCAAGCTGATGCCCGCGCTGTGGAGCCTCTACGCGGCGCGGACGCTTCCGGAGCCGTTCGCGATCATCTGTACGGCGCGTACGGAGATGACCGACGACGCCTACCGCGCGCGCGTGCGCGAGGGCGTCACGCGGTTCGCGCGGCTCAAGATTCCGTCGCCGCACGTGTGGGACCGGTTTGCGGCGAGCGTGTGCTACGTCCCCGGCGATCCGGCGTCGCCCGATTTCTACGGCCGCCTCAAGCAGCGACTCGAGAAGGTCGAGAGCGCGCGGGGCGGCTCGCCCAACCGCCTCTTCTACTGCGCGACACCGCCGAGCCTCTACGACGACATCGTGGCCAACCTCGGGGCTGCCGGATTGGCGCGCGTGGAGGGCGGCTGGACGCGGATCATCGTGGAAAAGCCGTTCGGACGCGATCTCGAGAGCGCGCGCGCCCTGAACCGACAGATCGGCAGCGTCTTCGACGAGGAGCAGGTCTACCGGATCGATCACTACCTCGGCAAGGAGACGGTGCAGAACATCCTCGTGTTCCGCTTCGCCAACGGGATCTTCGAGCCCGTGTGGAATCGCAACCACGTGGCCGAGGTGCAGATCACCGTGGCGGAGACGATCGGCGTCGAGGGCCGCGGCTCGTACTACGAGGAGGCCGGTGCGCTGCGTGACATGGCGCAGAACCACATGCTGCAGCTCCTCTGCCTGATCGCGATGGAGCCGCCGGTGACGTTCGATGCCGGGCCCGTGCGCGACGAGAAGAACAAGGTGATGCACGCGATCCGCCCGATCGATCCCCCGAAGGTCGACGAGGTCGCGCTGCGCGCGCAGTACGGCCCCGGCTACGTCGACGGCAAAGCGGTGCCCGGCTATCGGCAGGAAAAGGGCGTCAAGCCCGACTCCACCACGGAGACGTACGCCGCGCTGCGGCTCGAGATCGACAGCTGGCGCTGGGCGGGAGTGCCGTTCTATCTGCGTACCGGAAAGCGACTGGCCCGACGCGTGAGCGAGATCGCCATTCGCTTCCGCCGAACGCCGCACATGATCTTCCGTCGCGATCCCGCGGGCGTGCAGCCCGACCTGCTCGTGATCCGCATCCAGCCCGACGAGGGCATCTCGCTGACTGTCATCGCCAAGGAGCCGGGTCCTGATCTGCGCCTCGCACCCGTCGCGCTCGATTTCAAGTACGGCGAAGTCTTCGGCGGCGAGCCGCCGGAAGCGTACGAGCGTCTCTTGCTCGACGCGATCCACGGCGATGCGACACTCTACGCGCGCGGCGACTGGGTAGAGCACGCGTGGGCGCTGCTGCAGCCGGTTCTCGACGCGTGGAGCCGTCCGACGGCCGGGCTGCCGACGTACGAGTCCGGCTCGTGGGGGCCGCCGGACGCCGACGCGTTCATCGCGCGCGACGGCGGCGGCTGGCGTCGCCCCTGAGCGCGGCGCGCGCGGCGACGCTCGCGCTGCTCATCGTTGCGGCCGCGGGCTCGCC
>JBKOZH010000200.1:0-13575 GCA_046725765.1 Candidatus Methylomirabilota bacterium | reverse complement strand
AGCATTGAAGACCACGGCGCGCGAGCCGGCCTCCAGCTCGGCGATGAACTGGGCCCAGCCGCGCACGAATCCGAGCAATCCCGACAGCGGCACGAACTCTCCGAACGGAACGAGCTGAATCTTATCATAGCGACCGACGATGCCCTGCTCGGTGATGAGAAAGGCGGTGTTGCGGAACCGTCCCTCGACTTCGTCGATGCTGCCCACCAGCATCGGCGCGCCGAGCTCGGCCGCGGCCGACTGGAAGCGCTGCACCAGTGCGGGGTCGCGCCGCAGGACCGTCGGCGCCGCGGTCTCCGGCCAGACGACCAGCGCCGGCCGGTCCTCGCGGACACGGCGAAGCAGCGCGAAGTAGATGCCGAGCGTTTCGCGTGTGTGGCGCGGCTCCCACTTCAGTGGCTGCTCGATCGAGGGCTGGATGATCGCCACGCGCGCGGTCGGCGACGCCGGCGTCTCGCCGAGCCGGACGCTGCCGAACACGAGCGTCGCCGCGACGAGGACCGCCGCCGCGCCCGCGCCGGCGATCGCCTGACGGCCGCGCAGGACAATGCAGCCGGCGAGCGCCGCGTTCACGGCAAGTAGAACGAACGACACGCCGTGCACACCGGCCAGCTCCGCGATCTGGATCACGCGCACCCGGAGATACTGCGAGTAGCCGAGCGTTCCCCACGGGAAGCCGCCGAAGAGATGGCCGCGCAGCCACTCGGCGGCGACCCAGAGAAACGGCGCCAGCGCGAGCGCGAGCGCCGCCGAGCGCCGCGCTGTCAGCCATGACACCGCCCAGGCCACTGCGCCCGTCCAGAAACCGCAGTACGCCGCGAGCAGGACGACCGGCCCGTAGACGAGCGGCCACGGAATCGCGCTGTAGACCTGGAACGTGAACTGCAGCCACCGCAGCAGCACGAGGAAGAACAGCGTCCCGGACGCCCAGCCGCACAAAAATGCCGTTCGCGGCGTGCGGATGGTGGCGACGGCCAGCAGGGGCACCAGCGCGGCCCAGGGCGTGAGCGACCAGTCTGTGCGCGGAAATGCGAGGGCCATCACGAACGCGGGCGCGAGCAGAACGACGGCGTACCGGGCGCCGTCCCAGAGCCGCGTCATCGGCCGACGGCCAGCCGATCGGCGAGAAAACGCGGCAGCCCCGCGGCCACGATCTTGTCGCGCGCGGCGTCGACGTCGTACGTCACCCGGCGCAGCTCCACGCGGGCCGCGTCGACGTCCCAGACGGCGTAGGCCGCGCGCGGATCGCGGTCGCGCGGCTGGCCGACACTGCCGACGTTGACGATGTAGCGCCGGCCGGCGTCGGCGGTGACGAGCGCCGGCCGCGGCTCGAAGTCAGGACCGGAAGAGCCGAGCGACCACACGCCGGGCACGTGGGAGTGGCCCACGAAGCACCAGCGCGTGGTGAAGAACGGGAAGGCCGCCCAGCCCTCCTCCGGCGTGACGAGGTAGTCCCATTCCTCCGGAGCTTCGGGCGAGGCGTGCACCAGCGTGGCGTCGCCCACCTCGTTCGTCAGCGGCAGCGCGCCCAGCCACGCGCGATGCTCGTCGTCCAGGCGCTCGCGCGTCCACTCGGCGGCGGCGCGCGCCCACTCGTTGAACCAGTCGAGCCCGAGCAGTCCCGCGACGCCGTGCTCGTGGTTGCCGGCGACGATCGCGCGCGCACGGCGGTCGAGGATCTCGACGCACGCGGCGGGGTCCGCACCGTAGCCGACGCTGTCGCCGAGGCAGAGCACGCCGTCGGCGCGCGACGCGGCGTCGGCGAGCACGGCGCGCAGCGCCTCCAGGTTGCCGTGAACGTCCGACAGGATGGCGTACCTCACGGGCGGGGCGTGCTCAGGCCGGACGCAGCTCCCGGTGGACACGGTCGAGCACGCCGTTGATGAAGCGGCTCGACTCGGCGGTGCCGAACTTCTTCGCGATCTCGATGGCCTCGTTGATCGCGACTTTGCCGGGGACGTCGGGCTCGTAGAGCAGCTCGAAGATGGCCATGCGGAGGATGTTGCGGTCGACCACGGCCATGCGCTCCAATCCCCAGTGCTCGGCGGACTCGGCAATGATCGCGTCGATCTTCTTCTGCTCCGCTTTTGCGCCGCGCACGAGCGACGCGGCGAAGGCGCGGGCGTCGGCGTCCACCGGATGACGCGCCCAGAACTCCTCCTCGAACGGCGTGGGATCCACGGCGCCGGTCTGATCGAGCTGATAGAGAAATTGCAGCGCGACCTCTCTAGCCTTGCGCCGTTTTCCCATGCGCCTTCACCGATTTCAAGAATGAGACCATCTCGACCGCCGCCTCCGCCGCCTCCGCGCCGCGGTTGGCGACGTCGCCACCCGCGCGCTCCCACGCCTGCGCCTCCGTCAGTGCGGTGACGACGCCAAACGTCGTCGGCACGCCGGTGTCCAGCGCCACGCGCTGGATGCCCGCGGCGGCCTGCCCCGCCACGAAGTCGAAGTGCGGCGTCTGGCCGCGGATCACGCAGCCCACGCACACGATGGCCGCCACGCGGCGCGCGCGCGCGACGTGGAGCGCGGCCTGTGGCAGTTCGAAGGCACCAGGCACCCAGTGCACCTCGACGTCGCGCGCGGGGACGCCCGCCGTGTGCAGCGCCTGCAGCGCGCCGTCGAGCAGGCGCTTGGTGATCGGCTCGTTGAACCTGGCGGCGATGACCGCGATTCTCGCGCCCGGGCGCGGCCGCGCCCGCCGGCTCCGTGACGGCGCGCGCCCGGCCATATCAGTCGGGCAGAGACGAGAGGAGGTGACCGAGCTTGTCGCGCTTGGTGCTCAGATACTTCCGGTTCTCCGGATTCGCCGGAATCTCGATCGGCACGCGCTCGACGACGGTCAGGCCGTAGCCCTCCATCCCCGCGCGCTTGGCCGGATTGTTGGTCAGCAGTCGCAGGTTCTTGAGGCCCAGATCGACGAGGATCTGCGCGCCGATTCCGTAGTCGCGCATGTCGGCCTTGAAGCCGAGCGCGGCGTTCGCTTCGACGGTGTCCATCCCGAGATCCTGCAGCCCATACGCTCGGATCTTGTTGTGCAGGCCGATGCCGCGGCCTTCCTGCCGCAGGTAGACGAGCACGCCGCGCCCTTCCTTCTGGATCATCGCCAACGCCATGTTGAGCTGCGGCCCGCAGTCGCAGCGCAGCGAGTGAAAGACATCGCCGGTGAGGCACTCGGAGTGCATGCGCACGAGCACCGGCTCGTCGCCGGCCACCTGGCCCATCACGATCGCGAAGTGCACGCGGCTGTACACCGTCGCCTCGTACGCGATCGCGGTGAACTCACCGTAGTCGGTCGGCAGCCGCGTGGTGGCGAGTCGCTTGACGAGCTTTTCCTTTTGCGTGCGGTATTCGATGAGGTCCTTGATCGTGATGAGCTTGAGACCATGTCGCCGCGCGAGCTCGACCAGCTGGGGCAGGCGCGCCATCTCACCTGACTCGTCGAGCACCTCGCAGATCACGCCGGCGGGATAGCAGCCGGCCAGCCTCGCCAGGTCGACCGCCGCCTCCGTGTGGCCGGCGCGGCGCAGCACCCCGCCCTCCATCGCGCGCAGCGGGAACATGTGGCCGGGGGTGACGAGGTCCGCGGCGGTCATCTGCGGATCGACGAGGGCACGGATCGTCACCGCGCGGTCGTAGGCGGAGATGCCGGTGGTGATGCCGCGACGCGCGTCGACGCTGATCGTGAAGGCCGTGCCCATCGGCGCGGTGTTGTCGGCGACCATCATGCCGAGCTTGAGGTCGTCGAGCCGCTCGCCCAGCATCGGCACGCACATGAGCCCGCGGGCGTGCGTGACCATGAAGTTGACGGCCTCGGGGCTGATCTTGTCGGCGGCCATGACGAGGTCGCCCTCGTTTTCGCGATCCTCGTCGTCGACGACCACGAGGATACGGCCGTGCCGGATCTCCTCGATCGCCTCTTCGATGGTCGCGAAGCCGGTCATCATGCCCCCTTCACCGCGAGCGACCGCTGCACGTACTTGCCGATGACGTCCGTCTCGACGTTCACGACCTGTCCCACCACCAGCCGGCCGAGCGTCGTGACGGCCAGCGTGTGCGGGATCAGCATTACCTCGAACGTCGCATCGTCGAGCGCCGCCACCGTCAGGCTCACACCGTCGACGGCCACCGAGCCCTGCGGGATCAACAGCGGGGCCAGCTGCCGGTCGCCAAGTGCGATCCTCACCCGCGCCGTCGATTCTACACGGCTCACGGCCTCTACTGTGCCGGTCCCATCTACATGGCCGAGGACCAGGTGGCCACCCAGGGAGCCGCCAAAACGGAGGGGCCGCTCGAGGTTGACCGCGTCGCCCGGGCGCAGCGCGCCCAAGGACGTACGCGCCAGCGTCTCCGGCCCCATCTCGAACGCCAGCCCGTCGGGAGCACGCTCGACCACGGTCAGACACACCCCGCTGACCGCGACGCTGGCGCCCACGTCGCTGCCTTCCCGCGTGAGGCTCGCTGCGACGTCGAGACGCGTGATGTCGCCCTTGCGCGCGACGGCGCGGATGCTGCCGACTTCCTCGACGATCCCGGTGAACATTCCTATGTGCCGTCGGGGCGCCTTCGCAGGGCCTCCGGCGCCCGACGGTCGGGCAAAGAATCGTCGGCGACCTTTTCCACTTTGCCGTCGGGGCGCCTTCGCAGGGCCTCCGGCGCCCGACGGTCGGGCAAAGAATCGTCGGCGACCTTTTCCACGTCGGCTTCAATCAACAAGTTGTCGCCGACCGCGCGGACCGTCATCGCTCCGAGACGAATCGCCGACTTGAGCTCGCGGCCGGCACCGCCGACCACACCGGGCGCCGCGCGGCCGCCCAGCAGCAGCGGCGCGACATAGAGCGTCACATGGTCGACGAGGCCGGCGTCGAGAAACGACGCGTGCACTTCGCCGCCACCTTCCAGCAACACCGCGCGGACCTCCCGGTCGAACAAGGTGGCGAGCACGGCGTCGACGGCGACGCGCCCGTCACGCAGCGGCAACGGCACCACCTCCGCGCCAGCCGCGCGCAGCGCCTCGACGCGGGCGGCCGGCGCGCGCTCGCCGACGGTGATCAGCGCGCGGGACGGTGTCGCGCCGGTGATCATGCGCGCGCCTGGCGGCGTGCGCGCCTCGGCATCGAGCACGACGCGCCACGGCTCGCGCGGCCACGGCTCGCCCCGGCGCACCGTCAACGCCGGATCATCACGCAGGACGGTCGTGATGCCAGCGACGATGGCGTCGACTTCGCTCCGCTGCCGGTGCGCCTCCGCACGCGCGGTCTCGCCGGTGATCCAGCGCGCCACGCCGTGCACGTCGGCGATCTTGCCGTCGGCGGTCATGCCAGCTTTGAGCGTGACGTGCGGCCGCCGCTCCCGCATGGCGGTGAAGAACACGCGATTCTGGGCGACGGCTTCGCGCTCGAGGACACCTGTCACCACCGCCACGCCGCACTCGCGCAGCGCCGCGGCGCCGCCGCCGGGGACAAAGGGGTTCGGATCGACGGCCGCGGCGACCACACGCGTCACGCCAGCCGTGAAGATGGCCGAAACGCACGGCGGCGTCCGGCCGACGTGATTGCACGGCTCGAGCGTCACGTACAGCGTCGCACCGCGCGCGCGTGCGCCCGCGGCCTCCAGGGCCACGACCTCGGCGTGTGGTCCACCAGCACGCGCGTGAAATCCCTCGCCGACGATGTCGCCGTTCTGAACGACGACCGCGCCGACGAGCGGATTCGGCGATGTCAGCCCGCGCCCGCGCTCGGCCAGCTCCAGCGCACGGCGCATCAGCGCTTCGGGGCTCACGCGGACTCCCCGCGCGCGGACGCCGGCACCAGCGCGTCCACGAACGCCTCGGCGTCAAAGGCCTTGAGATCTTCGATGCGCTCACCGACACCGACCAGCTTGATGGGAAGTTTCAGCTCCCGGACGATGCGAACGACGATGCCGCCCTTGGCGGTGCCGTCGAGCTTGGTCAGGGACACGCCGCTGAGCCCGATGGCCTCGTGGAACATCTGCGCCTGAGCGAAGCCGTTCTGACCGGTCGGCGCGTCGAGCACCATCAGCGACTCGTGCGGCGCGCCGGGACACTGCCGCTCAATGACCCGCTTCAGCTTCGCGAGCTCGTCCATGAGGTTCGTCTTCGTGTGCAGCCGGCCGGCGGTGTCGACGATGAGGGCGTCCGCCTGTCGCGCCAGCGCGGCCTTCACCGCGTCGAAGACCACCGCCGCGGGATCGGAGCCCGCCGCCTGGCGGATGACGTCCACGCCGATGCGCGCGCCCCACGTCTCGAGCTGCTCGATGGCGGCCGCGCGAAAGGTGTCCGCGGCGGCGAGCAGCACCTGTCGACCGTCGCCCTTCAGCGATGCGGCGAGCTTGGCGGCCGTGGTCGTCTTTCCGGCACCGTTCACCCCGAGCATCAGCACCACGCTGGGGCGCGCCTGCAGCGTCAGCGGCTGCGCCGCGGGCTTCAGCGCGTCGATGAGGAATCGGCGGAACAGCGGCCGCAGCTGGTCGGCGCGGGTCACGGTCCCGAACATCACTTCCTCGCGCGCCCGATTCGTGAAGTCCGCGGCGATCGCGGCGCCGAGGTCGGCGGCGATCAGCAGCTCTTCCAGCTCTTCGTAGAGTGTTTCGTCGATCGGACGGTCGGGCTCCAGCACGGTCGCCAGACCGGAGGCGAGATATTCCTGCGAGCGCTTGAGCCCGTCGCGCAGCCGCTCCTTGAGGCCGGAAAAGAGAGACATCGCCCGTCAGTGTAGCGTGTCGGCGCGCTGAAGCGTGGGATCCCGCGTCCGCGACTACTGAGGCGGCAGCACGATGCGGCTGATGACCGCGCCGCTCGGGCCGAGCGGCGGCAGGGTCCGTCCGTTCAGCTCGAGCGTCACTCCCCCGGCGTTGCCGACTGTGAGCACGAACGGACGATTCGAAACCCACTCGCGCGTCTGTCCCGCCGGCAATGTTTCCTCCGTGCTACGGCCATCTTCCGTTCGCACGCGGATCCACGTCGCCTCGGACGCGCGCGCGACCAGCCGGTACGGCGAGGCCACACCGCCCGTGGCGGCCTGGACGTCCGGCAACCACGGCTGCGGAGTCGGACGCGCCTGCTCGGTGCTTGCCGGGCCTGCGGCGGGGGGCGCCGGTGTGCCGACTGGCGGTGAGGGCGGCGCAGCCGGTGTCGCGGGCGCGGCCGGCTGGATCGGCGCCGTGGTTCGCGCCACGGGCTCGGCGGGCGAGGTCGGCCTCGGCGGAGATGGCGGAGTCGCGGTCGCCGAACCCGGGTTGGCAGGCGCGGGCGCCGGGCTCGCCGTTGGCCGAGTGGGACTCGTGCTCGGCGCGGTCGCAGCCGGAGAGCCCGCGGTCGCCGATGGCTCGGACGAGGGGGGCACGGAGGTGACCGCGGAGACCGATGCTTCCCCGGGCGTGCGGCGGTCCGCGCGTTCCTCGCGTGGCGGCTGCGTCACGACGGCTACCGCGAACAACGCGAGGCCGAGGACGACGAGCAGCGCGAAGCTGACCAGGACCGCGCTACGGTTGCGCGCCTCGCTCTCGACGACGGCGGGCGGCCTGGGATCCGCGGGGGCGGTGACGCGCACGGGTGGGGCCGCCGGCGCCGCCCCCGCGTGATGGTCATAAATCGCAAGCGCTTCGTCGGGCGGCGCGCTCACCGCCTGGCAGTAGGCCCGGATGAAGCCGCGGATGAACACCGGCGCCGGCAGCGCCGAAAACTGGTCGGACTCGAGAGCCTCCAGGTAGCGCGAGGGGACGCGGGTGGTACGCGAGAGCTCCTCGAGCGAGAGCCCTCGACGTTGACGGAGCTCGCGGAGATGCTCGCCGACGGAGGCCACTGCAAAACGAGTCTAGCCTATCCCGCCCGCGCCTTTCACCTTTCCCGGGTGTGTCCCGTCGCTACCCGGCGTGTGCGGTCGCCGCGGCAAGATTCACGGAGACGATCTTCGACAGGCCGGGCTCCTCCATGGTGACGCCATAGAGGATGTCCGCGGCCTCCATCGTTTTGCGGTTATGGGTGATCACGAGGAACTGCGTCTGGCTCGTCAGCTCGCGCAGTACCCGCAGGAAGCGGTGGATGTTGGCGTCGTCGAGCGGGGCGTCCACCTCGTCGAGCACGCAGAAGGGGCTCGGCCGGAAGTAGAAGATTGCGAACAGCAGCGCCAGACCCGTCAGCGCGCGCTCACCGCCGGACATCAGCGAGACGGCCTGCAGGCGCTTACCACGCGGCTGCGCCATGAGCTCCACGCCCGTGTCGAGGGGGTCACCACCCTCCTCGGCCTCGACGAGGCGCAGCTCGGCGCGGCCGCCCTCGAAGAGCCGCTGGAAGATCTCGCCGAAGTGGCGGTTGACCTCGGCGAACGCCTGAGAGAAGCGTTCCTGTGCGGTGCGGGTCATGCCGCGGAGCGCCTTTTCGAGATCCTTGATCGACGCGGTCAGGTCGTCGTATTGCGTCTTGAGGAAGCTCAGCCGCTCGTCGAGCTCGCGGTATTCCTCGTCGGCGACGAGGTTGACGGCGCCGATCGCGGCGAGCTTGTCATCCAGCTCACTCACGCGCTCGCGCGCCACCACGAGATCGCGCTCGGGATCGTGGCTGGCGAGCAGCGTCGTGGCGTCGACGCCATAGGATCGCCAGGCGTCCTGGGCGAGCTCCTCGCGGCGGACGCGTCCCTCGGTAGCGCGCAGCTCGATGTCGTGGATGGCGCTGACGGCGCGGGATAGCTCGGCCTGCACGCCGCGCGTCTCGCTCTCGACTGTGCCCAGCTCGTCGAGCAGCGTCTGATGCCGTTCGCCCGCGCCACGCGCTTCGGTCTCGAGCCGGTCACGCTCGACAGCCACGTCGCGGGCGCTCGCGTCCGTGCGCTCGCGCTCCTCGGTGAGCCACTGCCGGCGCTCGACGAGCTGGGCCTGTCGCTGCTGCGCCTGGCCGACGCGCTCGGTGACGTCCGTCTCCATCTGATCCAGCCGCGCGAGCTCGCGCGTGAGCGCCTCGGCGCGCTCGGCCACCGAGGCGGCATCCACGCGGCACGCCGTGAGGTCGGCCACCAGCTCGGTCTCCCGCGCCTGGGCGGTGTCGATGGCGGCACGGGCGGCGGCCATCGCCGACTCCTGACGGGCCTCGGCCTCGCGCGCGGCCTCGACGTGATGCTCGAGCCGCGTGAGCAGCTCGGTGGTCTCCCGCGCCTCGGTCTCCACTTGTCCGATCTCGCTGCCGAGCGTTTGGAGATGACGCTGGACGCGGTCGTGCTCGCGCGCCACCTGCCCGATGTCCTTTTCGCTGCCGAGCCGGTCGGCCTGGCGCGCCTGGACGTCGTGATCGACGCTGCCGAGGCGTGTGCGGATCGCCGTGAGCTCGGCGGAGATGGCCGCTGCGGCGTGCTGCCGCGCTTCGACGTCGGCCATGAGCCGCGCGACCTCTTCGTCGAGCTCTCGCAGCTGCCGCTTGCGGGCGAGGAGCGAGTGGGCGAGGAGTGAGTCGTCCGCGTTGCGGTCGTCGGCGGCGCCGCCGTGCAATCCGCCCGCGGGCGAGAGCACTTCGCCGGCCGGGGTCACATAGGTCGCGACGACGCCGTTGCGGCGCCAGGCGGCTTCGGCGGCGTCGAGGTCATCCACCACGGCGACCTGGCCGAGCAGGTCTTGCACGAGCAGCGGCTCGGGACCGCCGATCGCCTTCGCGAGCCACGTGTGTCCCCGGTGGCGCTCTTCGTCGTCGGTGTGGCGCGAGCGCGCGTCGAGGTGCTCGAGCGGAATGAACGTCGCGGCGCCCGCACGGCGGCCGTTGAGGTGCTGGACGGCGGCCCGGGCGTGCTCGAAGCGCTCGACCACGACCCACTGCAGGCGCTCACCCAGCACCGCCTCGACCGCTCGCTCCAGTCCGGGCGGCACATCGAGCAGGTCGGCGACGGTCCCGCGAATGCCGGCGAGTGCCGCGCCGGCCTCGAACACGGCGCGCACGCCGGTGCCGTAGCCCTCGCGTGCGACCTCGAGGGCGCGCAGCGCATCGAGCTGCGAGCTGCGCGAGACGTAGGCGAGCCGCGCGTCGCCCAGCGCCATCTCGGCGCTGGCGAGCTCCGCCTCGCGCGTGGCCAGCGTCCTCTGCAGCTGCTCGCGCTCCACGCCGAGCGTCGAGAGCGCGGCCAGGGCGCGGCCATGCGCGGCCTCGACGGTGGCGCGCTCGGCCGAGAGCTGCAGCGCCTCCGCCTCCGCCGCTGCGCGCTCCTGCGTCAGCCGCTCGGCCCGTCGGGCCAGCTGCGCACCGCGCTCGCGGAGCTCACCCGCCTGGCGGACGAGGTCCACGCGCTCGCCGGCAATCCTGACCTGTTCGAGGCGCAGGGCCTCCAGCCGGTCGCGATCGCCGCCGAGGGCGACGCGATGGCTCTCCAGCGTGGCCTCGAGCTCGCGCGCGTCGGTGGCGCGCTCGGACGCCATGCGCTCGGCGTCAGCGAGCGCGGCACGCGCCGTGTGCCGCTCGCCGATGATCGAGTCCAGGCGCTCGCCCGCGCTGCGAATCTCCTCGTGCAGCCGCACCGACTCCTCGCCGAGCTCGCGCACCTGCACGCCCATTTGCTCGCGGCGCTCGAGTAGCCGCTCGAGCTCGCCCTGAACCTTCTGCACGCGCTGGCGGAGGTCGGACAGGGCGTGGTCGCTCGCCTGGATGAGCTCGCGCTGCCGCGCTTCCCGCGCCGCGAGCGCCGCCGCGCGCGTGCGCTGCGTCTGCTCGATCTCGCGCAGCGCCTCGAGCTCGCTCGCGAGCTGCGTCGCCTGCGTCGTCAGCGCCGCGTAGTCGGCGGCGACGAGTGCCAGCGCCAGCTCACGCCGCTCGTTCTGCAGCCCTTTGTACTGTTGCGCCTTCTTCGCCTGCCGCTCGAGCGACCCGAGTTGGCGGCGCACCTCGTCCATCACGTCGCGCACGCGCACGAGGTTCTGGCGCGCCTGATCGAGCTTGCCCTGCGTCTCGTTGCGCTGCTGCTTATAGCGCGCGATGCCGGCCGCCTCCTCGATGAAGATGCGGCGCTCGTGGGGCTTGGCCGTCAGGACGTGGTTGAGCTTGTCCTGGTCCATGACGGAGTACGCGCGTGGATTGGCACCGGTGCCGGCGAAGAGGTCGAGGATGTCGCGCAGGCGCGAGGGCGTGCCGTTGAGGAAGTACTCGCTCTCCCCCGTCCGGTAGAGCTGGCGGCTGACCGCGATCTCGCTGAACGGGACGGCGACCGCGCCGTCGTTGCTGAACTGCAGCTCGACCTCGGCGAGGCCCACGGGCTTGCGCGAGGCCGAGCCGTGGAAGATCAGATCTTCCATCCGCTGGCCGCGCAGCGACTTGGCGCTCTGCTCGCCCAGCGCCCAGCGCACGGCTTCGCCTACATTGCTTTTGCCGCAACCGTTCGGGCCGACGATCGCGGTGATGCCAGGCAGCACCTTGACGGTCGTCTTCTCAGCGAACGACTTGAAGCCGTGGATCGCAATGGACTCGAGTCGCATGTCGAATCTTGGCACGCGCCTCGCGCATCGACCAAGAAAAAAATACCAGCGGCTGGGGCTAAAGTCGCCGATCGGCCCCAGATATCGCGCCGCCGGGGCGGAATTCGGGCCCCGTCGAGCGGCTCCTTTTAGGAATGTGCGCCGCCGTTACTTCTTGAAGAGACTGCCGAACGTCCGACGGGCATCGTCGGGGTGCATCGAGCCGCCCGACGTGTCGCGCTCGACGGTCACGATCATCGAGAACAGCGCGCACTCGTTGCGCGCGCGCTTGTCGGCCACACGCTCGGCGATCTCCTGCGCGCATTCGAAGCGCCGGGCGGGATCGAAGTGCGCGCACTGGCGACACGCGTGGAGTTCGCTCTGGCACTGCGGACAGCGCGCGAGCGAGTCCGCGGTGATCGGCAGCACGGTGCCGCATTCGGCGCAGC
The DNA here is from genome assembly GCA_046725765.1 of Candidatus Methylomirabilota bacterium. Classification (GTDB taxonomy): domain Bacteria; phylum Methylomirabilota; class Methylomirabilia; order Rokubacteriales; family CSP1-6; genus AR12. The sequence goes on along the minus strand of JBKOZH010000200.1, from coordinate 1,684 downwards.
GTGACGTCGCGCGGCTCTTGAGGATTCCGAACGTTCCGCCGGGCTTCGGCGCCTCGCGGCGCTCCTGAGCGCCGCCGCCGGCGGCTCCGCCGCGATACCCCTGCTGCCGATATTTACGGTCGCTCAGGTCAGCCCCCCTGCGGCAGATGGCACTTCTTGTACTTCTTGCCGGAGCCGCAGTAGCAGGGATCGTTGCGTCCGATCTTCTCGCCGGTCGGTGTGCGTGGTGCGGGAGACGGCCGCGGCGGCGGCGCCGCAGCCGCCGACGGGGCTGAGGGCGTCCACGCACCGGGCCGCGGCTCGCTCGGCAGCGCGCCGCGAGATTCGTGCGCATCGGCCCACGCCGTGATGGTCGGCAGTTCCATGGGAGCATCCCGCACGACCTGCACCTTGAACAGCCGCTCGACGACGATGGCCTTCGTGCGCTCGACCATGTCCTGGAAGAGGTCGAACGCCTCCTTCTTGTACTCGGTCAGCGGGTCGCGCTGGCCGTAGCCGCGCAGACCGATGCCCTCTTTGAGGTGATCGATCGAGAGCAGGTGGTCCTTCCACTGCGTGTCGATCACGAGCAGCATCTCGTGCCGCTCGAGCGCGCGCATGAGCTCGTCGCCCAGCTCGCGCTCCCGCTGCGTGTGGCGCTCCTTCACGGCCTCGCCGATCAGTGTGGCCAGGCCTTCGCGCGAGCCGACCTCCTCGTACTGTCCGCTGGCGATCTTGACGTCGAACTGCCGGTGCAGAGCCTCGGTGAGCGCGCCGAGGTCCCAGTCCTCGGGATGCGCCCCCTCGGCGGCGTAGGCGTCGAGCGTGTCCAGCACGAGATCGTCGATCCACTCGGCCACCGTGTCCGCCTGGCTCTCGCCGTCGAGGATCTGCCGGCGCATGCCGTAGATGATCTCGCGCTGCTTGTTCATGACGTCGTCGTACTCGAGCAGATGCTTGCGGATCTCGAAGTTGTGATTCTCGACGCGCTTCTGCGCCGTGGCGATGGCGCGCGTCACGAGCTTGTGCTCGATCGGCTCGCCCTCCTCCATGCCCAGGCGCTCCATGATCTTCTGGATCCGGTGGCTGCCGAAGATCCGCAGCAGGTCGTCCTCGAGCGACAGATAGAAGTGCGAGGACCCCGGGTCGCCCTGACGGCCGGAACGACCGCGCAGCTGGTTGTCGACACGACGCGACTCGTGGCGCTCGGTGCCGACGATGTGCAAGCCTCCGAGCTCGACCACCTGCTGGTGCTCGGGTTCCGTGATGCGCCGCGCCTCCGCGAGCGCCCCCGAGCGATCCTCTGCGGAGGCGGTGACCGGATCGAGTCCCTTCTTGCGCAGCATCTCCTTCGAGAGGAAGTCCGGGTTGCCGCCGAGCAGGATGTCGGTGCCCCGTCCGGCCATGTTGGTCGCGATGGTGACGGCGCCTCGCCGACCCGCCTGCGCGACGATCTCCGCCTCGCGCTCGTGATACTTGGCGTTGAGCACCTCGTGGCGAACGCCGCGCTTCTTGAGGAGCTTGGACACGGCCTCGGACTTCTCGATCGAGACGGTTCCGACAAGGACGGGCTGGCCCTTCTCGTTGCGCTTGATGATGTCGTCGACGACCGCGTTGAACTTCTCGCGCTCGGTCTTGTAGACGACGTCCGGATGGTTGATCCGGATGAGCGTGCGGTTGGTCGGGATGACGGTGACGTCGAGCT
>JBKOZH010000021.1:0-9061 GCA_046725765.1 Candidatus Methylomirabilota bacterium | reverse complement strand
GTACACACCGCGGATGCCCGGCAGCGCGGCCGCGCGCTCGAGCTCGGCCAGCGCGCGCTTGGGCTCCTGCATCGGCAGCGTCGCACACCCGACGAAGCGATCGGGATACGCGCGATGCGCCTCGCTCATCGCGTCATTGACAGCGGCGGCGAGTCGCTGGCCGAGATCGCCGTCGGCCCAGTAGACCATCGGCGAGGTCAGCGACAGCGCGTGGACGGCGACGCCGACGCGATCCATCGCTTTGCGCCGGCGGTCGAGGTCCCAGTACGTGGCCTCGAGCGGCAGCGTGCGTGAGTCCTTGAGGACGATGCATGGCCCCTTGGGATCGGAGCGATCGATGCGCGCCTGATACGGCCCGCCTTCGCGCGCGATGAGATCGAGATAGCGCTCCGGAAAGAAATGCGCGTGAACGTCGATGGCGTCGGGCCGGGCCACGGCCGGGATTGTACTATAGGGCGGACTTTGTCCCGCCGTGCGAGCCGCAGCACGTCGTGGGGCCGCACCGTGCGAGGCGAGCATACGGAAAAGGAGCCGATGGTGAGACTGCCGCACGAGCGCTTCGACTATTCCGCGATCGTCGATCGCACGCCGTGGCGCCTGCCCAAGGGCGCGCGCATCGCCGTGTGGACCATCGTGAACATCGAGGAGTGGGACATCGAAAAGCCCATGGCGCGTCAGTACCTCACCGCGCCGCAGGGTGTCGCCACCGTGCCGGACGTTCCGAACTGGGCATGGCACGACTACGGCATGCGCGTGGGCTTCTGGCGTATGTACGAGGCGCTCGTGAGCCGGAAGATTCTCGCGACGACGGCGATCAATGCGAATGTCTGCCACGCGTATCCGCGCGTGGCGGAGGCGATGCGCGACGCCGGCTGGGAGTTCATGGGCCACGGCGTGAAGCAGGGCGCCATGCACGTGCAGCCCGATCAACGAGCGGTGATCCGCGACTCGGTCCAGATCATCGAGAAGTTCACCGGCAAGAAGCCGAAAGGCTGGCTCGGCCCGGGACTGACGGAGACGTGGGAGACACTCGATCTGCTCGCCGAGGCCGGCATCGAGTACGTCTCGGACTGGGTCAACGACGACCAGCCGTACGAGATGCGCACGACGCACGGACCGCTCGTCTCGGTACCGTACACGCTCGAGCTGAACGACATCCCGACGATGGTCATCCAGCACCACGAGTCGTCGGCGTGGGTGCAGCGCTGTCGCGACCAGTTCGATCGCCTGTACGCGGAGGGGGCGAAGAACCCGCGCGTGATGGCGATCGCCGTGCACCCCTACATTCACGGCGTGCCTCACCGGATCAAGTACTTCGAGGCGGTGTACGACTACATTCGAGGCAAGAAGGGCGTGTGGCTCACCACCGGTGCTCAGATCTATGACTGGTGGCGCAGCACCCACAAGGCGGCGCCCTGGACGGCGAGCGCGACGGCGGCGGCTGCCGAGAACGCCAGCGCGATGCCCGCGCGCTCGAGCAGCAGCGCCAGCACGAAGAAGAAGCCGACGAAACAGTAGAGTCCCAGCAGAAGCCCGCGCAGCACGCCGGCGGCGCGCGCCGGTCCCTCCAGCGCGTGCGTGAAGACGACGAGGGCCGCCGCGTAGAGCGGAAACGGCGTCACCAACCCGGTGAGGTGTGGTCCGAGCTCCGAGGCGACACCCGTCAGCAGCAGCACGAAGGCCGTGGTCACGACCATGCGCGCGGGAAGATCCCACCAGGGCAACGGTGCGCCCGCGGACGAGGGCGCGGTAGAGGGCGGCATCAGCGCGCGCGCGGCGAGCAGGGACGCGACCGCGATGACGGCGAGCGGCACGAGCGACAGCGGCAGCCAGCGAAACGCCAGCGTCGCCAGCGCGAATGCGAGCGAGCCGGCCGCGAGCGCGGCCGGCCACCGGGCGCGCAGCGCGGTGCGCGCGTAGGCGAGGCAGAAGGCCGCCTGCGATGCCGTCCCCGCCAGAATGCCGACGGCGGCGGCCGCGGCGAAGTGGGGGCCGTGGTCGCGTGCGAGGAAGAACGCGATCGGCGCCGACGTCAGCGGCAGGCCCACGAGCCAGCCGCCCACGGCCGGTCCCCAGCGCCGGCCGGCGAGGCTGGCGCTGCCGATCAGGACGGGCGTGACGACGAGCTTGAGGAGGACGCTGTCCAGGCGCGGGCTACTTCACGGGCGCGACGACGACGTCGGTGGGGCGGCCGGCGAGGAAGTTCTCGACGTTCTTCACCGCGCGCAGCAACCCATCGCGCACGACCTCGGCCGTCTGACCGGCGTTGTGCGGCGACAGCACCACGGTGTCGAAGCCAAGGATCGGATCGCCGGGCTTGAGCGGCTCGTCGTGGAAGACGTCGAGGCCGGCGCCGGCGATCTTCTTCGTGGCCAGCGCGTCCAGAAGCGCCTCGCGCTCGACGAGCGCGCCGCGCCCGGTGTTCACGAGGATCGCCGTCTTCTTCATCAGCGACAGCTCGCGGCGGCCGAAAAACCCCCGCGTCTCCGGCGTCAGGCGCACGTGCAGCGAGACGAAGTCCGCGGTGCGCAAGATCTCGTCCTTTGACGCCGGTCGCGCCCCGAGCGCCCGTACGTGCGCCTCGTCGCCGCGTGCGCTCCACGCGAGCACGTCCATGCCGATCGCCTTGCCCAGCGCGATGACGCGCGCGCCGATCGTCCCGGTGCCGAAGACGCCCAGCGTCTTGCCGAGACACTGCGTCAGCATCTCGCGCGGCCAGGCGCCGCCCCGCATCTCGCGGTCGATGCGCACGAGCTTGCGGCCCGTGGCGAGCATCAGCGTCAGGGCGTGCTCGGCGACGGCGAAGGCGTTGACGCCGGGCGTGTTGCACACCGTCACGCCGCGCCGTCCGGCGGCATCCAGGTCGATGTTGTCCGTGCCGGTGCCCCAGATCGAGACCATCTTGAGATTCGGGCAGCCGCCGAAGACGCCGTCGCTGAAGCGCGCGTGCGCGCGGATGTTGATGGCCACCCGCGCGCGCCCGATGCGCTTGATCAGCTCCGACTCCTCGTCGGCGCCGCGTGCCGGGTAGACGACGGTCTCGCCCAGCTTGCGAGAGGCCTCGTGCGCCGCCGATTTCTCGAAGACGCTCGGGAAATCGTCGGGAACGGAGATCAGGGGATCCGGCACGGGTTTATTGGAGCGGGTGCCGCGAGCCCTGGCTGGAATCGTGGGAGTGCGACGCCGCAGCGCGCTCGGCGCGCGAGGCGAGCCTGCGTTAAACGGCCTGTTCTAGACACACGTGGCTCCGTCATGTGCCGTTCGCGAAGGCGGCCTGGGCGGCGGCAACGCCGGCGCCGGGTTCGCACTTGTACCCGAGGTCCCGCAGCGTCAGCTCGAGCGCGGACAGGGTCGGGAGCACGTAGTGCGGGCTGGCGGTCACGCCCATGGTGCCGATGCGCAGCGTCGAGGACCGGATCTTGTCGAGCCCGGTGCCGATCAGGATGCCGTACTGCTCGCGCATGCGCTTCACGACCGCGGCCGGCTCGATGTCCTTCGGCGCGCGGATGCACGAGACGGTGTTCGAAGCGATCGTCGGATCGGGGAACATCGACAGGCCCATCGCGGCCACGCCGGCGCGGAGCGCGCCGCCGGCGACCGCGTGGCGCCGGGCGCGGTTGGCGATGCCTTCCTCGAGGATCAAACGCACCGCCACGTGCAGCGCCGCCGTGAGATGCGTGGGGATCGAGATCGGCTGGCTGCGCGGCGTGCCGTCGGGTACCTTGCCGCCACGCGAGACGGGCACCCAGTTGGTGCGCCAGCGGAGCAGATCGTAGGCGTACGACTGCGACTTCTTCTTGCGCTTCTCCATCGCGTCCCACGCCCGCTGACTCACCGAGACGAGCGACATGCCCAGCGGCGCCGCCAGGCACTTCTGCGAGCCCGTCATGTTGAGATCGACGCCCCACTCGTCGGTGCGCACGTCCAGGCCCGCGATCGACGACACCGTGTCCAGCATGAAGAGCGCGTCGACGGAGCGGGCGATCTTCGCGACGTCGGCCGCGGGATACGTCGTGCCCGTCGACGTCTCGTTGTGCACGAGCGTGATCGCTTTCGGCCGCACACGCTCCGCCTCACGCGCGAGCCGCTCGACGTCGAGCCGCGCGCCCCACTCGATCGGGAACTCCGTGGCGTCCGCGCCCACGCGGCTCATGATCTCGCGCATCATGAGACCGAAGGCGCCGGCGCCGACGACCAGCACGCGGTCACCGGGCTCGATCACCGAGACGGCGCCGGCCTCGAGCGCGGTCCGTCCCGAGCCCGGCATGACGAGGACCTCGTTGCTGGTCTGGAAGACGTCGCGCAGCGCCAGCGTCGTCGGCTCCAGCAGGCCCTCGTCGAAGGAGCGGTCGTACTGGATCGCTGGCGGCTGGTTCATCGCCTGGATGACGGGGAACGGCAGCTCCGTCGGGCCGGGGATCATAAGGGTCGGGCGGGTGTGCACCTGCGTCCAGTTGATCGTCGACGACACCGTGGGCTCTCCTTGGCGGTTGGGTCCCGTCATTCTAGCATCACGATTCCGCCAGCGGTCCGGCCGCGCGATTGATCAGCCAGAGATTGCGCGCGTACACGAACAGGCCCGCGCCCTGGCCGAGGATGAACACGGGATCGCGCCGGTAGATCGCGTATGCGAGCAGCGTCACGCCGCCGCCGACGGAGAAGTACCAGAACGCGAGCGGCACCACGCTCCGCCTGCGGCGCTCCGACGCGATCCACTGCACCAGGAAGCGCGCCGAGAACAGGGCCTGCCCGAGCAGACCAATAGTCAGCCAGAGCTGGTCCGTCGTCACCCGCTCACGAGGCCTTGCCGAAGATTGCTTGGAGCACCCGGTACGCGCGGCGGATGTCCTCCGGCCGGCGCCGCCCGGCGACGAGCGCGAAGATCTTCTCCGCGTCCTCGCTCGGCACCGCCGACGGCTTGTCGGCCCGCACGTCCGTGAGCTCGCGCAGCGGGATCTCGAGCGCGACCGACACGCGGTACAGGCTGTCGATCGAGATCGATTTCTCGCCGCGCTCGACCTCTCCGATGAACTTGCCCGAGAGGCCGGCGCGATCACCGAGGCGCTCCTGGCTGAGGGTGCGCTGCTTGCGAAGCGCCCGCAGGCGCTGCCCCAAGAACTTCCTCACGTGTTTCACCGCGCGTTCGCCCATGGCTGGTTACCCTAGCACCTTTGGGGTTGAGTGGGGCGCGTGGTCATGGCACGTCCACTTCGACGGCGCCGTTGACCACGCGCGTGGGGAAGACACCGATAGACAGATCATCGGCCACGCGGCACTGTCCGGTGGCCAGATCGAAGTCGAAACCATGCCAGGGGCAGACGACGGCGTCGCCCTCGAGCCAACCGTCGGCGAGCGGCCCATCCTCGTGCGGGCACAGCGCGCTGACGGCGTGAAAGCGTCCGTTGCCGGCGTTGAACACGGCGAGCGTGCAGGTACCTGCTTCCACCAGGCATCCGCGACCGACGGGAATATCGGCGCCGCGGGCCACGCGCACGAACGCCATCAGCGGCGCGCCCGCAGCGCGTCGTCGATCGCCGCGCGGAACGCATCGATCGGCTGCGCGCCGATGAGCGGCTTGCCGTTGATCAAGAACGTCGGGGTGCTGCGGATACCGATCTGGCGGCCCTCCGCGAAGTCCGCCTGGACGGCGGCGCGATAGGTGCGTCCGTCCAGACAGCGCTCGAAGCGCTCGCGATCCAGCTTGAGGTCGACGGCATAGCGCACGAGATCGTCCCGCGAGAAGCGCGGCTGGCGCTCGAAGAGCACGTCGTGATACGCCCAGTACCGACCCTGCGCGCCCGCGCAGCGCGCGGCCTCGTGCGCGGGCACGGCCAGCGTGTGCGACGGCAACGGGAAGTCCTTGTACACGAGGCGCACTTGGCCATCGTACTCCTTCAGAAGCTGCTCCAGCGACCGCTGGACACGCCGGCAGAACGGTCACTGATAGTCGGAGAATTCGACGATGGTCACCGCCGCGCTCGCGGGACCCTTGGCCATCTGCGCGTCGATGGCGACGGAGACTCCGGCGACACGATCCTGCGCGCTCGGCGCGGGCGCGCGGCAGCCGATGCCGAGCAGCGTGACCGCGATCGTGAGCGCGAGCGTCAGGGTGTAGACTCGCCGCGACGTATCGCGGATCGAAAACCGAGCGCTCACGACGGGGGAGGATACCACATGGCCGCCGTGCTGGATGCTGTCCTCGCCACCTATCCGTCCTGGTCGCTGCTCGTCGTGCGTCTCGGACTGGGCGTGATCTTCTTCGCGCACGGGGCGCAAAAGGTGCTCGGCTGGTTCGGCGGCCACGGTCTCGCCGGCACCATCAAGGCGTTCCGCGGCATGGGCGTGCCGCCGGCGGCGACCACGATGGCGGCGTTCATCGAGTTCCTTGGCGGCCTCGGCATGCTTTTCGGGTTGCTGGCGCGCCCGGCCGCCGCCGGCATCATCGTCGTCATGCTCGTGGCCATCGCCAAGGTCCACGGCAAACACGGCTTCTTCCTGAACCTCGGCGTGCCAGGCAAGGGGCCAGGCTTCGAGTTCAACTTCGGCCTGATCGTGATGGCGCTGGCGATCCTCATCGGCGGCGCCGGCGTGCTCTCGCTCGACCGCGTTACCTGGCTGGCTCTCACACGGTAGTCGCGTGGGCATCGTCCTGCGCGTGCTGATCAATGCCGCGGCGCTCTGGCTCGCGGCCTCGCTCATCCCCGGCATCGAGCTGCACGGCCTCGGCACCACGCTGCTGGCCGCGCTCGTGCTCGGCATCGTCAACGCCGTGCTGCGGCCGATCTTGATCTTCCTCACGCTGCCGATCACGCTCGTCACGCTCGGCCTGTTCATCTTCGTGCTCAATGCCTTCTGTGTGTGGCTCACGTCGCGGCTGGTGCCGGGCTTCGAGGTCGGGGGCTTCGGCGCCGCGTTTCTCGGCGCGCTCGTGATCTCCGCCGTCTCCTGGGCGCTGACGGCGTTCCTGTCGGATACCGGACGGCTGCGCCGCATCTGATCGCCCGCGCACGAGATTCTTGCGCCGCGGGCGCCCTCGCCGCGATGATGGAGCGCACATGCGAACCATATGTGCCGCCGTCGCCGCGGCGATCGCCGCCTGGCTCCTCGTCGCCCCCGCCGCGGCCGCGGACACGGTCCCGCGCGACTTCACGCTGACGGCCGAGTACTACCCCGCGCTGCCGGATCTCGAACGCGACCGGTGGGACCGCATGACGTGGCACCGCTGGACACTGACGGTGACGGCCGACGGCAAGGCGCTGCAGGAGACGCAGCGCAGCGGACGCGGCAGCGTGAAGGGCATCCATCGCCGATTCGTCAAGCTGCGCCAGCGTGACGTCGCGCGCCTGGTGACCACCGTGCGGACGGCCGGCTTCGAGCGTCTGGCCGGCGACTATGCGTTCGCCGTCTCGCGTGCCGCGACGCTGGTCTTACGCGTCACGATGGACGGCCGCTCGCACGAGGTCACGGTCTACGGTCCGGAGCGCGTCAAGGGAGATCCGGAGGTCGCGGCGTTCCTGAGGGTCTGGAACCAGACCCTCAGGCTCGTGCCGCCGCCGAATACCGGGCAGCGCCCGGAGTGAGACGTGGCTACGCCGCGCGGCCCGAGTCTTCGGCCAGCGCGGTGATGATGTAGGTGCCCGACTTCTCGTCGCGTTCCAGGCTGACGATCCGCTGCTTGGCGGCTTCCTCGAGCAGCTTGCTGAACGTCGAGTAGCCGTAGTACGACTCGTTGAACGCGGGATTCTTGCGGATCATCGTCTGCTTCACCATCGACCCCCAGAGCGTCTCCTTGTTCTCGCGCTGCAGGGCCTGGATCGCGTCGATCAGCTGCGCCATCGCCTCCGCCTTCTTCTCGGGGAGCCCCGACAGCATCCGCGTCTTCTTGGTGTCGCGGATGAGGTCCTCGTAGAAGATGAACTCATCGCAGTTGGCCACGAGCAGGTCGGACGACGACGACTTGACGCCGAGGCCGATCACGTAGCGGTCGTTTTCCCGCAGCTTGCTCACCAGCGGCGAGAAATCGGAGTCGCCCGAGACCAGCGCGAACGAGTCGATGTGCGTCTTGCCGTAGGCGAGATCGAGGGCGTCCACGACCATGCGGATGTCGGCGGAGTTCTTGCCGCTGTAGCGGCTCTGCGGAACGTCGATCAGCTCGATGGCCCACTCGTGGAAGGGACGCTTGTACTCGGTGAATCGGTTCCAGTCCGCGTAGGCGCGGCGCACGATGATCTTGCCTTTTTCCAGCAACCGTTCCAGGACCAGCTTCAGCTCGAATTGCTTGTACTGCGCTTCCTTGACCCCGCGAGCGATGTTCTCGAAATCCATGAACATCGCCAGCTTTCGCTCACCGTTCATCCATGTCGTCCTTTCATCCGCGCTCCTTTCCCCTGGGGTGAGACCTCGACCGCCTCCATTATATGTCCCCCGTTCGCGGCCCCCGGGCAGGTTTATGATTTGCCTCATGAAAAAACCGGATCCCGCCGTTGCTGATCGAGTGCCGCCCGGGCAGGTCCTTACCGAGAAATGGCCCGTCCTCACCTACGGTCGAACACCCCGCTTCGATCCCACGCGCTGGACCTTCCGCTGCTTCGGCCTCGTCGAGCGACCGACCACGTGGACGTGGGCGGAGTTTCAAGCGCTGCCGCGTGTGACCGTGCGCTCGGACATCCACTGCGTGACGCGCTGGTCGAAGCTCGACAACGAGTGGGAGGGTGTGTCGGCGCGCTTCATCGTCGAACAGGTGCGGCCGCGGCCCGGGGCCGCGTTCGTGCTGCAGCACGCGGATCCCGACTACACGACCAACACGGCGCTCGCCGACCTGGTCGACGACGACGTGGTGCTGGCGCTCCGACACAACGGCAAGGATCTCGAGCCCGACCACGGCGGCCCCATGCGCCTGGTGTTGCCGAAGCTCTATTTCTGGAAGTCGTCGAAGTGGCTGCGCGCCTTCGAGTTCCTCGACGTCAATCCGGCGGGCTTCTGGGAGCAGAACGGCTATCACATGCACGCCGACCCGTGGACGGAGGAGCGCTACTCCGACCAGGAGACACGCGCGATGCAG
>JBKOZH010000062.1:0-15735 GCA_046725765.1 Candidatus Methylomirabilota bacterium | reverse complement strand
TAGCGGATGTCCGCCCGGCGGCCGCCGAAATCGGCATAGGTCGAGCAGGACGAGATCTCGCGGTAGCGGTCCTGGCCCGGCAGCCACACCTCGATGTCGTAGCCCTTCGCAGAGCTGAAGCCCACGTCGCCCGTGCAGCGCTCCACCACGCGGTACGGCAGCTCGAGCCGCTGCAGCACCGCTTCGGCGTCGCGGACCATCGATTCCAGCTCGTCGTAGCCGCGCGCCGGCGCAGCGATCTTCACCAGCTCGACCTTGTCGAACTGGTGGTTGCGGAAGATCCCTTTCATGTCCTTGCCGTAGGTGCCGGCCTCGCGCCGATAGCACGGGCTGAAGGCCGTGTATTTGCGCGGCAGCGTGCTTTCCGCCAGCACCTCGCCGCCGTGGAGCGCCGTCAGCGGCACCTCAGCCGTTGGGATCGCGTACAGCGTCCGCCCTTCGTCGGCCTCGACGGTCTTGAAGAGCTGCTCCTCGAACTTCGGCAGCTGGCCGGTGCGCAGCATCGTATCAGCGTTCACGAGGTGCGGCAGCCACAGTTCCGTATACCCGTGCTCGCGCGTCTGGATGTCGAGCATGAACTGCGCGATGGCGCGCTCGAGCCGCGCCAGCGGCCCCCACATCACGGCGAAGCGGGTCTTGGCGATCTTCGCGGCACGCTCCATGTCGAGCAGGCCGAGCGCGCCGCCGACTTCCTCGTGCGGCTTGGGCTTGAAGTCGAAGCGCGGCGGTGTGCCCCAGCGTCGCACCTCGGCGTTCTCCTCGTCGCTCTTGCCGTGCGGCACCGATGGGTGGGGAACATTCGGCACCTGGGCGAGCAGCGCGTCGATCGCCTCGTCAACGGCCTTCACCGCGGCGTCGAGCGCCTTGATCCGGTCGCCGACCTCGCGCATCCGCGCCTGCTCGGCGCTGGCGTCCTGGCCGGCCTTCCGCGCGCGGCCGATCGCCTCCGAGGCGACGTTGCGCTGGGCCTTGAGATCGTCCGCTTCCTTGATGAGCCGCCGCCGCTCAGTGTCCTTCGCGAGGATCTCGGGAATGAGTGGGGCGCCGCCTTTGTCGGCGAGCGCCCGCTGCACCTCGTCGGGACGCTCGCGGATCAGCCGGAGGTCGAGCACGACACTACTGCGCTTCGGCCGGCGTGGAGGCGTCGGCCTCGACGCGCGCGATCGAGCCGACCTTGTCGTCGGCGTCGAGGTCGATGATGCGCACCCCCATCGTGTTGCGGCCCTGCGACGACACGTCGCCGGCGTGGATACGGATGATCTTGCCCTTGGTCGTGATGACGAGGACGTCGTCGCTCTCGCGAACCTGGAGCATGCCGACCACCGTGCCGTTGCGGCCGCCGGTCTTGATGTCGATGATGCCCTTGCCGGCGCGGCCCTGCAGCCGGTACTCGTCGAGCGGGGTGCGCTTGCCGTAGCCGCGCTCGGAAATCGTCAGGATCTGCGCGCCCTCTTGCACGACGTCGCCCGCGATGACCTCGTCGCCTTCGTCCACCTCGATGCCGCGCACGCCGGTGGCGCTGCGGCCCATCGGCCGCACCTCGTCCTCGGAGAAGCGAATGGCCATCCCCAGCTTCGTCGCGATCATCACCTCGCGCGTGCCGTCGGTGCGCCGCGCGGTGATCACCGTGTCGCCGTCCTCCAGGCCGATGGCCTGAATGCCGCCGGCGCGCGGATGCGAATACGCCTCGAGCTCCGTCTTCTTGACCTTGCCCTGCTTCGTGCAGAAGAAGATGTAGCCGCCCGCGGCGAAGTCGCGCACGGGCACGCACGTCGCCACGCGCTCGCGATCGCCGAGCGACAGGAGATTCACCATCGCCTTGCCCTTGGACTGGCGGCCGCCCTCGGGAATCTCGTGGACCTTGAGCCAGTGCACCTTGCCGAGATTGGTGAAGAAGAGCAGGTAGGCATGCGTCGAGGCGATGAAGAGGTCCTCGACGATGTCCTCCTCTTTCGTCTCCATGCCCGTGACGCCCTTGCCGCCGCGACGCTGGCTGCGGTAGGTGTCGACGTGCGTGCGCTTGATGTAGCCGGAGCGCGTGATGGTGACGACCATCTCCTCGTCGGCGAGGAGATCCTCGATCGTCAGCTCGCTCGTCTCGGTGAGGATCTCCGTGCGCCGCGCGTCGCCGTACTGCTCTTTGACCTCGAGCAGCTCCTTTTTGATGATGCCCATCAGCTTGACGTCCGAGGCGAGGATGCCCTTCAGCTCCTCGATCAGCTTCAGGACCTCCTCATGCTCTTCGATGATCTTCTGCCGCTCCAGCGCGGCCAGACGACGCAGCTGCATGTCGAGGATGGCCTTGGCCTGGATCTCCGTGAGCTCGAGCTGCCGCATCAGGGCCTCGCGCGCGACGTCGGCGTTGGCGGCGCCGCGGATGATGCGGATGACGACGTCCAGCTGCTCGACGGCCTTGCGAAGCCCGGCCAGGATGTGCGCGCGCTCCTCCGCGCGCGCCAGCTCGTAACGCGTGCGCCGCGTGACCACCTCGCGCCGGAAGCGGATGAACGCCTCCAGCATCTCCTTGAGGTTGACGATCTGCGGGCGGCGATCGACGAGCGCCAGCATGATGATCCCGAAGCTCGTCTGCATCTGCGTGTGCTTGTAGAGCTGGTTCAGGATGATCTGGGGGATCTCGCCCCGCGCCAGCTCGAGCACGACGCGGATGCCCTCGCGGTTCGTCTCATCGCGAATCTCCGAGATGCCCTCGATCTTCTTTTCCTTCGACAGCTCGGAGATCTTCTCGATGAGACTGGCCTTGTTCACCTGGTACGGCAGCTCGCTGATGATGATGGCCTCGCGGCCGCCGCGCATCTTCTCGGCGTGCGCCTTCGCCCGCAGCGTGATGCTGCCGCGGCCGGTCGTGTACGCCTCGCGGATGCCGCTAGCGCCATAGATGTAGCCGGCGGTCGGAAAGTCCGGCCCCGTCACCACCTTCATCAGCTGCTCGATGGGCGTGGCCGGCTCGTCCACCAGCAGCACGAGCGCGTCCACGACCTCGCTGAGGTTGTGCGGCGGAATGTTGGTCGCCATGCCGACGGCGATGCCGGCCGAGCCGTTGACGAGCAGGTTCGGGATGCGCGTGGGCAGGACGACGGGCTCCTGCTCGTTCTCGTCGTAGTTCGGGACGAGGTCAACGGTGTCCTTGTCGATGTCGGCGAGCAGCTCGTGGGCGATGCGCGCCATGCGCGTCTCGGTGTAGCGCATGGCCGCTGCGGGATCCCCGTCGATCGAGCCGAAGTTCCCCTGGCCGTCCACGAGCGGATAGCGAAGCGAGAAGTCCTGGACCATCCGCACCAGCGTTTCGTAGATGGCCGAGTCGCCGTGCGGGTGGAACTTGCCCATGCAATCGCCGACGACGCGCGCCGACTTCTTGTAGCCGCGGTTGAAGGCCAGTCCGAGCAGCTGCATCGTGTACAGCACGCGGCGATGCACGGGCTTCAGACCGTCGCGAATGTCCGGCAACGCGCGTCCGACGATGACGGACATCGCGTAGTCGAGGTATGACTTCCGCATCTCCTCTTCGATAGGGGCGTTGATCTGTCGGTCGGGCATCTAGATATCCAGGTTGGCGACGTCGAGGGCGTGCTTCTCGATGAACTCGCGCCGCGGCTCGACGGCGTCACCCATCAGGACCGTGAACATCTCGTCGGCGCCGACGGCATCCTCCATGGTGACCTTGAGGAGCGTCCGCGTCTCCGGATTCATCGTGGTTTCCCAGAGCTGCTCGGGGTTCATCTCGCCGAGCCCCTTGTAGCGCTGGAAGGTGGCGCCCGCGCGCGACTTGTCGAGCGCAACACGCCAGAGATCGTCGAGGCTCTTCACGGGCACCTCCGTATCGTGCTCGTCGAGCACGACCGTCGGGCCTTTGGCCGCGGCCGCGACCTTCTCCCACTGCTCGAGCAGCGTCGCGTAGTCCTGCGAGCGGAACAGCTCCGTGCTGAAGGTCAGCGGCGGAGTGCCGCCGATGACGATCGTGTGCGGATCGCCGTTGTCGCCGCCGCGAATCTCGACGTCGTGGCCGTTCACCGCGGTGGCCGCCGCTTGCACGGCGGCGCCGATCTCCGCGTGACCCACGCCCCGCTTGTTGCCGCGGAACTTTTCCCGCAGCAGCTCGGCCAGGATTGGCGCCGGCACGCCCCGCTTGACGAACTTGCCGAACAGCGCGCGGTATTCGCTCACCGCGTGCAGGAGCTCTAGCAGCGCCTCGCCGGTGATCGGGGCCTTCGTGCCGGGCACCTTCACCTTGGCCGTGGCCACCCACGAGCCGAGGAAGAAATCCTCGAACTCGCGCTCGTTCATCAGGTACTTCTCGACCTTGCCCTTCTTGACCTTGAAGAGCGGCGGCTGGGCGATGAACAGATTGCCCGCCTCGATGACGGCGTTCATGTGACGGAAGAAGAACGTCAGCAGCAGGGTGCGGATGTGGGCGCCGTCCACGTCGGCGTCGGTCATGAGGATGATCTTGTGATAGCGCAGCTTCGTGAGGTCGAACTCCTCGGTGCCGATGCCCGTGCCCATGGCCGAGATGAGCAGACGGATTTCATTGTGTGAGAGGACCTTGTCGTACCGCGCCTTCTCCGAGTTGATGATCTTGCCGCGCAACGGCAGGACCGCCTGCGTCTTGCGATCGCGCCCCTGCTTGGCCGAGCCGCCGGCGGAATCGCCCTCGACGAGGAAGAGCTCGCGGTACTGCGGGTCGCGCTCCGAGCAGTCGGCCAGCTTGGCCGCCAGCCCCTCGTCGTCGCGACCGCCCTTGCGCGTGAGCTCGCGGGCCTTGCGCGCGGCTTCGCGCGCCTGCGCCGCGCGCACGCATTTGTCGGCGATCTTGCGCGCGGTGGTCGGATCTTCCTCGAACGACTCCGCCAGCTTCTCGTTGACGATCTGCTGCACGAGGCCCTTCATGTCGGTGTTGCCGAGCTTGGCCTTGGTCTGGCCCTCGAACTGCGGGTCCGGCAGCCGCACCGATACGACGGCGCACAGGCCCTCGCGCACGTCGTCACCGGTCACGCCGCCCTTGAAGTTCTTCAGAAATCCGTTGCGGTCGGCGTACGCGGAGAGCTGGCCGGTGAGCGCCGCCCGGAAGCCGGTGAGGTGCGTGCCGCCCTCGCGCGTGTTGATGTTGTTGGCGAACGAGAACACGCTCTCCTGGTACCCGTCGTTGTACTGCAGCGCGACCTCGACCTCGATGTCGCCCTTCTTGCCCTCGAAGTACATCACCTTGGGGTGGATGGGCGTCTTGTTCTGGTTGAGATGCTTGACGAACTCGACGATGCCACCCTTGAACAGGAACGTGTTCGCGCGCCCGTCCCGTTCGTCCTCGATGACGATCTTGAGTCCGCGGTTGAGGAACGCCAGCTCGCGCAGCCGGTTGCTGAGCGTATCGAAAGAGAAGCTCGTCTCCTCGAAGATCGTGGCGTCCGGCTTGAAGCGGATGATCGTGCCGTGCTTGGCGGTCTTCTCACCGGCGGTGAGCGGACCCGTGGGAACGCCGCCCTTTTCGAAGCGCTGCGTCCACATCGAGCCGCCGCGCCGGATCTCGACATCGAGCCACTCGCTGAGCGCATTGACGACCGACACACCGACACCGTGCAGGCCGCCCGAGACCTTGTACGCCGAGTGTTCGAACTTGCCGCCCGCGTGCAGCACGGTCAGCACGACCTCGGCGGCCGACTTGCCCGTCTCCTTGTGCGTGTCGACCGGAATGCCGCGTCCGTTGTCGCCGACGGACACAGAGCCGTCCGCATGCAGAATGACCTTGATCGAGTCGCAGAAGCCGGCCAGGGCCTCGTCGACGGAATTGTCGACGACCTCGTAGACGAGGTGATGCAGACCGTACGCGCCCGTGTCGCCGATGTACATCGCGGGCCGCTTGCGGACGGCTTCGAGGCCCTCGAGGACCTTGATGTCGCTTGCGGTGTAGGTTTCGGCGCTCATGCGGCCCGCACCTCACCGGAATCGACGGTCCAGGGCGTCGCACCGGCCACTGCGAGCGGCTCCGGCGACGTGAGAAATACCTGCTCGGCGCTCTGACTCTCGCGCAGCACGTTGGCGCGCACGACTTCGTCCAGCTCGGACAGCGCATCGTCGAGGAGCAGCACCGGCGTCGTTCCCGCCGCCTCGGTGACCGGCATCACCTCGGCGAGGCGCAGCGCGAGCGCCAACAGCCGCTGCTCGCCACGGGAGCCGAACGCGCGCACGTCGGTGCCGTCGAGGTCGATGCCGAGATCGTCGCGATGCGGGCCTACGAGGGTGAGACCACGCCGCATCTCTTCCGCGCGCCGCGCCTGCAGCGCCGCCAGCAGCGCGGCCGGCTCGGTGGCCTCGCCCAGGCTCGTGCGATACGCGATCTGAACCTTGCGACGTGCACCGGCGAGCGTCGGATACACACGGGCGAGCTCGGTCGCGAGCGCGGCCACCGCGCGCCGGCGGCGATCGATCAGCTCCATCCCCGTCGTGGCGAGCTGCTCGTCCCACGGCGCCAGACGGCTGTCGCCGCCAGGGGCGTGCAGCAGACGATTGCGACGCGCGAGGATCTGCCGATAGCGCAGCAGCGCGGGAAGGTGACCGGGATACAGTCGCGCGGCGAACCCGTCGATGAAGTTGCGACGGGCGGCGGGCGGGCCATTCAGAATGGCGAGATCCTGCCAGCCGAAGACGATCACCCGCGCCCAGGGACAGAGGTCGCCCGCGCTATGCCAGCTGCCGTCCTCGAGGCGATGAATCGTCCGCCGAACCGACCGCGTACCCTCCGTGTGCGTCAAATCCCCGCCGAGCGTCGCCGCGTCTGCGCCCCAGGACGGCAGCTCCGCCAGTCGGGACGTCCGAAACGACCGTCCCGTGAGAAGCACACCGAGGCCCTCGAGGAGGTTCGTCTTGCCCTGCGCGTTGCGTCCGGAGAGGACGTTCAGCCTGGCCGACGGTCGATAGGAAACGCTTCGATAATTCCGAAAATCACGCAATACCAAGCAGCCAATTTGCACCCTCTAAGCGTACCATTTTCCGTCGGAAATTCTGCCCCAAAATCCTCCTAATTTTCCTCCTAAATACGCATCGGCATGATCACACAGCAGTAGCCCTCGTCGTCCACGCTTCGAATGACGCCGGGGCTCAGTCCATCCTTGAATTCGAGGACGATTTGCTCGCGCTCGATGGGCGCGATCGCATCCAGCACATACTTCGAGTTGAACCCGATCGTCACCTCGTCACCGCTGTAGTCGACGTCCAGCGTCTCCTCCGCTTCGCCCAGATCGGCGCTCGACGCCGAAAGCTTCAGGGCCGCCGGCGCCAGCACGAACTTCACCGGCTTGTTACGCTCCTCGGCCATGACCGCCACGCGGCGAAGCGCGCCGGCCAGCGCAGCGCGCGAGATCACGAGCTTGCCCGGATGCGCCTTGGGAATGACCGCCTCGTAATTCGGGAACTGTCCCTCGATCAGCCGCGCCGTCATCATGAAATTCGGCATCTGCAGCAGGAACTGATTTTCGGTGAGCGCCACCTGCACGTCCTCGCCCACGCCGAGCACGCGCTGGATCTCCATCACGGCCTTGCGGGGCACGATGCCGGTGACGGCTGGACCCACGTTGCCCACCGAGCGACTCGCCAGCGCGAGGCGGTGTCCATCCGTCGCCACGAGCCGCGCATCCTTCCCCGCAAGCGCGAACAGCACGCCATTGAGCGCGTAGCGTGTCTCGTCGTGCGAGATCGCGAAGCTGGTGGCCGTCAGCATCTCGCGAAGTGTCTTGGCTTCGAGCTTGATCCAATTCGCCTTCGCGGCGGGGACGACGGGAGGAAAGTCGTCGGGCGCCATGCCGACCAGCTTGTAGGAGGCGCCGCCGCACTTGAGGCTCACGGCGGAGTTGTCTTGCACGCGGAACGAAAGATCCGCGGCCGGAAGCTCCTTGACGATCTCCGCGAGCTTGCGCGCCGACACCGTAATCGCGCCCTTGCTCGCGACACGCGCCGGCACCGCGACGCGCGCGCCCACCTCGAGGTCCGTCGCCGTGAGCCGCACTGCCTCGCCGTCGGTCTCCAGGAGCACGTTGGCGAGGATCGGCAGCGTCTGGCGCGGCTCGACGATGTTCTGGACCATCTGCAGGCCCTTGAGGAACGCGTCACGGTTCAGGACGACTTCCATGAGTGACTCCAGTGTTTTGTTAGAAGAACAACAAAGACAACTCCGTAGTCGGAGCAGAGGCCGAGCGCGGTGGACGGTGCGAATGCGACACAACCCCTGATGGGTGTGCGTCTTCCTTGCTCGCGGAGACTGGGACAACGCTGTGGAGAGCTCCGGGGGCGCGGTGGATCACAGGGTGATGCCCTGGATAAGTCCGTCGATGCTCTTGCGAAGCTTGGGGTCCTCCTGCAGCAGAACCTGGATCTTGTCCACGGCGTGCAGCACCGTCGTGTGGTCCTTGCCGCCGAACGCCCGCCCGACCTCCGACAGCGACGCGTGTGTCAGCTGCCGCGCAAGATACATCGCGATCTGGCGCGGGAAGGCCACCGCCTTCGTGCGGTTCTTGGCCTTGAGATCGGCGAGCTTGATGCCGTAGGCCTCGGCGACCTTGCGCTGGATCTGCTCGATGGTGATGACCTTCTCTTCCTCGCCCCAGAGCTCGCCCAGCACCTCCTGCGCCAGGTCCACGGACATTTCGCGCCCGGTCAGCGCGCAAAACGCGATCATGCGCGTCAGCGAGCCCTCGAGCTCGCGGATGTTGGACTTCACGCGGCTGGCGATGAGGTACGCCACGTCGTCGGCCAGACGCACCCGCTCGAGCGCGGCCTTCTTTTTCAGAATGGCCACGCGCGTCTCGAAGTCCGGCGGCTGGATGTCGGCGATCAGTCCCCACTCGAAGCGCGAGCGCAGCCGCTCTTCGATCTCCGGAATGTCCTTCGGCGGCGAGTCGCTGGACACGATGATCTGCTTGCGCGACTCGTACAGCGTGTTGAACGTGTGGAAGAATTCTTCCTGCGTGCGCTCCTTGCCCGAGATGAATTGGATGTCGTCGATGAGCAGCAGATCGATGTTGCGATAGCGCGAGCGAAACTCCGCCGTGCGATCGTAGCGGATGGCGTTGATCAGCTCGTTCGTGAAGCGCTCCGACGTGATGTAGACGACAATCATTCCGGCAAAGAGTTTGGCGCTCTGATAGCCGACGGCATGCAGCAGGTGCGTCTTGCCCAGACCGACACCACCGTAGATGAACAGGGGGTTGTAGGCTTTCGACGGCAGCTCGGCGACGGCCTGGCAGGCCGCCTGCGCGAACTGATTCGAGGAGCCGACCACGAACGTATCGAACGTGTAGCGCGGGTTCAGGCCCTCTGTCGATCCGCCGCCGGGGCGCACCGGGAGCGGGGGCGGCGCATCCGCCGCCGGCGTGGGCTCGGCGGCCTTTTCGTCCACGACGATCGTCAGCCGTGGCTGGCCGCCGATAACGCTCTGGGCCGCCTGATGCAGCGTTTGCAGGTGATGCTGGATCAGCCAGTCGCGCGAGAAGGTGTTGGGGGCGCCGACCTTCAGGTGGTCGCCCTCGACGGCAAGTAATCGACAGGGGCGGATCCACTGGTCGATGATGGCGGGGGCCAGTTTGGTCGAGACGGCGTCCAGAAGACGACCCCAAAGGCTATCCAGCACAGGTCAGGCCCTCACTTACACACACAGTTATCCACAGGTGTGGATAGCGTTGAGCGTCTTGTTTCGATAGGAGTATCCGCGCCGGAGCGCCGGCCTTAACAGGACACGACAAACCACGCACGTTTCACGACAAGCCCATCACGGAGCCCGCACGGTAGCACGGTGCTTCGCGGCGTCGCAAGGGCGTTCGTCGGTTGACTGCCTTCGGCAGCACGCCTACACTGTGTCGGTTCGACGACCGGAAGGGAGACCTCCTCGATGAAGCGGACATTTCAACCCAATCGGCGCCGCCGCGCCAAGACGCATGGGTTTCGTGAGCGCATGAAGACGAAGGGCGGACGAAAGGTGTTGAAGCGTCGGCGCGCGAAGGGCCGCAAACGGCTGACCGTCTGATCGGCGGTCTCTCTCGACGTCAACGACTGACCACCGGCGCCGAGTTTCAGGCGCTCTTCCAGCGGGGCAAGCGGATCGATCGTCCTGCGCTCATCGTGCTCTGGCGAGAATCGAACGAGTCCACGCGTGTCGGGTTCGCGGTGAGCCGCCAGCTGCGGCTGGCGGTGCAACGAAATCGCGCGCGCCGTCGCTTGCGCGAAGCGTATCGCGCCGCGCGTGACGCGGCGCCCGCGCGGGCCGCGCTCGTGGTGATCGGACGGCCCGCCGTCCTGCGCGAGCCGTTCCCGGCGCTGCTCGGTCAGATGCGGCAGGCGCTCGCCGCGATTCCCGGCCCGAGACTCGTGTGAGCGCGCTCGCGCGAGTCGCAGCCGGCGCCGTCGTCGGCTATCAGCGGCTCATCTCGCCGTTGCTGCCGCAGGCATGTCGGTTCGCGCCGACGTGCTCCGAGTACGTCCGACTCGCGCTCGTCGAGCATGGTCTCGTGCGCGGTCTGGCGCTCGCGACATGGCGCCTCGCCAAATGTCACCCGTTTCATCCGGGCGGCTGGGATCCGCCGCCCGCGCCGCGGCGTCGGGCGTGAGCATGGAAAAGCGCGCGGTGCTGGCGGCCGTGCTCATGGCCTTGGTGTTTGTGCTCGGCCAGTATCTCTTCTTCCCGTCGACGCCGGACGTGCCACCGGGGACGAAGCCGGAGTCGCAACAGGCGCCGGGACAAGCCGCACCGGCGAAGCCCGCAACGCCGGCAAAGCCGGAGCCGGAGCGACCGGAAACTGCCCGAAAAGACGAGCCAAAACCGGCACAGCCGCCACCACCGCCTGCCTCGCGAGCGGAGCGGCCACGGCCGCCTCAGCGTGTCGCCACCGTCACCACGCCGCTCTATCGAGCCATTGTCAGCAGCGAAGGCGGCAAGCTCCAGGAGCTGACGCTGCAGTATCGCGGCGAGAAGCCGATGGTGGTGGTCGGCGAGCTCGGCCCAGGCGGACTCACATCGGGTGCGCTCGGCAATCTCGAAGCCGTGCCGATGGAGCTGTCGGCGACGGATCTCAAGGTGGGCCCGGAGCGGCCGACTGCGGATCTCGTCCTCCGCGGTGAGATCGACGGCATGCGAGTCACCAAGACGCTCACGTTCCACGCCGATACCTACACCATCGACACCAAAGTCCGGGTGGAGAACATGAGCGCGGCCGCACGGCCGATCAACCTCGCCTTTCCCTGGACGACACTCCAGGAGTGGGAAGGCAAGACGGCGAAGTTCCTCGGTCAGCACCCAACGACGATCGCGATGTCCGCGGGCCACGAGCTGCACTTCACCGACGATCTGGCGCACCCCGGCTGGCACTACGGCTGTCTCAGCACGTTGCGAGGACCGACGAAGAACGGCACCCAGATCGCGAACGAAGCCGCACCAGGCGATTGGATCTCGCTCGGCAGCAGCTGGTACGTCTCCGCGCTCATCTCGCAGACGCCCGGGTGGGAGATGTTCACCACCGCAGACCCTAAACCAGCGGATTCAAAGGTAAAACCAGCTAAGCCGCTGCGGACAGCGATTGGCTTGCGCGCGACGCCGACGGTCCCGGCTGGCGGTGCGTGGGAGGCCGGCTTCATCGTCTTCGCTGGACCAAAGGAACACGACCGTCTCCGACGGGTCGGGCTCGAGGACTCGATCAACTTCGGCGGCTTTCCGCTACCACGCGAGTGCGGCGGCTTGCCGATGAAATGGTTCGCGGTGCCCATCCTGCTCTTGATGAACTGGGTGAACGCGCACCTCCACAACTACGGCCTCGCGATCATCGTCCTCACCGTGCTGTCGAAGGTGCTCTTCTATCCGCTCACGGTGTGGAGCATGCGCTCGATGAAGGCGATGCAGACGCTACAGCCGCAGATCAACGCGCTGCGGAGCAAGTACAAGAGCGATCCGCAGCGTCTGCAGCGCGAGACGATGGAGCTCTACCGCAAGCACGGAGTGAATCCCGTCGGCGGCTGCCTGCCGATGCTGCCGCAGATTCCGATCTTCTATGCCTTGTACCTGGCCGTGGCCAATTCCGCCGAGCTACAGAATGCCCCGTTCCTTTGTTTCGATTTTCTGTCGCCGGTGGCGCGAGCACTCCGTGCGATGGGCGCGAACTGGGTTGAGTCGCTCTGGATCTGCAACCTCGCCGACATCGACCCGCTCTATATCCTGCCTCTCGTGATGGGTGTGACGATGTTCGTGCAGCAGAAGATGACGCCGGTCTCCGGCGACCCGGCGCAGGCCAAGGTCATGCTGATCATGCCGGTGTTCTTCACCATCATGTTCCTCAACCTGCCGTCCGGCCTCGTCCTGTACTGGACCGTGTCGAACGTGCTCCAGATCGCTCAACAGTGGTATATGAACCGTCCCAAGGCGACCGCTGGCGCGACTCGCGAGGTCCGGAACGGCTCTCGCGCCTGAGAGGCTCGCTGCAGGCGCCGCCGCGATTCTCGGCCGGTCCCTCACGCCACGCGAGGTGGACCAGTCGGCCAAGTACCTGGCTCTACTCGTCAAATGGCAGCGGACCCAGAGGCTCATCGGTTCCTCGGACCCGGACTGGATCGTCGATCACATCCTTCTCGACAGCCTGTTGTTCACCCGCGTGGTCCCCGAGACTACTCGCAGCATCCTGGACGTCGGCTCCGGCGCCGGGGTGCCGGGCGTTCCGCTGCGGATCGTCCTGCGACAGCCGACAGTCACGCTGCTCGAGGCGCGGGCGAAGCGGGTCTCATTTCTCTCGGCCGTCGTCCGCGAGCTCGAGCTGGCCAAGTGCGAGGTCGTTCATGGGCGGCTGGAAACGCTGACCGCTGAGAGTGGCCCGCGCTACGACGCCGTGGTCATGCGGTGTGCGGGCGATCCCTCGGCGTTCTATTCGGCGGCGGTCACGCTGCTGACGCCTGGAGGTCTCATCGCGGCCAGCGGTCCTCCACGGCGACGCCCGATTTCGCGCGGGGAATGGCGTGAGGTCGACGGTCCGTTGGGACGACGGCTGTTCTGGGTCGCTCAGTAATCTTGACCTTTGAGGGGGCGCCGGCCTAGTGTTTCACGATAAACACGACGCCGATCGCGCGACGGACGAGTGTTTCGCGACGCGCGCGTGTTTATCGATAAACAGAAAGGGGTGCGTTTGGCGGCCAAGGCGGTCGCAGTCGTAAACCAGAAGGGCGGCGTCGGCAAGACAACTACCGCAATCAATCTCTCGGCTGGCCTGGCGCTGGCGGGCCGGCCAACGCTCCTCGTCGATCTCGATCCTCAGGGCAATGCCACCACCGGCCTCGGCGTTCAGAAGTCAGGGCTGTATCCCACGATCTATCACGTGCTCCTCGGAGCCGAGCCTCTGCCCAAGTCGATCCGCGGGACACCGTTGGCGGAGCTCCGTCTCGTTCCGTCGGATATCGATCTGGTCGGCGCCGAAATCGAGCTCGTCTCGATGGAGCGCCGAGAGCACCGCCTTGGCGACGCCCTCGGCGGCGTTCCAGAGGCATACCGCTACGTCGTCATCGATTGTCCGCCGTCGCTCGGACTTCTCACCATCAATGCGCTGGCGGCGGCCGACAGCGTCCTCGTACCGCTACAGTGCGAGTTCTATGCGCTCGAAGGCCTCACGCATCTGCTGAAGACGGTCAAGCTGGTCCGCGAGCGGCTGAACCCTCGGCTCGCCATCGAGGGGATCGTCCTGACCATGTTCGATGGGCGCACCAGCCTGGCGCAGCAGATCCGAGACGAGGTCAAGCGCTACTTCCCGGGCGAGATCTTCGAGGCCGTCATTCCGCGCAACGTCCGGCTCAGCGAGGCTCCGAGCCACGGCAAGCCGGTGATGCTGCACGATCTTCGATCCACGGGAGCAATCGCATATCTGGAGCTCACACGGGAGGTTCTAAAGCATGAATAATCGCGGGCTTGGACGGGGACTTGGGGCGCTGCTGTCATCGGAGGCGGGCCCCGACGAGCCCACCAGCGATATTTCCATCGATCTAATCGAAGTGAACCCGAACCAGCCAAGAAAGCTATTTGATTCCGCTGCGTTACAGGAACTGACCGCTTCGATAAAGGCCTCCGGGGTCATTCAGCCTGTGGTGGTCCGGCGCCTGGGCGAGCGCTACCAGCTGATCGCCGGCGAGCGCCGATGGCGTGCCGCCCGCCAGGCGGGGCTCAACCGGATCCCCGCGGTGGTGCGAGAAGCGACCGACGCCCAGAGCCTCGAGATCGCCCTCGTCGAGAATCTCCTGCGTGAAGACCTCAACCCAATGGAAGAGGCCGAGGCTTATCAAAAGCTGCTCGCCCAGTTCGGCTGGACACAGGAGGATCTGGCGCAGCGGGTCGGTCTGGACCGCTCGTCGATCGCCAACTCGCTGCGCTTGCTACGCCTGCCCGAGCCGATCCAGGCCGATCTGCGCGGCGGTCGGCTGACGATGGGCCACGCGCTCGTGCTGCTCTCGCTGTCCAGCGAGGCCGATCAGCTGCGGCTGCGCGACGAGATCCTCGCGCACTCGTGGACCGTGCGCGCGGCGGAGCAGTCCGCGCGCGCCGTCGAGGCGGCGCGCGGGACTGTGCGCCCCGCCAAGCCGCCGCGCCGACGCAGCGCCGAGCTGGTGGCTGTCGAGGCCGCGTTGCAGCGCGCGCTCATGACCCGCGTGCGGATTCGCGGCAGCGAGCGCCTCGGCACGATCGAGATCTCATACGCGAACGCCGAAGAGCTCGAGCGCCTCGCGGAGATGCTCGGCGCCCGACGCTAGTCCGCCTCAGCACGCGCGCCCGGTCCCTGCCTATAATTCCTGCGATGCGGCCCCGTATCGTTGTCGGCATGTCCGGAGGTGTCGACTCGTCGGTTGCGGCGGCGCTCCTCGTCGAGCGCGGCTTCGACGTGATCGGCGTGACGATGCGCGTCTGGCCGTGGAAGGAATCCGATGACCCGCTGCGCCGCTTCGGCTCGTGCTGCGGCAGCGAGGCGGTGGATGACGCGCGGCGAGTCGCGCGCGATCTCGGCATTCCGTACTACGTCCTTAATATGGAGGCCGAATTCGAGCGCGCCGTGATCGGGCCGTTTGCCGAGGCCTACCGGCGCGGACGCACGCCGGTTCCGTGCGTCGCGTGCAACGTCGATCTCAAGTTCGGCTCGCTGCTTGCCCGCGCCCGCGCGTGGGACGCCGACGGTGTCGCCACCGGTCATTACGCGCGCGTGACACACGATGAGGCGAGCGGTCGCTGGCTGCTCTGGCGCGGACGCGACGCGCGCAAGGACCAGTCGGACTTTCTGTGGCCGCTCGATCAGACGCAGCTTGCCGCCGCGCACTTTCCCGTTGGCGACCTCGACAAGGATGCCGTGCGGGCCCACGCGCGGCGGCTCGGTCTCATCACGGCGGAGAAGCCCGAGAGCCAGGAGATCTGCTTCGTTCCCGACGACGACTATCGCGGATTCCTGCGGCGTCGCGATCCCGAGATGTTTCGGCCGGGGCCGATCGTCGATGCGACCGGCCGGCGGCTCGGGACGCACACGGGAGTCGCCGGCTATACCGTTGGTCAGCGGCGCGGCCTCGGCGTCGTACAGGCGGAGCCGCTCTACGTCACCGGCATCGACCCGGGAGCCAACGCGCTGACCGTCGGTCCCGCCGCCCAGCTCGAGCGCGACCGCCTGCGCGCGCGGGACGTCAACTTCATCGCCTGCGATCCGCCGCGCGAGCCCGTGCGCGTCGAGGCCC
>JBKOZH010000017.1:0-5702 GCA_046725765.1 Candidatus Methylomirabilota bacterium | reverse complement strand
GCTGTAGCCGAGCCAGAACGCGTACGCGCCGAGCATGAAGAACTCGCCGTGGGCGAAGTTGATCAGGCGCGCCACGCCCAGCATGAGCGCCAGCCCCGCGGCCACCATGGCGTACATGGAGCCGAGCGTGAGGCCGTGCAGAACTTGCTCGAGAACGTCCGCGATCAGAGCAGCGTCAATTCAAGAGCGCTGGGCTCGTCGGCAGCTTCTCGAGGATGCGCAGCTGGCCGTCGCGCATCTCGAGCAGGATCATGTTGATCCAGGCCTGGTGGTTCTCGTCGAACTTGATCGGGCCCAGCGGCGAGTCCTTGACGTCGACCTCCTTCAGCGCCGCGCGGATGGTCTGGCGGTCGGCCTTGCCCTGTTTCTTCAGCGCGATCTCGATCGCCGGGACCACCGCCCACTTGAGCGTGATGGCCGAGAGGCTGCCGTGAATCCGCGGCGGCACCTTGTAGCGCTCGGTCCACTTCTTGTCCCAATCCGGATCGAGGCCGGTCACCCAGTAGCTGGCCTCGATGACGCCGTCGCCGACCTTGGGGTTGTCGCGCACCTGATGCAGGAACTCCGCGGAGGCGAGGCTGCCGCGCGAGAAGACCTTCTGCGTCAGCCCGAGCTCGCGGAACTGACGCATGAACGGCGCGCCGTCGCTGGCCAGGATGACGGCCAGGATCGTCTCGGGATTGGCGCGCTTGAGGCGCGTGAGCACCGGCCGGTAGTCGGGCTGGCCGGGATCGAAGAATTCCGTGGAGAGCAGCTGGATGCCGGCCTTCTTGAACGCCGCGTCGTACGCATTGGCGGCGCCGCGGCCGAAATCGTTGTTCATCGCGAGAATCGACGACGACTTCACGCCCGTGCGCGCCATATACCGCGCGAACGTGTACGCCATGATCTCGTCGTCCAGCGCGACGCGGAACGTCCACTCGTTGCCGCCCTTGCCAGACAGCGCGCGGATCTGCGGGTGCGAGCACGCCTCGATGACCATCGGCACGCCGATCTCCTTCACGACCGGCATGGCGCCGAGACAGGCGCCGCTGTGCGTCTGGCCGATGATGACGTCGACCTGATCGACGTCGGCGAGCTTGCGCACTGCGCTGACCGCCTCGCCTGGCTGCGCCTTGTTGTCGGCGAAGAAGGCCTCGATCTTCCGCCCCATGATTCCGCCCTTCGCATTGATCTCCTCGACGGCGAGCGTGGCGCCCCAGCGAACGCCTTCGCCGGTGATGGCGGCGGGGCCGCTCATCGCCGAGGCGAAGCCGATGCGGATGGGCGGCGCCTGGGCCGCGGCCGACCACGCGCCGGCGGACAGTGCTGCGAGCAGCAGAAGAACGAAGAGCAGGGCGAGTCGTCGCATGAAGATCTCCTCCTAGGCAATCACAGCGAGATCCTGGCTGGAGCGGGTCAGCGTACGCGTGCCGGTCGACGTCACCTCGATGGCGTCCTCGACCTGCACGCCACCCCAGCCGTGCTCGTAGTACGGCGTCTCGACGCAGAACACCATGCCGGCCTCCAGCGCGGTGTTCGTCGTCGCGTTGATCGTCGGCGGGTCGTAGGGCTCGAGCCCGATGCCGTGGCCGACGTGGTGTCGCTGGTAGTGCGGCATGCCGTTCTCGCGTGTGACGCGCACCGCGACGTCGAACAGCTGACTCACCGGGACGCCCGGCTTCATGGCCGCGATCGCCGCGCGCTCGCCGGCGAGGATTGCCGCGTAGTAGCGCGCTTGCTTGTCGGTCGGCTTGCCGAGCACCGCCGTGCGCGAGATGTCCGAGCGGTACGGACCCCAGAGACAGCCGAGGTCGAAGCGCACCAGGTCGCCTGGCCGCAGCGCGCGATCGGACGGATAGACGTCGGCCAGCGCCGCGCGCTCGCCAATGGTCACGACGGTAAAGAACGGCTGGGCGCCGCGGCGCAGCACCTCTTGCTCGTATACGCGCGCGGCGTCGCGCTCGGTCACGCCGGGCTTGAGCATCGCCAGAACCGCGGCGATGCCGTCCTCGGCAACCAATGCCGCGCGCTCGAGCGCCGCGACTTCGTCGACGCCCTTCACCATGCGCGCCTGCCTGAACATCTGATAGGCGGGCACCAGCGTCGTCCCCGCCAGCCGCTCCTCGACGCGCTTCCACGTCGGCGCGAACAGGTTGGCCTCGTCGAGGCCGATACGGCGACCCAGCACACCGAGGTCGCCGAGGACGCCCGCCAGCGCGTCGGCCGGGCTCGCCGCGGGCGCGCGTGTCCAGTCCCGGATCTTGCGGCCGATCTCGCCGGGATCCTCCGCGTACTCGAAAAAGAACTTGCCGTAGCACGCGACGTGATCGACGTCGATGCGGTCGGCGGCGACGCCCGTCGTGTCGATGAACGGGATGACGAGCGCGGTCCCGCGGCGCGTGAAGACGGCGTAGAGCTCGAGGCCGCGGAAGAGCGCGTGCGAGATCGAGCGCAGGCCGCTCACGTAGTAGACGTTCTCGGTCGTGGTCGCGATCAGCGCGTCGAGGCCCTCGGCCTCGAGCACGCCGGTCAGGCGCTGTCGTCGGTGTGGATCCATCGGCTCACCTGAAGTTGGGAATGACCTCGCGCCCGAAGAGCTCGATCGCCTCCTGCATCTCGGGCACGGTGTTGGCGACGAAGAGCAGACCCGAGAGCGTGGTGACTCCCGCCTGCTGGTACACACGGATCCGCTCGGAGATCTCGGCCGGACTGCCGATCAGATTGCGCTGCTCGAAGCCACCCGTCTGCTCGCGCAGCGTCGAGCGCTTCAGCGACTCCAGGTGCTTGTAGAGCTGCGAGGCGTGGAAGCGCTTCACGGCCTCGTCGTGCGTGCGACCGATCGAGCACGCGAACTGCGGCGCGATGTCGACGGCGGCGCCGTCGCGGCCGGCCTTGGCCGCCGCGCGGTGGACGTCCTCGACGCCGCGCTTGATCTCCTCGGGCGAGAGCACCGCCGGCATCCAGCCCTCGCCGTACTCGCCGGCGCGGCGCCGGACCTCGGGATGGTTGCCGCCGGCGTACATCGGCAACGGTGTCTGCCGCGGCTTGGGGAAGCACTCCACGTCGGCAAACCGCACGTGCCTGCCGCGAAAGCTCGCCTTGCGCTCGGTGAAGAGCAGCCGCAGCGCGCGCATACCCTCATCGACAATGTCGCCGCGCCGCGCCTCCCGCGCATCGGGATACAAGGCCTCGTACTCCTCACGGTAGGCGCCGGTGCCCACGCCAAGAATCACGCGGCCGCCGGAGAGCTGGTCGAGCGTCGCGACCTGCTTGGCGAGCACGGGCATCGTACGCATCGGCAGCACGATGATGCCGGTGGCGAGGCGAATGCGCTCGGTGCGTGCGGCCACGTACGTGAACGTGATCAGCGGCTCATAGAAGTTCGGCGGCTCCGGCCACTCGCGCTGCACGTAGCGCTGGGTGGTCATGTGGTCGTTGCCCCACACGGAGTCGAAGCCGACGCGCTCGGCGAGCAGCGCGGTCGGCAGGATGTCCTGCGGCCGCGCGAACGGCACGGGGTACATCATTCCCTCGATGCACGTCGGGATGTGGACGCCGAACCTCAGCGGCATCGCAGGGCCTTCCACGTGGGCACCAGCTCTTTGCCGATGCGCTCCATCTGGCGCACGAGGTCAGCGCGTGGCGGAACGACGGCCACCGCGGCGTCGAGGCCGGCCTCGGCCCAGCGCGCGAGCGCGGCGCGGCACTCGCCCGGCGTGCCAGCGATCGCAAAGGCGTCGATCATGTCGTCGGTGACGAGGTCGACGGGCGTGCGGCCGGCCAGCACCGCCTCGCGGAACGGCTGCGTCCGCGCGGCGTCCAGACCGACATCCTGGAGGATCGTCTGGCCGTGAAGCAGGCCGAGATAGTGCGCGATGAGCGGGCGTACCCAAATGCGCGCCTCGTCGCGATCGTCCGACACGGCCACGGGCACGTACGAGATGACCGCGAACTCGGCGCGCGGCCGCGCGGAGGTCGCGGCGCGCACGCGCCGCACGTGCGCCGGCGACGCGAGAATGGAGCAGTGGACACCGTCGCCGATCTCCGCGGCGAGTGTGAGCGCGCGCGGCCCCTTGACGCCGAGCAGGATCGGCACCGGCGCGGAGGGCGGAGCCGCGAGCGCCACGTCGTGGACGGAGAATACCTCGCCGGTGTAGGTGACGCGCTGCCCGCCGAGAAGCTGGCGCACGATCTCGACGCCCTCGCGCAGGCCGCGCAGTGGCGTCTTGAACGGAATCGCCATCTGCTGCTCGATCCATCGGCGGTTGCTGCTGCCGAGGCCGAGCACGACGCGGCCGCGCGCGACCCCGGCCAGCGCGGCGGTCTCCATGGCGATCAGCGCCGGGTGCCGCGTGTACGGGTTGACGACGCCGAGCCCGATCACGGCGCGGTCGGTGACCGCGGCGGCCGCAGCGGCAAGCGCATAGGCGCCGGGATCGAAGTAGTCCTCGATGATCCACAGACTGCCGAGTCCCGCGCGCTCCGCCGCGCGCGCGCACTCGGTGACGCGGCCCGCGATGCCGCGGCCCATCAGGGCGACGCCGATGCTATCGGTCCAGCGCCAGTCCATACGACTCACGGAGCACGCTGAGCAGGCGGTCGAAGTCGCCGTCGGCGGCCGGGACCGGCGGCAGCCAGGTGCGGCTAGCACCCGGATCCTTGAGCCCGCCGGACGTCAGCACGGCGACGATCGTCTGCGTCGGATCGAGCGCCCCGCGCGCGGCGAGCTGCATGACGGCCGTGAGCGACGCCGCCGACGACGGCTCGACGAACAGGCCCTCTTCGCGCGCGAGCGCGCGCTGCGCCTCTAGCACGCCTTCGTCCGTCAGACGAACGCCCGCGCCGCCGGACTCGCGGAGCGCGGCGAGGCCCTGCCACGTGCCATAGCGCGAGGCGATGGAGAACGCGACCGACGGCGCAGCCACGTCGACCGGCTCCGGCGCCGGCAGTCCGCGCTCCAGCGCGTGAGCGAGCGGACCAAACGGCTCGGCGGCGATCATGCGCGGCGCGTGCTTGACGAGGCCGAGCGTCTGCAGCTCCGTCCAGCCTTTCCAGATGCCGTAGAGTCCATCGCTGTATGCGCTCGGCACGACGACGACGTCCGGAGCCGTCCAGCCGAGATCTTCGGCGATCTCGTACGCGATCGTCTTGTAGCCCTCGACGCCCCACGGATTGGAGCCGACGGGCGGCATCACGAAGCCGCTCGTCGGATACCAGCCGAAGCGCTCGACGCCCTGGCGCATCAGCTCCCAGCGCGCCTCCGACGTCGCGCACGCGACGACCGCGGCGCCATAGGCCTGCATCAGGGTCTTCATCGTCTCGGGAACGGATGCGAGCGTGAAGATGACGCACGGCACGCCGGCGCGGGCGGCATAGGCCGCAGTGGACGCGCCGTGATTGCCGGTCGACGAGATCGTGATGACGCGCGCGCCGATCTGCACGGCGTGCGTCACCGCCGTCGCGCAGAGACGGTCCTTGTACGACCACGTCGGATTCTGGCTCTCGTCCTTTGCGTAAAGGCGCGGCACACCGAGGCGGCGGCCGAGACGCTCGAGATGAATGAGCGGCGTGGCGCCCTCGCCGAGCGAGATGGGCTCGGCCGGCCGTACCGGGAGCACATGGCGGAAGCGCCAGAGCCCGCGCGGTCCCGCCGCGAACGTGTCGGCGCTGACCCCGGCGAGCGGCGCCAGATCGTATTCGACGGTGAGATTCACGGCCAC
>JBKOZH010000018.1:0-7016 GCA_046725765.1 Candidatus Methylomirabilota bacterium | reverse complement strand
TCGACCGCGAGCGCGGCGTGTCGCCGCGCGGCGGGCGCGCGCCGCTCCACTTGCCGCTGACGCGCGCGCCGGAGGACACGCTCGATCGCGCGCTCTCGGAGCTGCAGCGCGCCGAGGCGCGCCTGCCGCACGTGAGCCGGGGCTACTTCGTCATGCGCTGGAAGTCGCACGCCCTGCCGCCGGCCGGACAGGAGCGCGAGACGCTCGTACAGCAGCTGCTCGCCGCCGGCCTCATCGAAGAGTTCGAGGTCACCGACGGCGAGGGCCGCCACGTCGTGGCCATCCGCACTCGCGAGCGCGAAGGCAACATGCGTGAGCCCGACGGCAACGTCGCGCTGCCCGGCTGACCGACTTACCGCGCGAGTATCTTCCCGAGCAGCTGCTCCACCGCCGCGGCCGTCGTCGCCTCCACACCGCGCCGCTGCGCACTCGGCCGCGGGCCGTCGCATTCCGCCTCCACGTCCGGCGTGGTGACCTCGGCCCGCAGGCGCTCGCCGCCATCGGCGGCGCGCACGACGCGCGCCTGCTGCCGCCACACGATGGCCTCGCCGCGCAGCGGGCGCGGCGTGTCCTCGCACACGCGCACGACGGCCGGCTCGACGCGGAGAGTGACGACGAGCGCGTGGTCGACGCCCATCTCGCGCGCCCGCGCGGCCGCGGCGCCCGCGTCGAGTGCAGCACCGGCTGCGTCGACCGACCGAATGTCGCGCACGAGGATCGCGCGCGTATCGAGCGCTTCGAGCAGCGCGCTCTCGTAGAGCGCGGGCAGGTCACGACGCTCGCGCTCGGAGACGCGCGACGTCGGGCTGACGATGACCCGGACGAGCACGACCGCCTGGCGGATCTGCGCCGGCCGAAAATCGCTGGCACGCGTCGGCGACGCGGTGGACGGCACGCCTCCGGAGCCGAGCGAGCAGCCCGTCACGAGGACGAGCGCCAGCGCGGCGAGCGCTAAGACGGCGGGCACGTTTGAGAGTACCATCGCCGCCATGACACTCGCCCAGCGGGTCGCCGAGTTCGCCGCGCCCCTCTCGTTCGACGACCTGCCCGACGACGTCGTGGCCAGCGTTCGGGTCCGGATGCTCGACGTGCTCGGCATCGCGCTGGCCGCCTCGCGCGAAGACTGGGCGCCGGCCGTCGTCGCGCTCGCGGGTGTCGGCGGGGGAGAGTGCACCGTGCTCGGCAGTGGGCGGACGGCGCCGTTGCCGCTGGCCATCCTGGTCAACGGCACGCTCGCCCACGGTCTCGACTATGACGACACGCATGCCGCCTCGATCACGCACGCGTCCGCCGTGATCCTTCCGACGGTGCTGGCGCTGGCCGAAGCGCGCGACCTCGACGGTCGCCGCGCGATCGCGGCGGCGGTGGCGGGATACGAGGCGATCACGCGCGTCGGCATGGCCGCCTCGGGCATGTTTCACGCGCGCGGCTGGCACGCGACGGCGGTGTGCGGCGCCTTCGGAGCGGCCGTGGCGGCCGGCGTCTGCGAAGGGCTGGACGCGGCCCAGCTCACCGCCGCGCTCGGCCTCGCCGGCAGCTTCGCGTCGGGCGTCATGGAACATCTCGAGGACGGCTCGTGGGTGAAGCGCCTGCATCCCGGCTGGGCCGGCCACTCCGGCGCGCTGGCGGCGTCGCTGGCGCGCGGCGGCGTGCCGGGACCCGCAACGATTCTGGAAGGCCGCTTCGGCCTGTACCGCACGTTCATCGACACCGAGCCGGACCGGCGGCCGTTCGAGACGCTCGGCCGCGAGTGGGAAATTCTGAAGGTCGGCTACAAGCCGTACCCGTGCTGCCACCTCAACCACGCCTACCTCGATTGCGCGCTCGAGCTCCGCCGCACGCCGGGATTCAGCACCGACGCGATCGACTCCATCGAGTGCCGCGTGCCGGCCGGCGAGGTGCCGATCGTGTGCGAGCCGGTGAACGTGAAGCGCCGGCCGCGCACGTCGTACGACGCGCAGTTCAGCCTGCCGTTCTCGGTCGCCTCGGCGTTCATCGACGGCGCGGTGGGCCTCGACACCTACGCGACCGCCCGACTGGACGATCCACGGGTCCTGGCGCTCGCTGCGCGCGTCAAGCACGTGATCGATCCGGACGCCGCGTTTCCGCGGACGTTTCCGGGGTGGGTGCGCGTGCGGCTCACCGACGGCCGTGAGGTCGAGACCCGGGTCCCGCACGGACGCGGGGGGCCCGAGCGGCCGCTGCCGGTCGAGGCCCTCGTGGACAAGTTTCGCGACAACGCGCGGCGCGCGCTGCCTCCCGCGCGTCTGGCCGCGCTGGAGCGCGCGGTGCTCGAGCTCGACCGGCTGAAATCGCTCCGCGAGCTGCTGCAGCTCTGCCGCGGCTAGCCACCCGTCCTGGGCCGTCTGGAGCCGGGCGGCCTGGGCCGACGGTGTAAGATGGATACATGCGCTACCTCATCGCGATCGCCGGTGCGCTGCTCCTGCTGGTCGTCGGCCAGGTACCGGGCGCCGATGCGCAGCAGGTCAAGATCGAGACGACCCGCAAGCCCTCCGAGCGTGAAGCGCGCATCGTGCCGCCGCCGCTTCATTACCAGCAGACACGGACGCCGGACGCGGACGTGTACCCGCGCGGCACGCGCGTGGAGCACGATCCGGCCTTCATCGAGCCGTTCGCCGGCTCCTACCAGACCCCGAAGGGCAGCGGCCGCTACGGCCTGTCGGGCTGGACTTCCCCGAATCCGCCGGTCGGATCCGAGGGCACCAACTGGAAGGAAGTGAACGGCTGGTTCGCGCTGGGCTTCTCGGTGACGTGGGACGGTCCGCCGGCCCGCGTCGTGCCCTCGCAGCCCGTTCGCTGAGGCGGTGCTGCTCCGCGGGAACCTGCACGCGCACACCACGTTCTCGGACGGCGCGCGCACGCCGCAGGGGCTGATCGCGGAGTACGAGCGTCTCGGCTACGACTTTCTCGCGATCACCGATCACTTCGATCACGAAAATCTCGTCCACCCGGACTACGAGAACACGATCGCCGCGCTCGAGAGCCGGCTGCTGATCTTTCGCGGGATCGAGCTCAGCTACCAGCGCCTGGATCAGCACGTCGGGCGTGTGCACGGCGACCGCGAAACGCTCTACGTTCTGAACCACCCCGCGCGCTACAAGCTGACCGTCGACGAGACGGTCGAGCGCATGCACGCGATCCGCCGCGCCGGCTGGCCGCTGGAGGCCATGGAAGTCACCGACACGGGACTGTACCGGCCGCTCTACGACACCGACGCGATCCCGCTCGTGAAGATCGCCACCGACGACGCGCATCGGCCGCCCCACTTCGGCCGCGCGTGGATCGAGGTGGAGGCGCCCCGCGACCGCGACGCGATCATTCGCGCCATCCGCGCCGGCGACTTTCGCGTGGCCTTCGCGCCCCGCTCGTAGCGGACGCTGTTGGCGTCGCGACGCCTGACGTCAGCGACGCGACAAGCGGCCTGATTAAGTCCGCAGAAAACCTCGACTCCGCTCTGGCACGCGCGCTGCACCCTTGTGGCGATTTCGCCCCAATCACGTCGCACAAGGAGCGAGCAATGCCCGAGAGCAGAGGCCAGTCGGCCCCGAATCCGTGGAAGTGGACCGCCATCGCGATGGCCGTCATCGCGACGACCGCCGTCGTGACGGGTGTCGTCGTGGGCAGTCGCCGGACCCCTGATGAACCGGTCGAGCGGGTGCGCGTGGAAAACGTCCGCCCGGTCGGCGACGCCAGCGCGCCGGCACGCCGGCCCGCGACTGCCCCCGCAGCGCCGCGCGTCCCGGACCAGGCGACCGTGAAGGCGTGCAACGACCAGGCGGCGGCGAAGAGCGGTGCGCCCGACAAGACCAAGGAAATCGTCAAGGACACCGCGGTCGGCGCCGTGCTCGGCGCGGCGGTGGGCGCGGCGGGCGGTGCGATCGCCGACGGCGGCAAGGGCGCCGGCAAGGGCGCCGCGATTGGCGGTATGGTCGGCGCCGGGGCCGGAGCGCTCTACGGCGTGAACGAGAACCGCAAGAACGACGCCGCCTACCGCGAGGCCTACGGCAGCTGCCTGCGGGCACGGGGCTACGCCGCGTAGATCGTCCCGTGTGGTAGCCTTGGCGCGCGACACTCGCCGGCGGCGTCGGGACGCGCTCGAGCCGCCGCGCGAGCAGCGCGCCGTACAATGCGCACGATACGCATCGGCCACAGCCCCGACCCCGACGACGCTTTCATGTTCTATGCGCTCACCGCCGGCAAGATCAGCATCCCCGGCGTGCACATCGAGCACGTGCTCGAAGACATCGAGACGCTCAATCGCCGCGCTCGCGAGGCGGAGCTTGACGTCACCGCGGTCTCGTTCGCGACGTACCTGTTGATCGCCGAGCGCTATCGGATGATGGATGCCGGCGCCTCGATGGGCAAAGGCTACGGCCCCATCCTCGTCGCGCGCGAGCCCATCCCGCCGGCCGAGCTCGAGCAGCGTGTGACCGCCATCGCCGGCAAGCACACGACCTCCGCGCTCCTGCTGCGCCTCTACGTCGGCGATCCGCCGCTGATCGAAGTCGCGTTCGACAAGATTCCAACGGTCGTGCTGGAGGGGCAGGCCGAGGTCGGGCTCTTGATCCACGAGGGTCAGATCACCTACGAGCGGATGGGACTACGCAAGGTGCTCGATCTCGGCGAGGCGTGGCAGCGCGACACCGGCTTGCCGCTGCCGCTCGGCTGCAACGTCATGCGGCGCGATCTCGGCGACGAGCTGCACCGCGCGATCTCCCACGCGCTGCGCGAGTCGATCGCGTGGGCGCACGCCCACGTCGACGAGGCGCTGGAGTACGCGATGCGCTACGGCCGCGGGATCGACAAGGAGACGTGCCGCCGCTTCGTGCTGATGTACGTCAACGACTTCACGGTCAGCCTCGGCCGAGACGGACGCGCAGCGGTGGAGCGGCTCTTCGCGATGGCGCAGCAGCGCGAGCTGATTTCGGCCGTCCCGCCGATCGATCCTATCTAGTCAGAGGGCCGCCACGGCTTGGCCGCGGCGGCCCGAACGTGCGGGGGTTGGGCCATGTCGGGGCCCCCATGTCAGTACGTTCTCAGGATCTCGTACTCGGTGGTGCGCTGGGCGGGCGTGAAGCCGGCTTCGCGGATCAGCGTGACGATCTCGTCGACCGAGATGGTGTTCACGTACTCCGCCGCCTTGTGTACGTTCTCCTCGAACAGCGTGCCGCCCCAGTCGTCGGCGCCGAAGTGCAGCGCGACCTGGCCGGTCGCCTTGCCCTCGGAAAACCACGACGCCTGCACGTGCGGGAAGTTGTCCAGGTAGACGCGGGCCGCGGCGAGCATGCGCAGGTAGGTGTTCGGCCCCTGATAGTGCTTGATCCACTTCTCGAGCAGCGTGTTGCCCGGCTTGAACGACCACGGCACGAAGGCGGTGAAGCCACTGAACTCGTCTTGAAGGCCGCGGATCGAGTCGAAGTGATCGAGCAGATCGTCGACGGTCTCGACGTGGCCGTACATCATCGTCGCCGTCGACTTGAAGCCGCGGCGGTGCGCCTCGCGGTGCACCTCCAGCCAGGCCTCGGGCCCGCCCTTCTTGGGCGCGATGCGCGTGCGCACGCGTGCGGACAGCACCTCGGCGCCGCCGCCGGGGATGGTCCGCTGCCCGGCATCCCAGAGCCGGTCGAGGATGTCCGTGAAGCGCACGCCGGCCACCTGCGCCATCGTGTGGATCTCCGACGCGGTGAAGAAGTGCGGCGTCACCTGGGGAAAGCGCTTGCGCGTCTCGCGCACCAGGGTCAGGTAATACTCGAGCGGCAGCGCGGGATTGTGCCCGCCCTGCAGCAGCACGGTGGTCGCGCCTTTCGACGCCGCGAACTCCACCTTGGCGAGCACCTCGTCGACCGTGAGCGTCCAAGCTTCGCGGTCGCCGGGCTTGCGATAGAACGCGCAGAACTGGCAGTCGGTGACGCAGACGTTGGTGTAGTTGGGGTTGCTGTCGACGACGAAGGTCACGACCTTCTGCGGCCAGCGCGCCATGCGCGCCTCGTGCGCGCGCGCCCCGAGCTCGAGCAGCGGAGCATCGGTCAGGAGGTGGCGGCCCTCCTCGCGCGAGATGCGGGCCGTGGTCGTGAGCGTCACGACCAGACGCGTACGGTCTTGTAGAGCGCGTCGCGCTCGACGGGGATCTTGCCGGCGTCGCGGATCATGCGGAACAGCTGCTCACGCGCCACGCCGGCCGGGGTCGAGGCGCCCGAGAGATGCTGGATGCGCTCGTCCTCCAGCGTGCCGTTGACGTCGTCGGCGCCGAAGTGCAGCGCGATCGATGCCGTCTCCTCGCCCAGCGTCACCCAGTACGCCTCGACGTGCGGGAAATTGTCCAGCAGCAGGCGCGACACGGCGATCGTGCGCAGGCTGTCCGTAGGCGGCGTCTGGCGCGGCACGACTTGCGTCGCCGCGGTCTGGTAGGCGAGGGGGACGAACGTGACGAATCCGCCCGAGGCGTCCTGCTGCTCGCGCAGCCGCAGCAGGTGCTCGACGCGCTCGGCCAGCGTCTCGACGTGGCCGTACAGCATGGTCGCGTTGGTCTTGATGCCCAGCGCGTGCGCAATGCCGTGGATCTCGCACCAGCGCTCGGGATCGGCCTTGCCCGTGTACTTCAGCAGCTTGGCCAGTCGCGTCGAGAAGATTTCCGCGCCGCCACCGGGCATCGACGACAGCCCCACGGCCTTGAGCCGGCTCAGCGCGTCCTCGGGCTCGATCTTCCAGCGCCGCCAGAAGTAATCGATCTCAGCCGCCGTGAACGCCTTGATCGGGATGTCGGGATGCGCGGCGTGAATCGCCTCGATCATTCGCTCGTAGTACTCGAATGGCCAGTCGGGGTGATGGCCGCCGACGATGTGGACCTCGTGCATCTCGCCGCGCACCATCGCCACCATGTCCTCGATGCTGTGCTCGTAGGCACCCGCCTGTCCCGGCTTGCGCGCAAAGCCGCAAAAGGAGCAGGAGAGCACGCAGAGGTTCGTGGGCGTAATGTGACGGTTGATGACGAAGTA
>JBKOZH010000100.1:0-21546 GCA_046725765.1 Candidatus Methylomirabilota bacterium | reverse complement strand
ACGCCAGGCGGCCGTCCTCGATCCACAAGCCGGCCGCGCCGCGGGAATAATCGCCGGTGACGCCGTTGACGCCGAAGCCGATGAGCTCGGTGACGTACAAGCCCTGCTTCACCGAGGCGATGAGCGCCTCCGGGCTCGCCGTGCCGGGCAAGAGCATGAGGTTCGTGGTGCCGACCGAGACGCCCGCGCCGTCGCGGCTCGCGTGGTGCGTCGACGCCAGGCCGAGCTTGCGCGCAGAGTACGTGTCGAGCAGATAGGACTCGAGCCGTCCCTCGCCGACCAGAACCGTGCGTCGCGTAGCCAGCCCCTCACCGTCGAAAGGCCGCGAGCCGAGCGCGCTCGGCAGCAGTCCGTCGTCGACGATGGTCACGGCCGGTGCCGCGATGCGCGTGCCCAGCCGTTCGACCAGGAACGAGGCGCGGCGATAGAGACTGGGTCCGCTGGCCGCGCCGGCGATCGAGCGCAGCAGCGTCGCGGCCGTGTCGGGATCGAAGATCACCGGCACCTCGGTGGTCTTCACCTTGCGCGCGCCGAGACGCCGCAGCGCGCGCGCCGCCGCAGTACGTCCGACCGACTCGGCGTCCTCGAGCGCGCGGCGGCGCCGCGCGTAGGTGTACCAGGAGTCGCGCTGCATCTCGCCGTCCTGTGCGGCGACGGGCGACACGCTCAGCCCGAACGACGAGGTGCTGTACGCGCGTGCGAAGCCGTGCGAGGTCGCATAGGCATAGTGCGCGCGCCGGTCGAAGTACTCCGCGCCCTCGGAGTTGGTGATCCGCGGGTCGGCGGTGAGCGCCGCCGCCTCCGCTTTGCGCGCGAGCTCGATCTTCTGCTCCGGTGTGGGATCGCCGCCCTCGCGATCCTCGAGCTGCAGCTCGGGGACGCCGTCGATGAGCGCGTCCGGATCGGGCAGCCCTGCGTGCGGATCCTCGGCCGTCACGCGCGCCAGCGTGGTCGCCTCGTCCACCACGCGCTCGAGCGACTCGCGCGAAAGATCCGAGGTCGACGCCGCCGCGGAGGCGCGGCCGGCGAAGACGCGGAGCGCCAGGCGCTGCTCACGCGAGTGCGTGACCGTGTCGACCTGGCCGAGCCGCACCGACGCGCTGAAGGACTGCTCTTCGACGAGAAAGCCATCGGCCGCGGTGGCGCCGCGCGCCGTGGCGCGCGCGAGAACGTCGGTCAGCAGCGTCGTGTCGACGCCGGTCACGTGCGTGGTGTGCCCGCCTGAGACACGGCCGTGCCGCCCACCGTCATGCCGTCGAGCCGAATCGTCGGCAGTCCCACGCCGACGGGGACGGACTGGCCGTCCTTGCCGCACGTGCCAACGCCCTCGTCGAGGGCCAGATCGTGACCCACGCGGCTCACGCGGGTGAGCGCGTCGGGTCCGTTGCCGATCAGCGTCGCGCCCTTCACCGGGCGCGTCACCTGCCCGTCCTCGATCAGATAGGCCTCGCTCGCCGAGAAGACGAACTTGCCGCTGGTGATGTCGACCTGGCCACCGCCGAAGTTCACAGCGTAGAGGCCGTGCTTGACCGATCGCAGAATGTCGTGCGGATCGTCCTCGCCCGCGAGCATGAACGTGTTCGTCATCCGCGGCAGCGGCGGGTGCGCGTAGGACTCGCGCCGCCCGTTGCCCGTCGCTGTTTCGCCCATCAGCCGCGCGTTGAGGCGGTCCTGCATGTAGCCGCGCAGGATGCCCCGCTCGATGAGCACGTTGCGGCGCGTCGGCGTGCCCTCGTCGTCGACGTTGAGCGAGCCCCGGCGATTGGCGATCGTGCCGTCGTCGACGACCGTCACCAGCTCCGAGGCCACCTTCTTCCCCACGCGCCCGGCGAAGGCCGACACGCCCTTGCGGTTGAAGTCGCCCTCGAGCCCGTGACCGATCGCCTCGTGCAGCAAAATGCCAGGCCAGCCGGGACCTAGCACGACCGTCATCGTTCCCGCCGGCGCGTCCACGGCGGCCAGCTTCAGCGTGGCCTGCCGCGCGGCCTCGCCGGCGAACCGCTTCCAGCGCTCTTCGGCAAGGTAGAAGTCGAACGGCACCCGGCCGCCGCCGCCGAAGGAGCCGATCTCCCGCTTGCCGGCCTCCTCCGCGATCGCCGTGACGTTGAGCCGCGTGAGCGGCCGCACATCGCCGATGCTCCAGCCCGACGCGGTGGCGATCAGCATCACCACCTCTTCGCTCGTGAGCGAGACGATCACCTGCGTCACGCGCGGATCGGCGGCGCGGCACGCGGCGTCGATGCGGCGCATCAGGTCGAGCTTGCGGGTCAGGTCGGTGACGATCGGCGGCTCGGCGAGCGTATAGAGGTCGTGCGGACGCCCGCGCCCGGCGACGGCGACGACGCCGGACTGCCCGGCGCGGTCGGCGATCGCGCGCGCCTGGCGCGCCGCCTCTTCGAGGTTGCGCAGGGCGAGATCGTCGGTGTGGGCGTAGCCGGTGCGCGCGCCGGACTGCCCGCGGACACCGGCGCCCTGACTCACATGTCGCGACGCTTTTTTCACAACGTTTTCTTCGAGTACCAGCTCTTCGTTGACACGGTACTCGAGGTAGATGTCGGCGTCGTCCACACGGCCCGTGAGATGACTGCCGAGGAGTCGCTCCATGAGACCGGGGGTGACGTTGAATCGGTCGGCGAAGAAGCTCTCGGGACGCGTCCGCGCGATCTCTTGAGTCATCAGGAAGGGCCCAATCCTAACCGCCGGCGCCGGCCGGCCCCAAACTTTTCGGACGCATCATTGTATATCGGGCC
Organism: Candidatus Methylomirabilota bacterium; assembly: GCA_046725765.1. Classification (GTDB taxonomy): domain Bacteria; phylum Methylomirabilota; class Methylomirabilia; order Rokubacteriales; family CSP1-6; genus AR12. Next base: position 18,796 of record JBKOZH010000100.1, on the reverse strand, counting down.
GCGAATGGCGCCGGACGCGGCGCGGTCAGCGCGCCTGGAAGGCCTGAACGATTTCGTGGATCCGTCGCAGGCCGTGCACCAGCGACGGTCCTGGCGACAGCACGTCCTCCCCCGGCAGTTCGTGAATCTCTCCGGCGGCGACGGCGGCGACCGTGCCGAAGCCCGTTCGCGCTGCGATGGCGGCCGGATCGACGGGCTTGCCGCACCAGGACGCCAGGATGATCTGTGGATCGCGCGCCAGGACGTCCGCCGGCTTCACGATGCGCTCTGAGGCCGAGCGTCGGTCGCGGAGCTCGGCGAAGACGTCGCGGCCGCCGGCGACCTCGATGAGGTCCGACACCCAGCCGATGCCGGTGATGAGCGGGTCCATCCACTCCTCGAAGTACACACGCGGTCGATCCGGCCACACGGAGGTGTACTCGTGCATCTGCTTGATCTCGTCGCGCAGGTCGGCGACGACGTCGCGGGCGGCGGCCTCGCAGCCGAGCGCGCCGCCGATGAGCAAGATCGCGCCGAGCACCTCATCGAGCCGTCGCTGGTTGGTACACAGCACTGCCACGCCCGCGCCGATCAGCTCGGCGACGATGTCGCGCTGGAGATCCGAGAAGCCGAGGACGAGGTCCGGCTGCAGCGCCAGGATGCGATCGGTCCGGAACGTCGTGAAGCCACCGACCCGTGCCCGCTCACGCGCGGCCTCCGGACGCCGCGCCGTGCCCGGCACGCCGACGACCCGCTCGCCCGCTCCGACCAGGAACGCGATCTCCGTCGTCTCGGCGGTGAGGCAGACGATGCGCTGCGGGAACTCCACGGGACTCTTGCCGTACATCAGGCACTCGGCGCCGACGCCTTACCCCTCGAACGTCTCGCGCCGCGCCAGCCCGCGCTGGAACGCGAGGTACTGCTCGCGCGTCATCGGTGGCTTGGCGTTCTTCAAGACGTCGCGCGCGCCCGCCGCGCCGTCCGCCAACATGTCCACGGCCATCGCGGCCAGCGCCTTGGCATTGGTCACATACGCGAGCGCCGGATCGGAGATCGCGAAATCGGCGCCATGCCCGGTGCCGATGGCGCCGCCGACGTAGGGGTGCAGCACGGGCATCACCATGCTGAGATCGCCCATGTCCGTCGAGCCAGTGCGATGGCCGATCTTCCGGTAATGCTCGGCGCCGACGAGCTGCGCGGCATTGGCCTCGTAGTGGCGCGCCATCGTCGCGTCGCACGTCATCGGCATGTAGCCGGGCAGGGTCTCGATCTCCACGCGCGCGCCGAGCGCCAGCGCGCCCGCCTTGAAGGCGCGGTCCACCTTCTTCTGGGCGTCGAGGATCGCGTCCACCGTGCGGCCGCGCACGTAGGTCTCGAGCCGCACCTCGCCGGGAATGACGTTCACCTGCGAGCCGCCGTGCGTGATGATCGGGTGCACGCGGATCGTGTCCTCGTCGCGAAACGTCTCGCGAATAGCGTTGACGGCCGTCAGGCCGACGTGCGCGGCGTACAGCGCGTTGATCCCCACGTGCGGCGCGCCGCCCGCGTGCGCAGCGCGGCCGACGTAGCGGATCGTCTTCACGAGGCAGCCGTTGTTCGACACGGGCACGCCGGTCTTGCCGTCCTCGGGCCGCGGGGTGAGGTGGATCATCATCGACAGATCCACGTCGTCGAAGTGTCCGAGCCGCAGCAGCTCCGGCTTGCCCCCGAGGAATTCCAGCTTGCCGGCGCGCGCCTGCGCCACCCGCCACTCGATGTCGCCGTATTCCTCGGCGGGCACGGCGAAGAAGACGAGCCGGCCGCTGAGCGCGTCCAGCGCGTTGGCGTCGGTGAGCCCCATCGCCGCGCCCAGCAGCGCCGCGACCTGAGCGTTGTGACCGCACGCGTGCGCGGCGCCGGTGGTCGGGTCGCCCTCGGGATGCCCGGCCACGACGAGCGCATCGAGCTCACCGAGCAGCGCGAACGTCGGCCCGTCGCCGGCGCGGCCGGCGACGTCGGCGCGCACGCCAGTCAGCGCGAGTCCGGTGCGAGGCTTGAGCCCGAGCGTCGCGAGCGTGTCCTCGACGAGCCGCGCTGTCTTGGTCTCCTTGAAACCCAGCTCGGGATGCTTGCGGATGCGCTCCCCGAGGCGAACGATCTCCTCGGCACGACGATCGATCGCGGCGTAGACGCGCTCTTTGAGCTCGGTGCGGGTCATGGGGGCTCCTTTCCGGCGCTATTCTACCTGCCATGAACTACCACCACGTCGTCGAGGCAGCAGGCGCTGTCGCCCTGGCCCTCGTCTTCTACTCCTACACGTGGCGCTGGTTCGACGCCGCGGCCGCTCCGCGACTCGCGCGCTGGCGGCCGCTCGTGAACGGCGTCGGCTTCGGGCTGCTCGCCGTGTTCCTGATGATGTCGCGCATCCAGGTCGGCGACGACCGCTGGGTCGACGCGCGCGCGGTGCCGCTCGCGCTGATCACGCTGATGGAGGGCACGGCGGCCGGCGCGATCGCCGCCGCCATCGCGCTCGCGCGACGCGTCTGGCTCGGCGGCCCCGGTGTCGTCGCGGGCGCGCTCGGCATCGTGGCCGTCGTCGCGCTCGCCGCGGCCGTGCGCTGGTGGGCCAGGCGGGAGGGCGGCGTGGGGCTCCGGCACTCGCTGACGCTCGCCGTCGCCGTCTACGCCGTGACGTGGGCCTCGTTCATCGGGCTCGGCGAGCGCGGCGCGGCGATGTTCGCGCCGGTCGCCCTGCACGTCTTCGTCCTCGATCTCGTCGGCATCGGCCTGGTCGCGCGGCTCTTCGCCGACGTCGTGGCGGGGCGCGCGGCCGAGGCGGCGCGGCGCGACGCCGCCCAGCTGCGGGCGGTCACGCTGCTCGCGCGCGCCGCCGCGCACGAGATCAACAATCCGCTCACGGCGGTGCTCGGCGGGCTCGGGCTGATCGCGCGCAAGGTCACGCCCGACAGCGAGGAGGCAAAGTGGATCGATCGTGCACGCAACGGCGGCGAGCGCATTCGCGACATCGTCGCGCGCATGAACCGGATCACCCAGATCGAGGAGGCGCCGCAGGTCGGCGCGCTCCCGCCGATCCTCGATATCAGAAAGTCGAGTGATCCCGGATGAACATCGGAGGGGGCCACACAGGCGCGCCTCCGGCGCGACGGCCCCCTCCGATGCCTCCCCCAGAACGATTGCGCCGGCAAAGCCGGCGCTCGAACGCCGTTCCTCGCTCTAGAAAGTCGAGTGATCCCGGGTGAGGAAGCGCTGGGGCGCGAAGTCCTCGACGTCGAGTCCCGGCGTGCCCGCCGTCATCCAGTCGGTCATCAGCCGCGCCGTGATCGGCGCGAGCAAGATGCCGCTGCGGAAGTGCGCCGTGGCCACCCACAGGCCGTCGACGTCCGGCCAGGGGCCGAGAACCGGACGACTGTCGGGCGCCCACGGCCGAAAGCCGTACCAGGTGCGCGCGATCGGCAACGAGCCGAGCGACGGGACGAGCGCGATCGCGGTCGACAGCAACCCGGCGATGCCCTCGGCCGTCACCGAGCGCTGAAAGCCCACGCGCTCGACGGTCGCTCCGACGAGCAGCTCACCCGAGGGTCGCGGCACGAGGTACACGTTCGGCGCGTTCACGGCGTGGTGGAGGACGGGCGGCACGTGAGCGAGCGCGACCATCTGCCCGCGCGCCGGCTCTACGGCAAGCCGCGCGCCGAACGACGCCGCCAGCGCGCCCGTCCACGCGCCGGTGGCAAGGAGGACGGCGTCGGCGTCCCAGCGCTCGCCGTCGGCGACCACGCCATGTGTCCGGCCGTCCTCGACGATGACCCGGCTCACCGGCGTGCCCGTGCGCATCACGACGCCCGCGGCAAGCGCGGCCTGCGCGTACGCGACGACGAGCCGCTGGTTGTTGACCCAGTGATCGGCGCCGACGAACATCGCGCCGCGCACGCGCGTGGCCAGCGCCGGCTCGCGCGCGCGGACGTCGCCGGTGTCCCACGTCTCGATGCCGAACTCGTGCATCGCGCGGCCGGCCATACGAGCTTCCGCCTCGCGGACATCCTCTGCGTCGAAGAGCGGATAGATCGAGCCGCGCGTGACGTACTCGACGTCGATCCCCGTGCGCTGACGCAGCTCATCGACGATCGCCGGATACAGCCGCCAGCTCGCGACCGCGAGGCGGTCGGGTGCGGAACCCGGCCGGTCAGCGAGCGGCGCCAGCAGTCCCGCCGCCGCGCCCGACGCCTCGGCACCGGGCGTGGCGCGCTCGAAGAGCGTCACGGCGCAGCCGGCCTTCGCCAGCTCGTACGCGGTCGCGCAGCCGATGATGCCGCCGCCGACGACCGTGATCTTCACGGGGTCAACGCGTCGAGAAAGCGCCGCACGGCGTCGGGCGGCGACGGCGCGTCGAGAATCGCCGCGATCGCCGCCACCCCGCGCGCGCCGGCGGCTTTCACCTCGCCGACACGCTCGGGCGTCATGCCGCCGATGGCGATGACCGGCAGACGCACGCGTCCGGTGACCTTCGCCAGCGCGTCGAGGCCCTGCGGCGCGCCGAAGCGTCGCTTGGACGGTGTGTCGTAGACGGGACCGAACACGAGCCAGTCGGCCCCCTTCGCCTCGGCGTCGATCGCATCGTCGAGCGAGTGAACGGACGCGCCGATGCGCAGGCGCGACCCCGTGATCGAGCGGATGTCGTCGACGGCGAGCGAGGCGCCCGTGCGCTGCACGGCATCAGCGCCGACGGCCAGGGCGACGTCGACGCGATCGTTCACGATCAGCAGCGCACCGCGCTCCCGCGTCGGTGCGCGGAGCCGGCGGCACAGCGCCGCGAGCTCCGCGGCGCCGAGATCCTTTTCGCGCACCTGGACGGCGGGAAGACCCGCGCCGAGACAGTCGCCGACGATGCCGACGAGGTCACGCCCGCGGGTCTGGGCTCGGTCGGTAACGAGGCAGAGCCTCAGCTGGTCCAATCCGGCAGGCCCTCGATCGGCGAGGACGCTGTCGCGTACAGCTTCTTGCCGATTCGCCCCGCCTTGTATGCCAGCCGCCCGGCCTCGACGGCCAGACGCATCGCACGCGCCATCGCCACGGGATCTTGCGCGCCGGCGATGGCCGTGTTCATGAGCACGCCGTCGCAGCCGAGTTCCATGGCGATCGCGGCATCCGAGGCGGTCCCGACGCCGGCGTCGACGATGACGGGGACGGAAACCGTCTCGAGGATGATCTTGATGTTGTACGGATTGCGGATGCCGAGTCCCGAGCCGATCGGCGCCCCGAGCGGCATCACGCACGCGGCGCCCGCGTCTTCGAGCCGCTTGGCGGTGATCGGGTCGTCGTTCGTGTACGGCATTACGACGAAGCCCTCGCGCGCGAGCGTCTTCGTGGCCTCGAGCAGCCCCTGCACGTCCGGAAACAGCGTGCGCGCGTCGCCGATGACCTCGAGCTTCACCATCTCACCCAGCCCCGCCTCGCGCGCCAGATACGCGGTGCGAACGGCCTCGTCGGCGGTGTAGCAGCCGGCGGTGTTGGGCAAGAGCGTGAAGCGCTTGGTGTCGATGAAGTCAAGGATCGATTCGCCCTTGCCGGGCAGGCTCACGCGCCGCACGGCGACGGTCACGATCTCGGCGCCCGATTCCTCATGCGCCTGTCGCATGATGTCGTTCGTCGCGTACTTGCCCGTCCCGACGATGAGTCGCGACGTGAAGTCCTTGCCGCCGAGAACCAGATTGGTGTCGTGCATCTCAACCGCCCCCCATAGGCCGAACGATCTCCACCCGATCGCCTTCGCGCAGCGCCACCGACGCATACGACGCCTTCGGCGTGATCTCGCGGTTGACCGCGACCGCGGTGTACTCACGCCGCACGGCCAGCTGAGCCAGCAGCGCATCGACGCTGAGCCCGTCGGCGACGTCCATCTCCCGACCGTTGACCATGATCTTCATCGCAAAACGAAAACGGCCGCCCCTTTCGAGGGTGCGGCCGCGTCTGTTCGCGCCGTGTTCCCTTCGCCCGCATTACCGGGATCAGGTTCGAGGGGTCCCGGGCCGCACCCGGTTCTCAGGAATCCTCCCCCCACGACGCCAGGCCCGAGTATACACCTGTGCGTTTGACTTGACCGGAGCCCGGTGCTACTTAGTCCGCCACGGTTCGCCACACGTGCCATCACGGCCGTCGAGGAGTGTGCCCATGAAGACAGCGACCCGTCGTCAATTCCTCAAGACCTCCGCTGCCACCTCCACCGGCCTGGCGTCCTGGCTCGCGCTCAGTCGCGCCCCCGCATTCGCCCAGAAGCGTGAGCTGACGTTCCTCTCCTGGAACCACTTCGTTCCCGCGGCCGACGAGGAGCTGCGCAAGCAAGCGGAGGCCTTCGGCAAGCAAGCGGGCGCAACGGTCCGCGTGGACACCATCGCGCATCTCCAACTGAACGCGAAGTTCGCCGCCGAGGCCCAGTCGCAGTCGGGCCACGACATGATCCGCACGCACGATGCCGTGCCGTTCGTGTACGAGAACCAGCTCGCGGACGTCGGCGACGTGGTCGACAGGCTCGGCAAACAGTATGGCGGCTGGTATCCGTTCGCGGCCGAGTCGTCAAGGACGGCCTCAGGCTGGCGCTCCGTGCCGTGGTTCTGGATCTCGTTCCCCGCCACCTACAACATGGCGCACTACAAGAAGGCCGGCTTCGAGACGCCCAAGACGTGGGACGAGCTCCTCAAGCAGGGCAAGGTCCTCAAGAAGCAGGGCAACCCCGTGGGTATCCCCATCAGCCACTGCGGCGACGCCAACACGACGATGTGGACCCTCATGTGGTCGTACGGCGCCAAGGTGCTGGAGGCCGACGGCAAGACGGTCGCCATCAACTCCGATAAGACCGCGCAGGTGATCGAGTGGTACAAGGAGCTCTTCAAGGACGCGATGGAGCCAGAAGTCCTGTCCTGGGACGACGCCTCCAACAATCGCTTCATTCTCTCCGGCAAGGGCTCGTGGATCCACAATCCGGTCAGCCCGTATAACGCCGCGCTCAAGGAGAAGATGCCGATCGCGGACGACATCAACCACCACACCAGCCCCGCGGGCCCCGCCGGAATCCACTCGGCGCCGCCGATCCTCGGGCTGGGCATCTGGAAGTTCTCCAAGAACGTGGAGCTCGCCAAGGAATTCATCCAGTTTCTGTTCCACAAGGAGAACTTCTACGCGTGGATCGTGGCCTCCAATGCTTTCAATCACCCGCCGCTGAAGAACCTGGCCGACCATCCGATATGGGCGCGCAATCCGAAGTTCGCCATGCTGCCTGGTGAGGCACAGTACGGCCACCCGCGCGGCTGGCCGGCCAAGCCCAACGACGCGGTTGGACGGATCGACGCGAACTACATCATGCCGGACATGGTCGCCAAGGCTGTGAACGGCATGCCCACCAAGCGCGCTATGGAGTGGGCGCAGGACCAAGTCTCGCAGGCCGTCAAGGGACAGCTCAAGGCCGCCAGCTAGCATGGCCATCGGCCAACGGGCGTTCGAGGCGGTCGGGATAACGCCTTCCGGCCGCCTCGCGCGGCTCTCCGCATGGTGGGAGCAGGAGCATGTGTTTGGCTACGGGCTCATCCTGCCCGCCCTCACGCTGCTCAGTTGCCTCGTCGCCTACCCGTTCGGGATGGCGATCTACTTCAGCCTGTCCGACTACTGGGTAGGTTCGCCGGGCGCCTTCGTCGGGCTCGCCAACTTCCGAGCCATCCTCGACAGCGACGTGTTCCGCCAGACCGTGCAGAACTCGTTCGTCTTCACGGGCATCGCGCTGACGCTCAAGACCGTGCTCGGCGTGTGGCTCGCCGTGCTGCTCGCGCGCGACATCCGCTTCAAGCGGCTCCTCCGTGGGGCGGTGCTCCTGCCGTGGGTCATCCCCACCGCGCTGTCCACGCTGGGCTGGTGGTGGATGTTCGACTCGCTCTACAGCGTCGTGAACTGGACGGGCATCCGGCTCGGAATCATCTCGGCGCCGGGTCCGAACTGGCTCGGGCAGACGACCTACGCCATGGCGGCGGTGATCGCTGTCAACGTCTGGCGCGGGCTCCCCTTCTTCGCCATCACCGTGCTGGCGGGGTTGATGTCCATTCCCAAGGAGTTCTATGAGGCGGCGGAGGTCGACGGCGCCTCGAGCCGCCAGCGCTTCTGGCACGTGACCCTGCCATTGCTCAAGCCGGTGCTCGCCGTCGTCGTGCTCTTCTCGACCATCTTCACGTTCAGCGACTTCAACATCGTTCAGATCCTCACGCGAGGCGGCCCCACCAACACCACGCACCTCTTCGCGACGTACGCGTACCAGATCGGGCTTCAGGGGGGCAACCTCGGCCAGGGCGCGGCGATCTCGCTGTTCCTGTTCCCCATGCTGGCGCTGGTCGTGTTCCTTCAGCTCCGCTACATCCGCAAGGAGTGAGCATGGCGGCAAAAGGCGCGGCGCGGTGGCGGGCGGTGTCCACGTACGCGAACTTGGCGCCCTTCGTCTTTTTCGCGCTGTTCCCCTTCTATTTCATGTTCGTCACGTCGTTCAAGCGGAATGCCGAGCTTTACAATCTAAAGGCCATTCCGTTCTGGGTCCAGACGGGTGTCATCACGGACCATTACACGTTCCTGTTCCAGAAGACCGACTTTGTGACGTGGATGAAGAACAGCCTGATGATCAGCGTGATCGCCATGTCGATCTCGCTCGTGATCGCGATCCTCGCGGGCTACAGCCTGGCGCGACTGCGCTACCGCGGCGTCGCCTCATTCGGCACCGCCGTGTTCATCACATACCTGGTGCCGCCCACGCTACTCTTCCTGCCGTTGTCCCAGGTCGTGAACTGGCTCGGATTGTCGGACTCGGTGTGGGCCCTTGTCGTGACCTACCCGACGTTCCTGGTGCCCTTCTCGACGTGGCTCCTCATGGGCTATTTCCGCACCGTGCCGCGAGAGATAGAGGAGTGTGCGCTCGTGGACGGCGCGACCCGCATGCAAACGCTCGGGCGGATCGTCCTGCCGATGGCCGTTCCAGGCATCGTGTGCGCCGCCCTCTTCGGCTTCACCCTGTGCTGGAACGAGTACATCTACGCGCTGACGTTCGTGTCGCAGACGGCGAACAAGACCGCGGTCGTTGGCGTGACCGCGGACCTCATTCGCGGCGACATCTACTATTGGGGCTCGCTCATGGCCGGGGCCGTGGTGGCGAGCCTGCCGATCGTGGTCATCTACGTCTGGTTCCTGGACTACTACGTGTCCGGGCTCACCGCCGGCGCCGTGAAGGGCTGACCGGCAGCCGATCAGTTCCTGATCACTGGATCATCCGAAGCCACACGAATCAGCCCATAAGTATGTAATATTTCAGCCATTATGCCGTGGTACTCCCCTTGCTCTCACCAAGGGGCATGAGCTTCGACTTCCTGGCGAACCTGGTGCTGGCGCACGGCTACGTCGTCGTGTTCTTCGCGATCGCGCTCGACTGCGCGGCGCTGCCGATTCCGGGTGAGCTCTTGCTCCTTACAATCGGTGGGCTCGCCGTACAAGGTCGGCTGGATCCGCTGTGGGCGATCTCGGTCGCCACGGCCGGCGCGATTCTCGCCGACTCGATCAGCTACTGGATGGGCCGCTTCGGCGGCGACCGCGTCATCGCGCGCGTGGGCTTCCGTGGCGCCTGGAAGCCCGGACTCCCGATGCTCATGTTCGGGCGGTTCGTCATCGGCGCGCGGCTCGTGGTGGCGCCGCTCGCCGGCGCGCGTCGCTTGCCTTACGGCCGCTTCGTGCTCTGCAACGTGCCCGGCTGCGCGCTCTGGGCGGCGGCCTACGTCGTGGTCGGCTACCTCGCCGGGCGGCATCTCGCGGCGCTGCAGCAGCACTGGTCGAGCGCGGCCACGACGATCCAGATCCTCGTCGCGATCGCCGTCACCGCGTTCATGACGATCAAATTCTTCCGAGCGCGCTGGACCCGCGCAACCCTCGGCGCGGCGCTGCTCGCGCTCTTCTCGATACGCGCCACGACGCTGATGTTCGACGAGGACGACCTCGAGCCGGTCCCCGTCCGCGTCAGCGTGAACCGCTGAGCGTTAGCGCGCGTCGGCCACCGCCTGCACGGCGGCGGGATTCTCCAGCGACGAGAGGTCGCCCGGCTCCTTGCCCAGATAGGTTGCCCGGATCACGCGGCGCATGATCTTCGCGCTGCGCGTCTTCGGCAGATCGCGCGTGAACAGGATTTTCTCCGGCTTCAGCGCCTTGCCCATCGAGGCCGCGACGCGCTCGGAGAGCTCACGCCGCAGCGGCTCGGCGGGCTCGTGTCCCGGGCGCAGCACGACGAAGCACACGATGGCTTCGCCCTTCACCTCGTGCGGGACGCCGATGACGCCCGACTCGGCGACCGAGGGATGGCCGACCAGGACGGATTCGACCTCGGCGGGTCCCAGCCGCTTGCCGGCGATCTTCAGGGTGTCGTCGGAGCGGCCCTGCACGTACCAGAAGCCGTCGGCGTCGATGGTCGCCCAGTCGCCGTGGACCCAGACGTCCTTCCAGCGTGACCAGTACGTCTCCTCATAGCGCGCGGGATCCCGCCAGAAGCCCGCGGTCATTCCCGGCCACGGCTTTGTCACGACGAGCTCTCCGACGGCGCCGCGCACCGGACGGCCCGTCTCGTCGTACACCTCGGCCGCCATGCCGGGAATGGGTCCGGTGAACGAGCACGGCTTGATCGGCGCGATCGGAAAGCAGCCGAGGATGCCGCCGGAGATCTCGGTGCCGCCGGTATAGTTGCTGATCGGAACGCGCGTTTTGCCGGCGTTCTCGAAGAGCCATCGGTACGGCTCGGGATTCCAGGGCTCCCCCGTGGAGCCGAGCATGCGGAGCGACGAAAGGTCGTGGGCGTGAACGTGCTCGGGGCCGTGGGGCATCAGCGCGCGCACCGCGGTCGGCGAGAGTCCCATGACGGTGACGCGATGCCGCTCGACGAGCGCCCACAGACGATCGGGCTTCGGATAATCCGGCACGCCCTCGAACAACACCGCCGTGGCGCCCTGCGAGAGCGCGGCGGTGATCAGCATCGGCCCCATCAGCCAGCCGAGATCGGTCAGCCAGAACAGCCGATCGCTCTCGCCGACGTCGTGGCAGTACGCGAAGTCGTGCGCGGCCTTGACGAGGAACCCGCCGTGCGTGAGCACCGCGCCCTTCGGCTTTCCGGTCGTCCCGGACGTGTAGATGATGAGGCACGGATAATCGGCGTCGACAGCCAGCGGCGCGCAGACGTCAGCCGCGCCCGCCGTCGCCTCGTGCCACCACACGTCGCGGCCGGCGCGCCACGGCACGTCGCGGCCGAGCCGTCGGTAGACGACCACGCGTGTGACGCTCGGCGACGCCGCGACGGCTTCGTCGGCGGTCTCCTTCATCTGCACGACCTGTCCGCGCCGGTAAAAGCCGTCCGCGGTGATCAGCACCTTCGCTTCGCAATCGGCAAGACGCGACGCGACGGCGTGGGCGCCGAAGCCCGAAAAGCACGGCGTGTAGATCGCGCCGATGCGGACGATGGCCAGCGTGGCGATGGCCGCTTCCGGCGACATCGGCAGGAAGACGCCGACGCGATCGCCGGCGCGCACGCCGAGCGCGGTGAGCGCGTTGGCGAGACGATTCACCTCGGCGAGGATCTCGTTGTACGTCAGCGTGCGGCTCGTGCCGTCATCGCCCTCCCACACGAGCGCCGGCTTGCCGCCCCGGCCGGCGTCGACGTGGCGATCGAGACAGTTGTCGGCGAAGTTCAGCCGCCCGTCCACGAACCACCGCGGCCACGCGGGTCCGCGTGAATCGTCGAGCACGCGGGTGAACGGCGTGCTGAACCGAATGCCGAGATCCTCGAGAACACCGCGCCAGTACCACTCGGGCTCAGCCACGGAGCGACGCTGGAGCTCCTCGAGCGTCCCCACGCCGAGGCGCCGCATGAGTCGGGTGATCTTCGCGCGCTCGACGTACTCCGGTGTGGGCCGCCAAACGATCTGCTCGCTCATCGGGGCTCCTATGATATCCCTTCGCCCATGACCGACAATGTCCGCCTCGACCGCGAAGGCGCCCTCGCCACCGTCACGCTGAACCGCCCCGAGCGACGCAACGCGCTCAGCGACGCCATGCTGAGCGACCTGGGCCGTGTCGTGAACGAGCTGCGCGACGACGCCGCTGTCCGCGTCGTGATCGTCACCGGGGCGCCGCCCGTCTTCTCCGCCGGCGCCGATGCCGGGCTGAAGAGCTCGATGTCGCCCGAAGAGCGGCGCCACGCGATGGCGACGCGCCGCTCACAGTTCAGGCGGCTGTTCGAGCGCGCCAACACAGTGCTCGAGGGGCTCGAGCAGATCACGATCTGTGCTATCAACGGCCACGCGGTCGGCGGCGGCTGGGGCCTGACGCTGGCCTGCGATTTTCGGATCGCGGCTGCGGACGCCCAGTTCTGGATTCCCGAAGTCGACCTCGGTGTCCCGCTCGGCGTCGCATCCACCACGCGCTTCGTGCGGCTCGTCGGTCCCGCGCGCGCGAAGGAGATCATTCTCGAGTGCCGGCGTTATGGCGCCGAAGAAGCGCGCGCGCTCGGACTCGTGCATCGCGTCGTGCCCGGCAACGACCTCATGAAACACTCGAGAGACTACGCGCAACTACTCCTCGCTAAACCATTCCGGCCGCTGTCTGAGATGAAGGCCCGAATCAACGCCATCGCCAGGACCGGTATGCCGGAGGTCAACGCCATGACGGAGGGCTTCCTGGACCGAAGCTAGACTACTCGTCTTTTGTTTGGTATCTATGCGGCATGGACCTCCGCCGCCGCATGGAGCTCCTGGCCGACTCCGCCCTTGCCGACCGCGAAGGCGTGCCGCAGCTGCGGCGGCCCTCGCCCGTGGGCAAGCACCCCCTCGCCTCCGTCGGAATCGCCGCTGTGCGCCTGCCGGGAGGCGGCTGTACCAACCTCATGCGCGTCATGCAGACCAACGCATGTTCGTTGTCCTGCGGCTACTGTCCGACGTTTCGCGGCGGCAACGTCCCGCGGGTCTCGATCTCGCCCGACGAGACCGCACGGACCTTCATGGATGTCCATCGCAGAGGTCTCGCGTCGGGCCTGTTCCTGACGTCCGGCGTTCCCGGCCGGCCGGCGCGCGCCACGGATCGGATGCTGGCGACGCTCGATCTGCTACGCCGGCGCGAGGGCTTCGCCGGCTACATCCACGTCAAGCTGCTGCCCGGTGCCGAGCCGGCGCAGGTCGACGAAGCCGCACGCCTGGCGAACCGTATCTCCGTCAATCTCGAAGCGCCGAGCGACGCGTATGTCCATCGCCTCACCGGCGACAAGCATTTCACGAGCGATCTATTGCCGAAGCTCGAGCAGGCCGGCCGCCTGCTCGCCGCGCGTCGCGGCGTGCCCGGCGCGCTGCCGGCAGCCGGTGCGACCACGCAATTCGTGGTCGGCGCCGCCGGTGAGCGCGATCGCGAGATCCTGAGCGTCGTCGACCGTCTCGAGCGCAGGCGGCTGCTGCACCACGCGCACTTCAGCGCGTTTCAGCCGGTGGCAGGGACGCCACTCGAAAGCCTGCCGGCCACGCCGGCCGCACGCGAGCTGAGGCTCTACCAGGCCGAGCACCTGCTGCGTCAATACGGCTTCGGGCTGCAGGAGCTGACGTTCGACCGCGAAGGCAATCTGGATCTCGTGCACGATCCCAAGACGGCGTGGGCCCGCGCCCAGGCCGCGTTCTTCCCGCTGGAGGTCACGCGGGCGCCGTACGAGGCGTTGCTGCGCGTGCCAGGCGTCGGGCCGGCAACGGCGAGGAGGCTCGTGGAGTCACGACGAACGACGGCGCTTCGCGGCCGAGAAGATCTGCGCGCCGCCGGTGTCGACGTGGTGCGCGCTGGCTATTACCTGACGCTGCGTGGGCGCCGGCTGGCGCCCACGCCGCCCGCCGAGCAGCTGCGGCTGTTCGCGCCGGGCGGACACCTGACGCAGGCACCGTATCGCACGCCGGTGCCGCCCTGCGCGTACCGCTGATCTGCGCTACTGCGTGACGACCGTCGCGACCTTCGACGTGCCGTCGGAGAAGGTCGTCGTCACGGTCAGCGTCCGGCCCGGCTGGAAGCCCTGGCCGCCGCCGTAGTCCGACGCGAACAGCGTCAGGCTGCCGCCATCGGCCACGAACGTGTTCACCGACATATTCGTGGGATTGTTCAACAGCGGCGCCGTCGGCCCGGTCGCCACGCCCAGCAGCCACGACGCGTTGGGCGCCGTCGTGTCCCAGACCCCGCCGACGCCGTTCGAGAGCTGCACGGACGTGACGGTCCGCCCGCCGCCTGCACTCAGCGTGAGCGTGATCTCGGCGTCGTTCGCGCCATCGGGCGTGTTCGCGGTATCACCGCCGCCCACCCGGTCGCGCTGTGTCCTGCCGTTGTACACGAGCGTCACGACCACCGGCGTGTTGACGGTGAAGCCTTTCGCCAGAGCGCCGCCGACGTTATTCGGGTTGACCACCACCACGTCCCGCGGGCCCATCGCCGAGGGCCCGGCGATCGCGAACGACGCGGTCAGCCGTGTCGAGGAGACGAACGTGACGTTGCTCACGGTAATACCCGCGCCGGCGCTCACCGTCGCGCCGCTGACGAACCCGCTGCCGTCGATGGTCACGGAAACCGTCGAGCCCATCGTCCCCTGATTCGGGGTGATCGAGCTCACTGTCGGAGCGGCGCTGGTCACGGTCACCGCCTGAGCCGACGACCCGTCCGAGAACGTCGCCGTCACCGTCAGCGTCCTGCCGGCCGCGAAGCCGGCACCGCCGCCGAAATCCGAGGCGAATAGCGTGAGCGATTCGCCGTCCGCAAGGGGCGTGTTCACCGCCGTCGTCGTGGCGTTATTGAGCAGTCCGCCATCGAGCGATGACGCCACCCCCAGGACCCACGCCGCGTTCGGCGCCGTCGTATCCCACGTACCGCCCGCGCCGTTCGAGAGCTGCAGCGCGGTCACGGTGCGCGTGCCGCCGCTGAACGACAGCGTCATCGTCGCGTCGGCAGCGCCGTCGCCCCCGAGCCCGCGGTCGTCGCCGGTCACGCGGTCGCGCAGCCGCCCGTTGTACGTGAGCGTCAGCGAGACCGGGGTGTTGACGGTGAATCCATTCGTGAGCGTCGCACCGACGTTGCCGGGGTTCGTTACCGTCACGTCCCGCGGCCCGGCCGCGGCGCCGCTGTCAATCGCGAACGAGGCCGTGAGTCGCGTCGACGAGACGAACGTCACGTTGCTCACAATGATCCCGGCGCCCGCGCTCACACCGGCGCCGTTCAGGAACCCGCTACCATCGAGCGTCACCGCCACCGTGCTGCCTCGCGTCCCCGCGCTCGGGGTGACGGAATTGAGCGTCAGGCCGGCCGTCGTCACGGTGGTCGTCGCCTGCGCAGACGTGCCGTCGGAGAAGGTCGCGGTCAGCGTCAGCGTTCTGCCCAGCGCGAATCCCTGGCCTGGGCCGTAGTCCGACGCGAACAGCGTCAGGGTGCCGCCATCGGCCACGAAGGTGTTCACGGCCGTCGACGAAGGCGCGTTCAACAGCGCGCCGTCGAGCGAGGAGGCTACGCCGAGCACCCACGCGATGTTGGGCGCCGTCGTGTCCCACGTACCGCCGATGCCGTTGGAGAGCTGCAGCGCCGTCACCGTGCGCCCGCCGGCGCCGTTCAGCGTCAGCGTTGCGTCCGCCGCACCATCGGCACGGAGCGTGGTGTCATCCGCGCCGACCCGGTCGCGGAGCTTGCCGTTGTAGACCAGGCTCAGCGTGACCGGCACGGTCACGGTGAATCCGTTGGGGAGCGAACCGCCGTTGCCGTTGGGATTCGTGACGACCACTTCACGCGGGCCCAGCGTGGCGGCGCTGTCGATCGCGAAGGTCGCCGTCAGTTGGGTCGGCGACACGAAGGTGATCGCGCTGACCGTGATGCCGGAGCCGGCGCTCACCGTCGCGCCGTTGACGAAACCGCTGCCGTTGATCGTCACCGGAACGTTCGCGTTCAAGGCGCCCTGGTTCGGCGACACCGTGCTGACCGTGACGCCCGCACTGGTCGTGGTCATCGCCTGGGCCGTCGTTCCGTCCGAGAACGTCACCGTCACCGTCAGCGTCAGGCCCGCGTTGAATCCCTGTCCGCCGTTGTAGTCCGAGGCGAACAGACGCAGCATGCCGCCGTCGGCGACCATTGTGTTCAGGGCCATCGTGCTCGCGTTGTTGAGCAGCGACCCGTCGAGGGAGGTCGCCACGCCCAGGAGCCAGGCGGCATTCGGCGACGTCGTATCCCATGTGCCGCCGATGCCGTTGGAGAGCTGCATCGCGGTGATCGTGCGACCGCCGGGCGCGTTGAGGGCGAGCGTCAGCGTCCCGTCGGGCGCGCCGTCGCCGGCCCGGGCCGCATCACCCTGGCCGACCCGATCGCGCAGCCGGCCGTTATAGACCAGCGTCATCGTGACCGTCTGCGGGGTGGTCACCGTGAAGCCCCGCGTGAGCGTGCCGCCGGCACCGCCAGGGTTGCTCACTGTGACGTCGCGCGGCCCCGCCGCTGCGTCGCTGGCGATCGTGAAGGTCGCCGTCAAGCGCGTCGAGGACACGAAGGCCACGTTGCTCACGGAGATACCGGCACCGACGTTGACCGTCGCGCCGGCCTGGAACGAGCTGCCGTCGATGCTGACCGACACCGTCGAGCCCGAGTTGCCGTTGTTCGGCGACACGGCGTTCACGTTCGGCGTGGTGCCGGTGACGGTCGTCGTCGCCTGGACCGACGTCCCGTCGGACAGCGTGGCGGTCACCGTCAGCGGCTGGCCCGAGCTGAAGCCGATGTTGCTGCCGTAGTCCGACCCGAACAGCACGAGGCTGCCGTTGTCGGCCACGTTTGTGGTTACCGCCATCGTCGCGACGTCGTTGAGCAGGCCGCTATCGAGCGACGTCGCCACACCGAGCAGCCACGCCGCGTTCGGCGACGTGGTGTCCCAGACACCGCCGATTCCGTTCTGCAGCCGCAGCGCCGTGATCGTGCGCCCGCCGGTCGCGCTCAGCGTCATCGTGAGCGTGCCGTCGGCCGCGCCGTCGGCGACGCGAGCGTTATCGTTCTGACCCACCCGGTCCCGCAGCTTGCCGTTGTAGACGAGGCTCAGCGTGACCGCCGGCTTCACGGTGAAGGCGTTGGCGAGCGTCGCCATGTCGCCCGCGGGCAGCGTCACGCGGACACTGCGCGTCCCGAGCGCGGCGTTGTTGGCGATGGCGAAGTTCGCCGTCAGCTGCGTCGGCGAGACGTACGCGACGTTGCTCACGGTAATACCGGCGCCCGCGCCGACCGTGGCGCCGGGCACGAACCCGGTGCCGTCGATCGTCACCGGCACCGTGAAGCCGACCTTACCGCTGTTCGGCGTGACCGCGGTGACGGTCACCGTCGGCGGCACGAGCTCGTTCAGCGCCGCGTCGAGCTGAATGCGCGGCCGCGTGACCGGCACGCCCGTCCGAATGTCGGTGATGGCAACGCCGGTGGACTGCATCGCGGCGAGCGTCTGACTGACCGTCACGTTCGGCGCCGCCTGCTTCACCACCGCCCACGCGCCCGCCACGTGCGGCGCCGCCATCGACGTGCCGCTCAGCATGGCGTATCCGCCGCCGGTGACCGAGGACAGGATCGAGTCGCCCGGTGCGAACAGCGACAGGAACGGCGCGACGTTCGAAAAGAACGACACTTCGTCGTCCTTCCCGGTGGAGCCGACGCTGACCGCGGACGAGATACACGCCGGGGACGCCAGGCCGTTCGCCACGCCCTCGTTGCCCGACGCCACCACGGTGGCGACACCGGCGGAACGCAGGTTGTCGATGATGAACTTCTCGGGCTCGCTGTCGCACGCCGCAGTGAACGCGCCGGCGCCGAGGCTGAGGTTGACGGCGGCGATGTTGTGCGCCGCGCGAAGCTCGTACACCCGCTCGAGACCCGCGATGAGGTCCGAGGTAAAGGCGCCGACACATGGCGTATTGAAGAAGCCGCAGTCGGCGAACGACGTGAACTTCGAAAAGACCTGCACGGCCATGATCTGCGCGCCGGGCGCGACGCCCGAGAACGGGACGCCGCCGGTCGCCCCGTTGCCGGCCGCGATGCCCGCGACGTGGGTGCCGTGGAAGCAGCCTTGCGCGTCGAGCGAACACGGCACGCCCGAGCCCGGCCCGACCTGTTCTTCGGCGCCGTTCGGACAGAACGTCGTGCTGTGGCCCGCGAGCGTGCTCGAATAGCACGCCTCCTCGACCACCTTGGACTGGAGAAATGGGTGCGTGGAGTCGACACCCGTGTCCAGCACCGCCACCGTCGTGCCCGTGCCGTCGAAGCCGCGTCCCCACGCGGCGTCCGCACCGATGATCGGGACGCTGTCCATGAGGATCGGCTGCTTGATCGCGTCCTCGAACACACGGTCTACCCAGAGCGGCGTGCCTTCAAGCTCGGCGAGCGCGCCGGCGTCGACCTCGAGCGCGATCAGCGGGACGTAGTGGTAGCGGTGGACGACGCGATAGTTGTGCTTCTTCAGGAGCGCCAGCAGCCGACCGCTCGTCTTGGCGATGTCCGAGCGCTGCAACGAGACGGCGCCATGCGTGAGCCGCCCTTCGGGAATATGGCCGTGACCGGGCAGCCGCAGCTGGACCAGGACGCGCGCGCGCCCCTCACTCGCGACGTGCTTTCGTACCTTGTGCGAGACCTGAACGTTCGATGAGTTCCCCGCGCGGAGCGACTCCATCGAGGGGAACAGCGCAAGGACGAGCATCGCGACCGCGACGAACAGTCGAGTGTGAGGGTTCATTGCAGCCTCCGCGGCGCGTTC
>JBKOZH010000059.1:0-10811 GCA_046725765.1 Candidatus Methylomirabilota bacterium | reverse complement strand
GTGCTGGGCCGTGCCGAGCCGCACGCGAAGCGCGTGATGCGGCATCGGGGCGGCGTCGCGCGGCTCGTCGCCGGCGTCGCGCAGCCGCGCCACCGCGCGGCGCGGTCCCGCGGTGACGACGATCGGCGCCGCCCGCCCGGGGGTGAATTCCAGGACGCCGCCCGTGGCGCCTGTGAGCGCGACGAGTCGGCGCAGCACACGCGCCAGCCCGTGCTCGAGGCGCGCGGCGTCCGCGAGCGAGCCGACGACGGCCGCGACAGCGCTTCGGGTCATGGCGGCGTGAGGACTTTCCCCGGAAGGCTACCGGTGTGCTCGCCGTGTTTCACGACGAAGCGGCCGTTCACGACGACGTGCTCGATGCCGTCGGGGTAGCGATGCGGATCCTCGTACGTCGCGCGGTCGGTCACGCGCCGGGCGTCGAAGACGACGAGGTCGGCGCGCGCGCCGGCGCGCAGGATGCCGCGGTCGCGCAGCCCCAGCCGCGCGGCGGGCAGGCCCGTCATCTTGTGCACGGCGCTCGCCAGCGGCAGCGTGCGCTGCTCGCGCGCGTACTCGCCGAGCACGCGCGGAAACGTGCCGTATGAGCGCGGGTGCGGCTTGCCCTCGCCGAGCGGACCGTACGGCGCCAGCGAGCTGCCGTCGGAGCCGATCATCACGTGCGGGTGCACGAGCGCCGCGCGCAGATCGGCCTCGTCCAGCTGGAAGAGGATCATGTACGCCTTGCCCGACTCGTCGACGATCAGATCGATGGCCGCGTCGATGGGATCGATGCCGCGGGCGGCGGCGATCTGCGACAGGCGCTTGCCCTCCGCGTCCTTACGCTTGGCGCAGTAGGAGATCATCACGTTCTCCCAGCCGACACGGCTCACGATGCTCTCCGCTGGCGGCGACGCCACGGCGGCATGCACGCGCGCGCGCTCGGCCGGATCGGTGAGGCGCTTGAGCATCGCGTCGATGCCGCCCTCGAGCGCCCAGTCGGGCAGCAGCGTGCGCAGCGTCGTGCTCGACGCCGTGTACGGATAGACGTCGGCGCGGACGTCGAGGCCCTCGTCGCGGGCGGCGTCGATCAGCGCCAGCGCGCGCGGGACGTTGCCCCAGTTCGGCCGCCCGGCGGCCTTCACGTGACTGATCTGGACCGGCAGCTCGCCTTCGCGGCCGACGCGAATAGCCTCGGTGACCGCGGCGAGCAGCGTGGCCCCCTCGCCGCGGATGTGGCTGGCATAGAAGCCGCGCTGTCGTGCCGCCACGCGCGCAATCGCGACGATCTCGTCGGTCTCCGCGTAGGACCCGGGCGCGTAGATGAGCCCCGTCGACAGCCCCCACGCACCGTCCTCCATCGCCGCCGCCATCAGCCGCTGCATGCGTGTCAGCTCGCTCGCCGTGGGCGCGCGGCGCGCGAAGCCCATGGCGGCGATCCGCAGTGTGCCGTGGCCTACCAGATGAACGACGTTGAGCGCCGTGCCCTCAGTATCGAACGCGCTCAAGTAGTCTCCGAAGCTCGGCCACTCGAACGTCATTCCTTTGGGGACATAGAGGGCGAAGCCGCGCAGGTCCTCGCGAAACTCCGGCGACACCGGCGCGGGCGAAAACCCGCAGTTGCCGACGACCTCCGTGGTCACGCCCTGACGGATCTTCGATTCGGCGCGGCGATTGGCCCAGAGCCGCCAGTCGGAGTGCGAGTGCATGTCGATGAAGCCGGGCGTGAGGACCTTGCCAGTGGCGTTGAGCGTGGTGCTGGCACGCTCGCGGCTGAGATCGCCGACGGCGGTGATCGTCTCACCGGTGACACCGACGTCCGCGCGCGAGCCGGACTTGCCCGTCCCGTCGATGACCGTCGCGCCCTCGATCTTGAGGTCCAGCATTACCTTATCGCTCTCAAGCTACTGATCATGTTGGGCGCGGCGGTGCTGGCGCCGGGTCGAGCACCCGCTCGCACCAGAGTGCGGCGCCGAGTAGCCGCGTATCCGCAGTAGGCGCCTGAACGAGCTGCAGCGCGAACGGCAGCCCTGCCGTCGACAGTCCCGTCGGCAACGAGATCGACGGCGCGCCGAGCGTCGACCATGGTTGGCACAGCGATGCGTCCCCGGTCCACTCGAGGCCCGCTGGTGCCGGCGCGGGCGCCGTGGGCGACAGCAGCGCGTCGTGCTGCGCCAGCAGCGGCGCCACGTCGTTGCCCACCCGCGCGCGCGTGCGACTGGCAGCCACGTACTCGGTCCCAGGACGCTTCAGGCCGCGTGCGACCATCTCGGCCGTGCCGCGGCCGTAGTCGGCGGCGTGCTTGGCGAACGCGGGCGCGTGATAGGTCGCGGCCTCGATCTCGAGAATCGAGAGCGCGGCGTCGGCGAGCTCGGCGAACGACGGTGGCATGCGCACGTCCTCGACGCGAGCTCCCGCCTTCGCGAGCCGCTCGACAATCGCCTCCAGATGCTTGCGGAGCTCGGGCTCCGCGCGCGCGAACAGCTCGCGCGCGATCGCCAGCCGCGGCGCCTCGACCGCCTCCGGGGTCAGCGTGCGCCCGGCCATGACGCCGAGCACGAGCGCGGCGTCCTCCACCGAGCGCGCGAGCGGGCCGATGTGGTCCAGCGAGTATCCGAGCGGCACGACGCCGTCGAGCGGCACCAGCCCGTTCGTGCCCTTGAGACCGACGACGCCGTTGTAGGCCGCCGGCCGCAGGATGGAGCCGACGGTCTGCGAGCCGAGCGCCACGGGCACCTCGCGCGCCGCCACCGCCGCCGCGGAGCCCGACGATGAGCCGCCGGGCGTATGCGCGGGGTTCCACGCGTTGGTCGTCGGCGCGGGATCGCGATACGCGAACTGCGTCGTGTGCGTCTTGCCCAGGACGATCGCGCCGGCCGCGCGCAGCCGAGCGACGCACGTCGCGTCACGGCTCGGGCGCGTGTGCGCGAAGGCTCGCGCGCCCGCCGTCGTCGGCATCTCGGCGACGTCGATGATGTCCTTCACGCCGATCGGCACGCCGTGCAATGCGCCCAGCGTGGCGCCGGGGCGCACCGCGGCGTCGGCAGCGCGGGCCGCCGCGCGCGCGCCCGCCTCGTCGACGTGGATCCACGCCTTGAGGACGGGATCGACGGCGCGGATGCGGTCCAAGCAGGCGTCCACCAGCGCCGCCGACGTCACCTGCCCGCCGCGAATGGCCGCGGCCGCCTCGCGTACGCCGAGCTCAGTGAAGGGCATCGAGGACCTCCGCGACCACCTCGAAGCGTCCGAACGAGGGCATGAGATAGGCGCCGGCGTGACGGCGGCGCACGTCGGCGACGAGTGCCTGGGCCATGGCAATGCCGGCGCGCAGCGCTCCGTCGCCGGCATCGCGCAGCCGCGCACGCGCCGCCGCGGGCACGGTGATGCCGGGCACCTCGTTGTGCAGGAACTCCGCGTGCCGGAACGAATGCAACGGCAGAATCCCCACGAGCACCGGCACGGGAATGCGCCCGGCGCGCGCCAGGAACGCCTCCAGCGCGTCGAGGTCGTAGACGGGCTGGGTCTGCAGCCAGCGCGCGCCGCCCTCGATCTTGCGATGCATGCGCTCGATCTCGCGCTCGGGATCCTCGGCGGCCGGGTTCAGCGCGGCGCCGACGCAGAAGGCCGTGGGGTCGCCGATGGAGCTGCCGGTCGCGTCGCGGCCCTCGTTCATGTTCTTCAAGATGCCGATCAGGCCGACGCCGTCGACGTCGAACACGGCCGTGGCGTTGGCGTAGTCGCCAGTCCGCGGCGGATCGCCGGTCATCGCGAGGATGTTGCGGATGTCGAGCGCGTGCGCGCCGAGCAGGTCCGCCTGGATCCCCATGAGATTCCGGTCGCGACACGTGAAGTGCATGTTGACGTCGAGTCCGGTGTGATCGCGGATCAGCAGCGCCGTGGCGAGCACCGACATCCGTACGCGGCCGAGCGAGCCGTCGTTGATGTCGACGATCTCGACGCCTTTCTCCTTCAGCAGCTTGGCCCCTTGCACGAGCTTGTCGACGGTGTGGCCGCGCGGCGGGTCGAGCTCCACCGTGACGACGAACTCTCGCGCGTCGAGCTTGCGCTGCAGCAGCGTGGGCGGCAGCGTGCGCGCGATCCCGGTCGGCTCGGCGACGGCCGGCCGTGGCGCCGGGGCGCGGACGACGACGCGTCGCTCCGCGGGAATGATGCGATCCACCGCCTCGCGCATCGCCGCCGTGTGCGCCGGCGTCGTGCCGCAGCAGCCGCCGACGAGCCGCGCCCCCGACTCCACCATGCGGGCCGCGTAGCCGGCCATGTAGGCCGGCGACGACAAATAGATGAGACGCTCGCCGATGCGACTGGGCAGTCCGGCGTTGGGCTGGATCGACAACGGCAGCCCGCCGGCCTCCGAGACCATGCGCTCGAGCACGTCGTACAGCGTCGAGGAGCCGACCGAGCAGTTGGCGCCGAGCGCGTGCACGCCGAGCGCGCGCAGCTCGCGCGCGACTTCGGCCGGTGAGCGGCCCATGAACGTCACGCCCTCGTCGGTGAACGCCATCTGCGCGATCACCGGCAGATCGGTGATGCCGCGGATGGCCTCGACGGCCAGCGCGATCTCGGCCAGGTCGGAGAACGTCTCGACGACGAACGCATCGACGCCGCCCTCGAGGAGCGCTTCCGTCTGCTCGGCGAACGCCTCGCGCGCCTCGTCGGCGGTGACCGTCCCGAGCGGCTCGAGGTACTTGCCGAGCGGCCCGATCGAGCCCAGCACCCAGACGTCGCGTCCGGCGGACTCGCGCACGTCGCGCGCCAGGCGCGCCCCGCGGCGATTGATGTCGCGCACCTGGCTCTCCAGGCCGTGGATCGCGAGCTTGAAACGGTTGGCGCCGAACGTGTTCGTCTCGATGGCGTCGGCGCCGGCGGCGATGTAGTCGGCGTGCACGGCCTGCACGATGCGCGGGCTGTTGAGGTTCAGGACGTCGAAGCAGGCGTCCAGCGGCACCCCGCGCGCGTAGAGCACGGTGCCCATCGCGCCGTCGCAGAGCAGCACGCCCTGCGTGAGACGCTCGCTAAACGCGTGCGGCATGCGTCTGCCTCAACGCGGCGACGATCCGCCCGACGACCTGGTCGACGCCGAGCCCGGCGGTGTCGATGGTGACGTGGGCGCGCGCGTAGTAGGGCTCGCGCGCGCGATAGAGCGCCTCGATCTCCTCCGGGGCGCGCTCGAGCATCGGGCGGCCGCCCAGCCGCCGCGCGCGTGCGAGCAGGTCCGGCAGCGCCCCGCGCAGCCAGACGACGGTGCCGAGCTCACGCAGCGCCTCCATGCGACCGTCGCGGCACGGCGTTCCGCCGCCGGTCGCGATGACGTCGCCGGACTTCAGCGCAAGCTCCTCGAGGACCTCGCCCTCCAGACGGCGAAAGGAGTCCTCGCCGTCCTGGCGGAAGATCTCGGGGATTGAGCGGCCGTCGCGCGAGACGATCATGTCGTCGGTCTCGACGAAGCAGCGGCCGAGACGCCGCGCGAGCAGACGCCCGCACACAGATTTTCCGGCGCCCATGAATCCGACGATCACGACGTTGTCGCGCGGCATGCCCCCGCCATCCTATCACCGCGGACGCGGGGCCTATTGCAGCCGGCCGAGCCGCCGACTGCGGACCCGGCCACCCGCCACGCGCGCGGCGGGCGGCCGGGGTTGGGTTCAGGCGCGAGCGCGCAGCGCGGCCAGCACGCGGTCGGGCAGCAGCGGGACCTGCCGCACGCGGGCGCCCGTGGCCGCGAAGATCGCGTTACTGAGCGCGGGCGCGATCGTCGTGGTGCCGGGCTCGCCGAGGCCCGTCGGGAACTCCGTAGACGGCACGATGTGGACCTCGACCTCCGGGACCTCGTCCATTCTGAGGACCTGGTAGTCGTGGAAGTTCGACTGCACGAGGTTACCGTTGGCGACGGTCCCCCGCTCCTTGAGCGCGTTGCTGATGCCGAAGAGCAGCGAGCCCTCGACCTGTGAGCGCGCGCCGTCGGGGTTGACCACGATGCCGCAGTCCACCGCGCAGACGACCTTTTGGATGTGGACCTTGCCGCTGCTCGGATCGACGTGGGCCTGGACCACCGAAGCGGTCCACGTCGGCGTCTTCTTCTCCTGGGCGCTGACGCAGGCGATCCCCCGGCCCGTGTTGGCCGGGAGCGGCGTGCCCCACCCTGCCTTCTCCGCTACTAGCTTCACCACCCGCGCCAGCCGCGGAGCGCCGTTGAGCATCGACAGGCGGTACTGCACCGGGTCGACGCCGGCGAGCTTCGCGAGCTCGTCCATGAACGTCTCGACCGCGAAGAACGTGTAGTTCGGCGCGACGGCGCGCACGTAGCCGACCGGGATGCCGGTCTCGACCGCCACCGCGCGAACGATTTGATTCGGGACGTCGTAGACGTGATCGGCGCCGTTGAGCGCGAACTGGTCCAGCCCCGTTTTCTTGTCGACGAAGTCGGGGCCCCAGCGCTTGCCCGGATGCGACGCGATGACCGTCTTTTCCCAGGCGGCGATCTTGCCGTCGCTGCCGAGTCCGGCGCGGACCACCTGCAGCGTTGCCGAGCGGTAGAAGTCGCGCTTGAGGTCTTCCTCGCGCGAACGGATCAGCTTCACGGGACGCTTGACCTCGCGCGCGATGAGCGCCGTCTCTACCATGATGTCGGGCTCGAGGCGCCGCCCGAACCCGCCGCCGAGGTAGTGCTGGTGGATGCGGATCTTGGAGGCGTCGACGCCCAGCGTGGCCGCCAGCGTGCCGACCGCGAACGTCTGGAACTGGCTGCCCGTGTAGATGTCGTAGGCGCCGTCGGCGAAGCGCACCACGCAGTTCATCGGCTCCATCTGCATGTGCGCGACGTAGTCGGTCGTGTAGGTCGCCTCGTGCCGCCGCGCGGCCCCGCTCATGGCGCCCTTGGCGTCGCCCTGCTCGTGCCACGCCGCGGCGTTCGGATCCTTCGCGGCCTCGGCGAACTTCGCGAAGATCGACTCGGTGCTGACGTTGGCGTTCGGTCCAGGCTCCCAGCTGACCTTCAGCGCGTCGCGTGCCTTGACGGCGGCCTCGTACGACGTGGCGACCACCGCGACCAGCTGCGGCAGCGTGACCGTCGCGACGTAGCCCTTCACCCGCTTGGCTGCGCTGTCGTCGACGGCAGTGCGCTTGGCGCCCTCGCGCACCGGCGGGTAGACGACCTTCGCGTAAACCATGTTCGGCAGGAACGTGTCCATGCCGAACTTCGCCTTGCCGTTGACCTTGTCGGGGATGTCGAGCCTCGGAATCCACTGACCGACGACGCGGTACTCCGACGGCTTCTTCAGCGTGAGCGCCTTGACCTCGTCTTCGGTGAACGTCTTGGTGATCGGCAGGCGCGCCACGATGTCGCCGTACCGGAGCGAGCGCCCGGTCGGCAGATGCCGCACGACGCCGCGCTCGGCCACGCAGTCCGCCGCGCTCACGTTCCACGACTTCGCGGCGGCGTCGATGAGCGCCAGCCGCGCGGCCGCGCCGGCGCGCGAGAGCGTGTCGAACGTCCAGTTCACCGACCAGCTGCCGCCGGTGAGCATGAGCCCGAACTTCGGGTCGTTCGTCGGGTAGTCGATGCGGACGTCCTTCCACTCCACTTCGAGCTCTTCCGCCACGATCTGCGCCAGCGCGGTGCCGACGCCCTGGCCCATCTCGGCCTTGGTGATGTGGACGGTGACGATGCCGTCACGGGTCAGCGTGAACGCCGGGTTCGGGTCCCACGCGTCCGCGGCCTCGGCCGTGCCCGGGCCGACGAGCGGCAAGCGCACCGTCAGCGCAGCACCGGCGGCGCCGGCTGAAACGAGGAACGCGCGTCGCGTAACAGGCGCGCTCATGACCGTCCTCCCTGCGCCGCGCGCTTGATGGCGCGCTTGATCCTCGGATACGTCGCGCAGCGGCAGATGTTGCCGGACATCGCCGTGACGATGTCCTGATCGCTGGGGTGCGGGTTGCGTGCGAGCAACGCCGCCGCCGACATGATCTGTCCCGACTGGCAGTATCCGCACTGGGGAACCTGCTCGGCGATCCACGCGACCTGCAGCGGGTGTCGGCCGTTGGGATCGAGCCCTTCGATGGTCGTGATCTTCTTACCCGCGGCCTGGGCCACGGTCGTCTGACACGAGCGAACCGCCTGGCCGTCGAGGTGGACCGTGCACGCGCCGCACTGGGCGACGCCGCAGCCGAATTTCGTGCCGGTGAGCTGGAGCCGCTCGCGGATCACCCAGAGCAGCGGGGTACCGGGATCGACGTCGACCGTCTGAGACTTGCCATTGATGAGCAGAGTCGCCATGGCGCCTCCTGCGCGTTGGAGGTAGGGAAATAGTCGGCGGCGAGCCTAGCACGAAACGACGGGTCCGACGCAAGCATCACGTCAGTCGCGGCGGCCCCGGGCTGCGGACACCGCCGCGACCGGCGTCACGCGGCTTACGTCTGTTCGGCTCGGCGCGGGTCGACCCAGAGCGTCCGCACGACCTCCCACGCCCCCGCCACGAACGGCACCGCGACGAGGCCGCCGA
Source organism: Candidatus Methylomirabilota bacterium (assembly GCA_046725765.1). Taxonomy (GTDB): domain Bacteria; phylum Methylomirabilota; class Methylomirabilia; order Rokubacteriales; family CSP1-6; genus AR12. The sequence continues at coordinate 2,316 of JBKOZH010000059.1, read as the reverse complement.
CGAGCCCGCCCAGGCGGAAGCCGGCCAGCAGCGCGACGAGCACGGCGAGCGCGTGCAGCCCGGTGGCGCGGCCGACGAAGTAAGGCGCGAGGAGCTTGCCCTCCACCGTCTGGCACGCAACCATGACCGGCACCGTGATCGCGGCGCGGACGACGCCGTCGTTGAGCGCGGACAGCACGGCGAGCACGGTGGCGATGGTCGCCCCGACGAACGGCACGATGTTCAAGACGGCGGCGAGCGCGCCGATGAGCAGCGCGTACTTCACGCCGACGACGGACAGCGCGACGGCGATGAGCACGCCGACGAAGAAGCTCGAGACGAGCTGGCCGCGCACGTAGCCACCGATGCGGTTGAGCACCGCCGGCGCCAGACGCGTGGCCGTCGCGCGGTACTCGACGGGCAGCAGCGCCACCAGCGTGTGGCCGATCTCCCGCGCGTCGATCACCAGATACGCGGCGACCACGAGGACGCCGAGCACCTCCAGCACGGCCCCGACGGCGCCGGTGGTGATCCGAAACGCATTGCCGAGCAGGACGGAGGCAATGCCGGCAAGACCCTCGACCTGATCGGGCTTCGGCGCGGGCAGCGAGGCGCCCCACTGCCCGAGCCAGAAGTCGACGATGCCGAGCCAGCCGCGCACGTTCGCGATCAGCTTGGGTAGCTGGTCCATGAACTGGATCCATTGCTCGCTGAGCGCCGGCCAGACCAGGCGTCCCATCAGCGTGAAGACGCCGGCCACGGCGGCGTAGACGATCAGCACGACGATGCCACGCGGCACGCGCCAGCGCTCACTCAGGCGCGCGGCAGGCAGGATCGCGGCGGCGATGACGAGCGCGGTGAAGACGAGCATCCACACCTGCCACGTCGCGATCAGCAGCCACACCGCCGCCGCGACCCCCAGCACTTGGAAGATCATGGGCCACGGCAGGCGCGACGGCAGGCTGGTCACGCCGCCATCATACGTGGGCTGCGCGCGAGGCGGCTCAGCGATGGACGCTGCGACGGGCGGGGACGCGTCGATATGCGCAGTCGCGCATCCAGCAGCGCGCGCACTGACTGAAGTAGTGATCCACGCGCGCGCCCACGCCGGCGCCGACGAGCAGCGAGATCGACTTGCCCGGGGTCATGAAGCACGCGGCGTTCAGGGTTACGCCCGCCGGCGCGCCTGAGCACAGCCGGAACAGCGCGTGCTGCTCCGCGACGTCCCAGTCGGCGTACCCGGGGCTGATGCGGTTCGTCACGGCCAGGCCGGCCGCGAGTCCCTGCTGGCAGAGGACATCGTTGACGTACTCCGCCAGGCTCTCCACCGCTCCCGAGCCGACGCTGTCGAGCATCGACGCGAGCGGCAGCTCACGCGACTCCCAGAGGTCCGCGACGCGACGCTCGAGCGCGTCGCCGATGGTGACCACGCCTGCCGCGACGTAGTCGACCTCGCCCCAGCGCTCGCCCGTCGCCGGAATCGTGAGGCGCTCGCCGCCGGCCGTGATCGTGTTCGCGTCGTGTGCATCGACGCGCAGCCAGCGGAGGACGGCACGCGGCGCCATCAGTCGCGTGCCCTCGGCCAGCGCCTCGTCGAATAGCTGGCGCACGGCCGCGGTCGGGACGTCGACGCCTTTCTTGTAACCCTGAAAGCGGAGGACTTCGTCGGGATCGATCGCCAGCGGCAGTTCGGTCAGGACCTGCACGTCCTGCGACAGCGCTACCTCTTGTGCCGTCACACGGTCCACAGGGCTCGCCTCCGGCGGGCGTGCCTACGGCAACGCCGAGCGCCGTCGGCTTCGCACGACTTCGGCGATGAGCTTGATGTGCTCGGGGTTGGAGCCGCAGCACGCGCCGACGATGTTGCAGCCGGCGTCGAGGAGCGCCGGATAGTCCTGCGCCATCGCCTCGGGGCCGAGCTCGTACGTGACCGTGTCGCCCTTGGTGATCGGCAGCCCGGCGTTCGGATACGCGATCAGCGGCGCGTCGGTCACCTGGCGCATCTCGCGGATGATGACGATCGCGCGGTCGGGACCGCGCCCGCAGTTCATGCCGACGATGTCGGCGCCGGCGGCGAGCAGGTTCTTCGCGACCTCGGCGGGGCTCTCGCCCCACATCGTGCGGTCGCGGTCGTGCATCTCCTCGAACTGGAAGAACATGGTCGCCATGACCGGCAGGTCGGTCACCGCCTTGCACGCACGAATCGCCGCGGTCGCCTCTTGGGGGAACATCATCGTCTCGACGGCGAAGAGATCGACGCCGCCCTCCGCGAGCGCGGCCGCCTGCTCGCGAAACGTCTCTTCGTACGCCTCGTCGGTCACGCCCTCGTCGAGCGCG
>JBKOZH010000041.1:0-23415 GCA_046725765.1 Candidatus Methylomirabilota bacterium | reverse complement strand
GCGCGCAACAACGACCTCGCGCACGTCAAGGAGCTGCTCGACGATCACGAGGTCGCCGCGGTCATTCTCGAGCCGGCCGGCGCGCGCTCGATGACGGTGCCGACCGATCCCGCATTCCTGAAAGCGCTGCGACAGCTCACGCGCGAGCGCGGCGTGATCCTGATCTTCGACGAGGTCGTGACCGGATTCCGGATGGCCGCCGGCGGCGCGCAGGAGTACTACGGCGTGACCGCAGACCTCACGTGTCTGGCCAAGGCGGTCGCCGGCGGGCTGCCGGGCGCGGCGCTCGTCGGGCGCGCTGACCTGCTCGACGCCATCACGCTCAAGGGCGACGCCAAACGTGATCGGACGCAGCGGGTGGCCGACCAGGGCACGTACAGCGGCACGCCGCTTGTTGCCGCCGCTGGCGTGGCCGCGCTCGAGATTCTCAAGACGGGTGAGGTCCAGCGCGAGCTGAACCGGCTCGGCGACCGCCTGCGCGCGGGGATGAACGACGTGCTGAAGACGCGCGGGGTCGTCGGCTGCGTCTACGGCGCCTCGTCAGTCTTCCGCATCCACCTCGGCGCCACCGCCGAAGAGCTGGGCATCCCGAACTACCGCATGGACACGACGCGCCTCGATCGCGGTATGGGGCCGCTGGGCGGCGTGCTGCATCTTGCCATGTTGCTCAACGGCGTGGATTACAGCCGCGGCGCCTCGCACGGCTGGATGAACGGCGCCATGCGCGACAAGGACGTCGACATGGTCATCGACGCCTTCGATCGCTCGATCGCTCGCTTGCGCGAGGAGAAGCGGCTGGCCTAACCGCGGCCGGGCAGCTCGATCGGCTGCCCGTGCGGCGTCGCGCGCGCCGCGCGGTCCCAGGCGTCTTTGCGCTCGGCCAGCTCGTTCGCAAGCACGAGACCCTTCTCGGCGACGAGCTTCTCGAGCGCACCGAGCCAAAAATAGTAATAGCGGGTGCCGTCGTCGCTCTCGCCGCGCGCCTTGGCCGCGGCGATTTCGTCGGAGAGACGCTCCGCCCACTCCTTCCAGCTGAAGTGACCGCGCTCGTGCAGTACGACGGCCATCCCGAACGCCTGCGCCTCCCACGGCGCGCGGAAGACCGGACCCTCGGCGTCGCGCGGGATCGCGGGCAGCGCGTCGAGCGGTGCGCTCACTTCCTGGACTCCTCCGCCTCGGCGGGTTCGAGATACAGCTCGAAGAGGTCGATGTAGACGGCGTCGCGGCCGCGCGCGTCCGGTCCCCAGAGCGTCGCGGCCTCGAAGCGCACGCTATAGCAGCGCTGCGGCACCTTCTCGCCGGTGGCGGCGTGCGCGTCGGCATAGATGAACACGCCGTGATCGCGGTCGACGACGCCGACCTTGTCGCGCGCGTAGCGCGGCAGACGCGTGTGGCGCGTCGGATTGATATTCTTCGTGCGCACGCGGTCACCCGCCTTGAAGCGCGGAGCAGCGAGGTGGTCGTCCATGCGCGCGGCGCGTCGGTTGCGCAGCGCCTTCGGCACGTCGTCGACGCCGAGGGGCTTGAGCGCGGATCGCCCCTGCGCGCGCATGGCCTGTAGCTCGGCGGCCGTCACGAGGCCCTTTTCGACGAGCAGACGCTCGAGACCGTACAGCCAGTGCTCGTAATACGTCGTCGCCAGATACTCGGCCGGCGGCATCTGCTCTTTGGCGTCGCGCCCCATGTCGATATTCCATCGGCCCAGGAAGCCAGCAGCGAGGTTCAGCGCGAACGCGCGCCGCTCCCACTCGTGGTGGAAGACGGGCTCGTTGGGTTCGGGATCGACGGGGCCGAACCCGTGCATGCCGCCGAGGTCGTGAATGCCGTTCATCGCCTCGGCGCTTTGACCTGCGCGACGCCGATCATCGCGTCGCGCGTCACGAGCTCCGCGAGCTGCTCTTCCGTCATCCCCTCGGTGGCCGCCGGCCGCTCGGGCAGCACGAGATAGCGCAGCTCGGCCGTGCTGTCCCAGACGCGAACCTCGACGTCGGCGGGCAGCTGGACGCCGAACTCGCGGAGCACGCCGCGCGGGTCGATCACCGTGCGCGCCCGGTACGGCCCCGACTTGTACCAGACGGGCGGCAGCCCGAGCACGGGCCACGGGTAGCACGAGCACAGCGTGCACACGACCACGTTGTGCACCTTCGGCGTGTTCTCGAGCACGACCATGTCCTCGCCCTGGCGGCCGATGTAGCCGAGCTCGGCGATGGCGGCCGTCGAGTCGGCGAGCAGCCGCTGCTTGAACGCCGGATCGACCCACGCCTTCGCGACGACGCGCGCGCCGTTGCGCGGCCCGACCTTGGTCTCGTACGTGTCGATGAGGGTATCGAGCGCCTTGGGATCGACCAGGCCCTTGTCGACCAGCAGGGATTCCAGCGCGCGCACGCGCAGCTGCACGTCAGTGAGCGGTGCGCCGTGCGAGCCGGGGCGGTCATCGTGCTCGTGGGCGTGGTCGTGGCCGTGATGATGGTCGCTCATGGCCGATAGGCTATCATCGTTGTCCGGAATGAGACCGCTCGAGACCGAGTACAAAGGCTGGACGATTCGTGTGATCACGCGCTCGACGGGCCGCGCGTGGTCGGCGCTGGTCGAGGTGTGGCCGCCGGGGAAATCCGGCGACAAGAGCGCCGAGCTGGTGCCCTACAACGCCACCTCGCAGAACGAGAAGGCGGCGCAAGAGGCCGGCCGCTTGGCCGCCGTGCGCTTCATCGACGCCCAGACCGCGAAAGACGCCGAGAAGGACAGCAAGGCGACGAAGAAGTAGTCAGCGCGCGCGGCGCGCCGCCGTGCGCGCGTCGGCGCCCGCCCAGCCGGCGTCGAACGGGTGGCCGGGCCGATCGAGGTCGATCAGCAGCGGCGCGTGATCCGACGGGATCGGCTTGCCCTTGCGGGCCTCCCGGTCGATCTCCGAGGCCACGAGGCGCTCGCGCAGCGCGCTGCTGACGAGCAGGTGATCGATCCGCATGCCGAAGTTTTTGTGGAAGTTGCCCGCGCGATAGTCCCACCACGTGTAGCGACCCGGCTCGGCGTGGTGCAACCGGTACGCGTCGAGGAGCCCCCATTTGCAGAGCCGCGTGAACATCTCCCGCTCCGGCGGTGACACGTGCGTTCCGCCGTGGCACGCAGCGGGATCCCAGACGTCGGCGTCGGTCGGCGCGATGTTGAAGTCGCCGCCCAGCACGAGCGGCTCGCCCGGATCGACGGCCTCGCCGAACCAGCGCACGAGCCGCTCGTACCAGGCGAGCTTGGCCGCGTAGAACGGCGAGCCGACGACGCGCCCGTTCGGCGCGTAGATCGCGACCACGCGCACGCCGCCGCACGTGGCGGTGAGCATGCGCGCCTCCGACAGCGGCTCGTCGTCCGGCACGTCAGGCGTGCGCGCCGGCCGCAGCGGCTGACCGAAGTTGGTCACGACGTCCGCAATGCCGACGCGGCTCGCGAGCGCGACGCCGTTCCAGCGCCCCTCGCCATGATGCACGACGTCGTAGCCGGCCGCGCGGAACACGTCCGTCGGCACGTCGGCGTCCGCCAGCTTGGTCTCCTGCATCAGCAGCACGTCGGGCCTGGCGCGCTCCAGCCACCACGTGACCTTGTCCAGACGCGCCTTGAGCGAGTTGACGTTCCAGGTCGCGATGCGCATGCCGCTCAGAACACCGCGAGCGGGTTCGCGGGCGAGCCGGTGCCGCCGACGACGGCGAGCGGCGAGATCACCAGCATGAACTCGTCCCGACCCTCCTCGATGCACGCCTTGGCGAGCGGCTCCAGCAGGGCGTTGTCCAGCAGCGCGACGCCGTACGCGAAGATCGCCGCGTGCACCGCCCACGGCACGTCGTAGCCGATCGGCAGGTGATCGAGCATGTCCCACACGAGCACGCTCACGTCGTGATCGCGCAGGAACGGCAAGCAGGAGATGTGCAGCCCCGGGCGCTGCAGCGTGGCCACCGGGCCGAACGGCCGGCTGTACGGGCGCTCGGGATCCTGCGCCTGCCAGGCCTCGCGGCCTGCATACACGCAGACCGCGTCCCCGGGCTCGAGCTTGATGTTGCGCTTGGCGAGGATGTCGTCGAGCTCCCAGCCGTGCACCGGGCTGTCCTGCGTGACGCACGGCACGCCGCGGTGGCGCGGGACATCGAGCATGACGCCGCGCACGACGATGCCTTCCTGCCAGTGCTCGATCGAGCCGAAGCGCGCGCCCTCGAACGTGATCTCCTTCTTGGGATCGCGGCCGTTCCACATCGCCTCGTCGTCCCACGTGTGGCAGAGCGCATCGATGTGGGTGGACGCGACGCCGTGGTAGAAGATGCCGTAGTAGTCGGCGGAGAAGCCGCCCTTGCCGCGCGCCGCCGTCTTCATGAAGTGCTGCGCGGGCAGCGCGTTGTTCGGCCCCGGCTCCTTCGGGAACGGCCGGCTGAGCGAGACGCTGCGGCCGGTCTTCACGAGCTTCGCCGCCGCCACGCGCTTGGCCGGCGTGATGAGATTGATCGCGCCTTTCTGATCGTCTTTCCCCCAGCGGCCCCAGTTCCGGCGCTCGCGGATCCAGGCCGTGACTTCCTTGTCGGTGGGCAGCGGGCGTTGCGGCATGGCGAGCCTCCTGTGAATGTCGGGCATGGTAGCATCCGGCCCACCATGAAGATCACCGACGTCCGGCTCACACTGTTCGTCTGGGACGACATTCCCGCCACGACGTACGGGCGCCACACCGGACGGTTTAGCGGCCAGAGCCAACTGGGCCTCGTCACCATCGCGACCGACGAAGGCGTCGAGGGGCACGCGTTTCTCGGCTCGGCGATGCGCGGCGCACACATGGATGCGCCGTCGCTCGTGCACTATCTCAAGCCGCTGGTGCTCGGCCAGGATCCGCTCGATCGTGAGCGGCTCTATCAGGCGATGTCGCACAAGATCCGCAACACCACCTACCGCGCCATCGGCGCGATGGACATCGCGCTGTGGGACATCGCCGGCAAGATCGCCGGCCTGCCGATCCACAAGCTGCTCGGCTCCTATCGCACCAGCGTGCCCGCGTACGCGTCGTCCGCCGTCCTGCCGTCGAAGGAGGCGTACGCGGAAGAGGCCGCGCGGTTCAAGGCCGAGGGCTGGACGGCGTACAAGATCCATCCGCCCACCGACCCGAGCGTGGACATCGAGGTGTGCCGCGCGGTGCGCCGCGCGGTCGGCGACGGCTTTGCCGTCATGCTGGACTCCACGTGGGCGTACCAGTATCCCGAGGCGCTACGCGTCGGAAAGGTTGCCGAGGAGCTCGGCTTTCACTGGTACGAGGACCCGCTGGCGGACGACGATCTGCTCAGCTACGTGAAGCTGAAGCAGCACCTCTCGATCCCGATCCTCGCCACCGAGTACACGCCGGGCGGGCTCACCGCGTACGCGCCCTGGCTCACGCACCAGGCGACCGACTACCTGCGCGGCGACGTCGCGGTCAAGGGCGGCATCACCGCGCTCGTCAAGGCGGCGCACCTCGCCGAAGCCTTCCACATGAACTACGAGGTGCACCACGGCGGCAACTCGCTCAACAACGTGGCGAACCTGCACGTGATCATGGCCATCCGGAACTGCGAGTTCTTCGAGGTGCTGCTGCCGGCCGGCGCGCAGAAGTACGGGCTCGCCCAAGACATCGACGTCGATCCGGTCGGGCTCGTGCACGCGTTCGAGCGCCCCGGGCTCGGCGCGGCCATCGACTTCGGCCTCATCGAGCGAAAGAAAGTGGCGGTGCTTACGTAGGCAGTTCGACGTAGAAGGTACTGCCGCTGCCCTCGACGCTCTCCGCGCGCACGCGGCCGCGGTGCAGCTCGACGATGCTCTTCACGATCGCCAGCCCCAGGCCCGTGCCCGGCGTGTTCGCGGCCGCGCTCTCCACGCGGTAGAACTTGTCGAAGACATGCGGCAGGTCGGTGGAAGGGATGCCGGGACCGGTGTCGCTGACCGCGATAGTCGCGGTGCCCGCGCTCGCGACGGTGAGCGCGACGCGAATGCGGCCGCCTGCCGGCGTGTACTTGATCGCGTTGCCGATGAGGTTGATCAGCGCCTGACGCAGGCGGGCCGCGGACATCGGCAGCCAGGCCTCCTTCGGCAGCGTGGTCTCGATCGTGAGCCGCTTCGCCTCGGCGTCCGCCTTCAGCCCTCCGAGAACCGCGATGATCAGCGGCACGAGATCGTCCCGCTCGGTCGCCGCATCCAGACCGGCCTCGATCCGGCCGAGATCCAGCAAGTCGGTCACGAGCTCGCCCATCGACTGCGCGATCGCGCGCACGCGTCGGATGCGATCCTGATACTGCGTGTCGTCCGGCCGGTCCTGCTGCAGCAGATACGCCAGCGCGGCGATGGCCGAGATCGGACTCTTCAGATCGTGCGATACCGCGTGCACGAAGTCGTCCTTCATCTGCTGAAGATCCTTCAGCAGGCTGATGTCGCGCAGCACGGCGGCCGCCCCCACGGACTCGCCGTAGGGTGTGACGACGGGCACCACCGTCGCGTGCGCGGTTCGCCCGTCGGCGAGCGCCAGCTCGACCGGCTGCGCCGGGGGCGACTCGAACAGGCGTCGGACGTCGACGTTGTCGATGACCTCGGCGACCGGTCGGCCCAGCAGCGTCTCTGGGATCAGGCCCAGCATCGGCCGCACGGCCGGATTCGCGAGCAGCACGATGCCGTCGGGGTTCACCATCAGCACCGCCTCCGCGGTGCTCGCGAGCACGGCGGCCAGCGTGCTCCGCTCGTCGGCCAGCGCCTGGTACGCGCGTGAGGTCTCGAGCGACGCCGACAGACCGCTGGCGATGAGCGATGCGATGTGCACGTCGTCCTGCGTGAAGGCCGCGGACGCGCGGCGGGCGAACAACAGCGCGCCGAGCATCTCGAGGCCTCGGCGAACGGGCACGACCAGTGCTGAGGACAGCCCGGCGCGCGCCAGCGTGCCTTCGAGGTCGGCGATGCCGTCCTCGACACGGGCCACGTCGTCGACGACCCGGGTCTGGCCGGTGCGCATCGCGTGCCCGGGCACGCCCTCGGCCGGCGAGAACAGCCGGCGGGCCAGCGTGCTGCGATCCGGCAGCGCCGCCAGCGAATGCACCAGATAGCCGCCCTGCTCGCCGTCGGCCAGACATACGGCGACGTAGTCGTTCGGCAGCGCGCCACCCGCCTCGTCGGCCAGCGTCTGGAAGAGGTGCGTCGGCACCGGCGAGCCGGACATGACCACCAGCAGCTCGCCCAGCTTCGTCAGCCGCTCGGCAAGGCTCACGTCGGCACCGCAGGCGTACAGTGCTCGCGCACGAGCGCGCTCAGCTGCGACCCGTCCGGGACCGGGTCGATCGGCCCGACGACCGTGACGTAGCGGATGATGCCGTCGCGATCCACGACGAACACGCCCTGCTCGATCGCCGTCATCGCGTGGTGGTGCAGCCGCCGTACGAAATTGCGATTCACCACGTCGAGCCAGGCGCCGCGCGTCCACGTGCCGCCGTCGCCCTGCGCGAGCGCGCGCGAGAAGCTGACGACCGCGGTGCGGCTGGCATCCAGGGCGCCGCGGTCGCCTAGCCCGTACATCGCGTAGAGCCGCTTGTCCGGATCGCACACGAACGGGAACGGCGCGGCCGAGCCGCGAAAGAAGTTCTGCGCGGACTCGAGCAGGTTTGGCGCGACCTGGATGACCTCGGTGCCGATCCCGACCAATTGCTCATAGCCGGTGCGGATGCCGTCCATATACATGAGGCAGAACGGGCACGTGAACCCGCGCGACAGCCAGACGATCACGTTGAGCCGGCCGCGATAGGCAGCGAGATCGACCATGGCGCTCTGGATCGAGGGCAGGGCGAAGAGCGGCGCGGGCTGGCCCACGCCGAGACGCGGCGCCGTCGGCGGCATCAGTCCACTCTAACGCGTGGGAGCCAGTACCCCAGCAGACGGCGCGACGGCCGGCTCTCGCGCAATGAGGGGCAGGACGATCAGCCAGAGCGCGCCGACCGCAAGGCCGGCCGCGACGTCGCTCGGCCAATGCGCGGCGAGGACGACACGCGACGCGCCGGCGCTGACCGCGATCGCCCAGGCGCCGAGCAACAGCACGGTATGCCGCCAGCCGCCGCGCTTTGCCAGCAGCCAGGCGAGCGTGCCGAGCGTGACGAGCGTCACGAGGGCATGGCCGCTGGGGAACCCGTAGCTCGCGGCCGGATGCAGGACGTCGCCCGCGCGCGGGCGCGGCACCAGCAGCAGCACTTTGAAGAGGCCAGACCCACCCCATGCGCCAAGGACGGCCGCGCAAAGAATGACGGCATCGCGGCGACGTTGCCGCATGACCAGAGCGACCAGAGCACCGGCGATGAGGAGAGCCAGACCCTCGCCGGTCAGATGGCTCACGACGGCCGCCGCGCTGCGGAGGCCGAGCGACGGGCCAGCGAGCGCGCGGATGACCATGCTGTCGAGCCGCAGCACCCATTCATCGTGCTCGGCCTCGAGGACGTCTTCGGCGATCACGGCGAGGGCGAGCAGGACGAGCACGGCCGCCAGCAGCCGGCGGAAGGCCGGCGCTCGCCACGCGCGCCGTACGCGCTCGGCGGCTGCCGAGCGGCTGTCGAGCATCGCCCAGAGGGCCGACGCCCCAACGACGCCCAGGCTCACGGCGAGCACCAGCTTCGGGAAATCGTCGATCATACGTCGCTACCTCCGGCAGCCGTGAGACTGCTTACGGCGCCAGCGCTTTGAGATAGGAGCGGCTCTCTTCGGCGCGCGCTTGGGGATCCATCTCGAGGCTCATGAAGTTCACGACCGGAACGGTGACACCGTTCGCCACGTACGCGCGGATCCGATCACGACATTGCTCGGCGGTGCCGAGCACGGCCAGGTCGTCGATGGCACGCTCGGGCACGGCGGCGAGCGCCCCGCGCCGGTCGCCGGCATCCCACTTCGTGTTCATCTCGGCGAGCGTGTCGCCGCGGCCGAGCCACTGGTGGAACCGGCGATAGACCGGCACGTTCAGGTAGGCGGTCACCGCGCGCCTGAACTGATCACGGGCACGGGCATCGCGGGTGGGGCACACCGTGATGCGGCAGACGATCGGATAGCCCTCGGGATCCTTGCCAACCTTGCGGGCCTCGTCGCGCACGACGGCGGCCACGCGGTTGACGTCCTCGGCCGACAGCCAGTTGGTGATGACGCCGTCGGCGATGCGCACGGCCTGGCGCACCATGCGCTCCTGTAGCGCCGCGACGTAGATCGGCACGCGTGAGGGCAGGGGACGTCCGAGCCGGAAGCCCGAGACGCGCAGCGTCTCGCCTTGTACGGCCATCGCCTCGCCGTCGAGCGCCTGGCGGACGGCCGCGACGACTTCCGTCACGCGCGTGAGCGGCCGCTCGAAGCGGCCACCGTTCCAGCGCTCCACCGTCACGTTCGAGCCCGAGCCGACACCGAGCACGAAGCGACCCGGCGCGGCTTCCCCCATCGCGGCGGCGCCGACCGCGATGATCGCGGGGCCGCGCGTGAACGCGCCGACGATCGCGGTGCCGAGCGTGGCGCGCGTGGTCCACGCCGCACCGAGCGCGAGCACGATCCACGGATCGACGTCCGACTCCGCCGACCAGAAGTCGGTGTAGCCGAGCGTCTCCGCGTCGCGAAAAACGCGCTCGTGCTCGGCGAGCGGAATGCCGTTGAGAGGCACCGTCAGTCCCCAGCGGACCGTCATGGCGCGAGGATAACCGGGAACACCACGGCCAAGAAAGGCGTTGCACTCATAGAGACGCAGTTCGTGCTAACGCCCGGGCAGAAATGTTTGCTAAGGTGATGAACAGGAGATGGCGACGATGATCATCATCGCCATGATTCATTGACGGAGCCAGTCAGGGATACACCCTCCGTCGCTCGCCCGTACTGTCCCGCCTGCGAACCCGATACCGATCCGAGTCTGGAGATTCTCGACGTGCGCTGGTGCTCTGCGCACACTCCGGCCTCGGGCGGCCTCGACGATGAGGCCGTCGCGATGGAAAGCTATCCAGCCGGCAGCGGTGAGGCCGGCGGCGAGGACAACCGCCGCTGGTGCGCCCTGTTCCATCGCCAGGCGAGACCGACCACGGTGACGCGACGGATGGCTGCGGCCCCTGTGCTCCGTCCGACCCGAGCGCGCGCCTAATCTCGTTCCGCGCGCTTCGGCGCGCGGAACGCGAAACAGCCGCTCCGCACGGTCAGGGGAAGACTTCCCCTACGCCAGTTCGTTCGAGGCGAAGCCGCGACGCAGCGTGTTCTCGGTCACCACGCGCGTCTCGAGGAACTGCATCAGATAATCCGGCCCGCCCGCCTGCCAGCCGATGCCCGAGAGCTGGCGCCCGCCGAACGGCTGGCGACCCACACGCGCGCCCGTCGTGGCGCGATTGATATAGAGGTTGCCGACGCGGAAGGCCTCACGCGCGCGGGCCAGACGCACCGGGCTTCGCGAGAAGACGCCGCCGGTCAGCGCGTAGTCCAGACTCGTCGCGATCTCGAGCGCCTCGTCGAAGGTCGCCGCGGGCAGGCACGAGAGCACCGGCCCGAAGATCTCCTCGCGCGCGAGCGCGCAGCTCTGCGGCACGTCGGCGAAGATCGCGGGCGCGACGTAGAAGCCGCCCAGAGCGTCGAGCGCGGGATCCGGCTCGCGGAGCAGCACCGGGCGCGCCAGCCGCTTGCCGAGGTCGATGTAGGAGAGGATGCGCTCGCGCGACGCCTCGTCGATCACCGGGCCGACGATCGTCCCCGGCAGGTCGGCCGGACCCATCGGCAGCGTCCGCGCGGCCTCGGCCAGCCGCTCGACGAGGCGCTCGTACACGCGGCCGACGCCGATCACGCGCGAGCACGCCGAGCACTTCTGCCCCGCATAGCCGAAGGCCGAGGTGATGATGCCCTGCACGGCCTCGTCCAGATCGGCGTCGTCGTCGACGATGATCGCGTTCTTGCCGCCCATCTCGGCGACGACGCGCTTGAGCATGCGTGAGCCTGGCGTCGCGGCGGCGGTGGCGTAGATGCGCGTGCCGACCTCCTGCGAGCCCGTGAACGCGATCAGCGCGACGTCGGGATGGCGCACGAGCCGGTCGCCCGCGACCTCACCTCGTCCGGGCGTGTAGTTCACGACGCCCGGCGGGAGCCCGGCCGCCTCGAACACGTCGATGAGCCGCGCGGCGATGACCGGCGTCTGCTCCGCCGGCTTCATCACCACGGTGTTGCCGGTGGCGAGCGCGGCGGACGTCATGCCGGTCAGGATCGCCAGGGGGAAGTTCCACGGCGCGATCACGCCGACCACGCCGCGCGCCTCGCGGGTGTAATGGTTGACCTCGCCGCGCCGCCGGCCGAGCGTGAGCGGCTGCTGCAGCTCGCGCGCGCGTGCCCGGTAGTACTCGACGAAGTCGATGGCCTCCGCGACGTCGCCGTCGGCCTCGGCCCACGGCTTGCCGGCCTCGTAGACGATCCAGGCCGTGAGCTCGTACCGGCGCTCACGCAGGCCGGCGGCCACGCGTCCCAGGATCTCGGCGCGCGCGTCGGGGCCGGCGTCGCGCCAGCTCGGGAACGCGCGGGCCGCCGCGGCGACCGCCTGATCGATGTCCGCCTCGCCCGCCGCGGCCACACGGCCGACGATCTCGTCCGCGCGGGAGGGATTCACGGAGAGCAGCTGCTCGGCCGTCTCGACGCGCCGGCCGCCAATCACCAGCGGCTGGTCGGCGCCGAGCCGACTGCCAACCGCCGCGAGCGCCGCGGTGACGTCGGCGCGCACGCCGGCTCGCGTGAAGTCGGCGTGCGGCTCGTTCTCGAACTCTTGCCGCACCGGCGCCGGCGGCTCGGCGGAAATGCGCGCCGGGTCGGTGAGCAACGCGGCGGGCGACTCGCCCTCGGCGAAGCCGCGGCGCAGGAACGAGTCGTTCGAGGTGTTCTCCAGCAGCCGGCGCACGAGGTAGGCCATGCCCGGGATGAGCTCGCCGAACGGCATGTAGATACGCACGCGCTCGCCGCGCTCGGTCAGCGCGCGGACCAACGGCTGCGCCATGCCGTAGAGCGCCTGGAACTCGACCCGGCCTTGCGGCAGCCCGTGCGTCTCGCGCGCGGCGATGGCGTGGGCGATCGAGCGGATGTTGTGGCTGGCGATGGCGAGATCGATCGCGTCGGAGTGCTCGAGGAAAAGACGGGTGAGGCGCTCGAACGAGGCGTCGGTTTCCGGCTTCGTCTGAAAGACCGGCACCGGCCAGTGCTCCAGCTCCGCGTGCGCCGTCTCGTAGTCCCAGTAGGCGCCTTTCACCAGGCGCACGGTGATCGGCGTGCCGCGCCGGCGCGCCCAGGCAATGAGGCGCTGCGCATCGGCCTCGGCATCGACCAGATAGGCCTGGAGCACGATGCCGAGATTGCGCTCGTCGCGCAACTCGGGCTCCTCCGCGAGCTCCATGAAGATCCGAAACGTGAGGTCGCGCAGCCGGCGGTCTTCCATGTCGACGTGGATGTGGACGCCGCGCGCGCGCGCCGCGGTCAGGATCGGGCGCAGGCGCTGCTTCACTGCGGCTGCCGAGCCCTCGGGATCGGCCGGATCGAGCCACGGGTGGAGCGCGGAGATCTTCACGGAGACGTTCACGCGTGGAAGCGGCCCCCACGGTGCTCCGTCCAGCCGCGGCGCCGAGGGCCAGTGGCGCGCCTCGCGACCCAGCGTTTCGACCAGCTCGACATACCGCGCCTGGTACGCGTCGGCCTCGACGTCGCTCAGGCACGCCTCGCCCAGAAGGTCGAGGGTGAACGCCTGACCCGCGCGACGCGCATCCAGCGCCGCGCGGCGAGCCTCCGCCGGCGTGCTGCCTGCGATGAAGCGGCGCGCCAGCCGTCGCACTGTTTCGCGCAGCATCGCGCCAACGGCGGCGTCGCCGAGACGCCCGGCCACGCGGGCGACCCCGAGCGCCGTGCGCAGCAGGCCGGCATAGGGCGCGTCGCGGCCCTCGAAGTATTCGCGAAGGTGGCGTACGAGGTCGCGATTGTTGTCGAGCGCAGGCAGCACGTCGACGAAGCGAAACAGCTGCAGCCGGGCGTCCTCGTGGGCGAGCGACCAGGCGAACAGCGCGGCCGTCCACCGATCGGCGGAGTAGAACGCCTGGCGGTCGGACGCGACGCGCTGGAAGAGCTCGCGGCCGATCTGCTGAACGCGTGCCTCGTCGGGCCGAACGCTCATGGGCACCCCTCTTTCACGTTACCTCGGCCAGACCCACCACACGAAGAGTGACACCATCACGAGCGCGAGCGCGAAGTGTGCGACCACGCCGGTCAGGACGCCGAGCGCGGCACCGACGCCCGTGCGGACGCTGGCCCCGGGCGCGCGGCCCGTGAGCAGTTCACCGGCGACCGCGCCGACGATCGGTCCCAGCAAGAGCCCGATCGGTGCCACCATGACGCCGACGAGCATGCCGACCATGGCGCCCACGACCGCGGCGCGACCGCCGCCGGCGCGCCGGGCGCCGACGAAGCCGGCCAGGTGCTCGAGGGCCCACGCGAGGACGCCGAGCACGGCCAGGATCGCGAGCCGACCGGCACCGACCGGGGTGAAATCGGTGGTCAGGGCATAGAGCAGCGCGCCCGCGAAGATGAGCGGCGCGCCGGGCAGGAACGGCACGACGGCGCCGACGAGGCCGGCGATCATCAAGATCGCGACGACGACGTTGACGAGCGTCACGGACGATGTCCATGCGACATCGGCTCTCGCTGCACGAGCGGCGCGGGCCGCGGCAGCGTGACGGCGACCCCCAGCGCGACGGCGGCGAGCCCCAGCCACGGCCACGTGTACGAGCCGGTGTGGTCGACGACGAGACCGAACACCGGCGGTCCCACGAGCACGCCGCTCCACGCGAACGCCACCGCCACGCCCGTGAGCAGCCCCGCATAACGCGCGCCGCCGATTTCGGCGACCAGCGCGAAATAGAGCCCGACCCAGCCGAACGCGCCGACGCCGGCGACGAGCGCCAAGGGGGCGAGCCCTGCAACCGGCAGCCGGTCGCCGAGCGACAGCAGCGCATACGCGCTGGCGCCGACGAGGGCGTTGACGACGACGCCCGGTCGGCGGCGCCCGCCGAAGAAGCGATCGCTGATCGCGCCCCACGCGAGGCGGCTGCCGGTGCCGCCCGCTTGCGCGAGCGCGAGCATCTGACCCGCGGCGACCGGCGAGAGCGCGAACGTCTCGCGCGCGTACACCGCGAGGTGCGCGAGCACCGAGGACTGGGCGATTGAGAGCGCCAGTCCGGACACGAAGACGACGAGCACGCCTGGACGCCGCAGAAAGACGCCGACGTCGACCAGCCGCGGCCAGACCGACGCGGCCCGTTCTTGCACGGCCGCGGGCGAGCGATACACGAGCACCGTCAGCAGCGATGAGACGAGCGCCAGCGCACCGCCGGTGGCGAGCGCCGTGCGCCAGCCGGAGGCTAACGCCAGCGCCGGCAGGGCGAGCGCGCCGGCAAGGCCGCCGAGCGTGAGGCCCGTTTGCTTGATTCCCATCGCCAGACCGCGTCCGCGCGGCGGAAACCACTCGAGCACGGCCTTGCCCGTCGACGGATTGAGCACGCTGAAGCCGAAGCCGGCGACCACCAGACACGCGAGCAGCGCCGGAAGTCCGTCCGCGAACGACGCAGTCAGCGTGAGCGCGCCGATGACGGCCTGTCCCGCCCCCAGCGTGAGGCGCACGCCCAGACGATCGGTGAGCCAGCCCGCCGGCAGCGACATGAGCACGCCGCCGAGATAAGCCGCCGGCAGCAACAGCCCGACCTGCGTGCGACTGAGCTGCAGCGTATCTCGGAGGAAGGGCGAGAGCGGTGCGACCGCGAGCACGGCAAGAGCGCCGAGTGCATGCGCCAACGTGATCAGGACCAGGACGGCCCAGCGCGACATGCGGCTCCAGCGTACCGCGAACGCCCGTCGGCGGCACACGTGTTGCTCGAACGGAGCGAACCTGTTTGTAAGCAGGAGGACGTCATGGACTATCGAGAGGAGTACGACCGCGGGCGGCGGTATCGCGGCGAGGGGTATTACGGTGGTTATTACGGTTACCCGCCCGAGCGCGATCGGGAGCGGCGCGACTGGGAGCGGCGAGGACAAGAGCCGCGTCGGCGCGACGAGGACCGCGGATTCTTCGAGCGCGCCGGCGACGAGGTTCGCTCGTGGTTCGGCGACGAAGATGCCGAGCGCCACCGCCAGCGTGACGAGCGCGATGAACCGCGCGGATGGGGCGGGCCCTCACGCGGATGGGGTGGGCCCTCACGCGGATGGGGCGGCGGGAGTGAGGAGATCGACCGCGACTGGGCGCGCCAGTGGGGCTACGTCGAAGGTCGCGGCGGTGGGCGCGAGCCGCAGCGGTCGAGCCCGCCGCAACGTTACGGTGGCCCATCGTGGACGCGCGACGTGGGCTACGGCGGTGAAGGCTGGGAGCGTTACGTCGAGCGCCCGGGCTGGGGCGATCCCTCGGCGTGGGGCGCCGAGCGCGCGGAGGGGCCACACGCCGGCCGTGGACCGCGCGGGTACACGCGCTCGGACGAGCGCATCCGCGAGGACGTCTGCGATCGCCTCTGCGAGCACGGCTACGTCGATGCCAGTGGTATCGACGTCCGGGTCACCGCCGGCGAGGTGACGCTGCAAGGAACGGTTCCCCACCGTCAGCAGAAGCGCATCGCCGAGGACGTTACGGAGCGGGTTGCCGGCGTCCGCGAGGTCCATAACAACCTGCGCGTCGATCGCGAGGGCACCGGCCGCGAGGGGGGCGAGCAGCCGGATCGGCCCTTCCGCGCGGCCTAGCCTCGAACGCCGCGCGCGTCAGGGCCGCTCGGACTCTTGCGGCTCGTCCGGAGGAAAGCGGCGGTGTTCCGGCCGCTCTTCCTCCGGCAGCCGACTATTGTCGGCGTCGAGCTTGCCGGTGCCGCGGTCGGGAACGCGCTCGGCGTCCGTCTTCTGCTGCTCACGCGGGGCCTTGGCCATGGCGTACTCCTTTCGACAGACGCGCGTCAGGCGCGCGCAAGCGCCAAGCCAGTGACTCGCGGCAGGCCGGCGAGTCGCGCCAGGCCCGCGGGCTAGGTGTCGAACGCCGGCGAGACGTCCGCGCCCGCCTTCTCGAGGGCCGGGTCCAGAAGCGTGTAAGGGTTGACGTTGCCGAGTGCCGCGGCGACGGATTCCGCGACGCCGGGGTGCCGCGCGCGCAGGGTCGTCAAGAATGCCCGGATCTCGCTGCGAACGCTCGGCTTGTCCGAGCACGCGCAGCCGACGGTCGCGAGACCGCGCGTCCGCGCGTACGCCGCCGTCAGCTCCTCCGTCACGAACACGAGCGGCCGGACCAGCCGCAGCGTCCCCTTGCGCGAAACGGCCACCGGCGGCAGCGACGCGATGCGCCCGTTGAAGAGAATGTTGCGCAGCAGCGACTCGGCGCAGTCGTCCGCCGTGTGGCCCAGCGCGAGCGTCGTGCACCCGAGCTCGGCCGCCAGGCGATAGAGCGCGCGGCGGCGATGGCGGCTGCACACGTCGCAGCCGTGCGCGACGCCGTCCCGGACGAGCCCAAGCGTCACGGGCTCGTCGCGCACGATCCATTCGACGTCGAGGTGCCTGATCTGCGACGAGAGCGCCCGGATCTCGCTCTTGAACTTGCCTTGCTCGATCGTAACCGCGACGACGTCATAGGCGAACGGCGCGCGCGTGCGGTAGGCGAGGAGCGCGTCGAGCAGGCACAGGCTGTCTTTGCCGCCCGACACGCCCACCGCCACGCGATCGCCGGGGCGCAGCATCGAAAAGCGCCCCATGGCGCGGCCGATGAGGTCGAGCACGCGCTCCTGCGCGTCGATCATGCCTTGCGGTACTTCTCGGGCGCCTTGAGCTGCATGAAGAACGGCGGCCGCGGCATGCGACCCACGCGCACCTCGACCAGCGCCGGACGGTTGAGGGCGAGCGCGCGCCGAACGGCGTCGCCGACCTCGCTCGGCTTCTCGACGCGGATGCCCGCGACCCCGTACGCGTCGGCCAGCTTCATGAAGTCGGGATTGCGGAAGTCCGCTTCCCAGGCGCCGCCCCACGCCTCGTCGAGGTCGCGCGCGACGTTGCCGTAGGCGTCGTCGTTGAAGACGACTGCGACGACGTTGATGCCGTACTTCACCGCGGTCGACATCTCCTGCACGTTGTACATGAACCCGCCGTCGCCGCAGATGGCGATGACCGGCCGGTCGGGCTGCGCGACCTTGGCGCCGAGCGCCGTCGGGTACTCGAAGCCGAGATTCCCGGAATAGGAGGAATTCAGATAGGTCCGCGGCCGGAACACCGGCCAGAACGGCCGCGAGTAGTAGCCGATCTGGGTCATGCCGGCGATGACGATGGCGTCTTCCGGCGTGCCCGCGCGCAGCGACTTGAGAATCGGTGCGTTGGGCTCGGTGGTGTCGAGCGCCGCCATCTCGGCGCGCAGCGCCTCGCGCTCGGCCTTGCGCGACGCGCGCGGCGCGCCGGCGCGCAGCCGCTCCAGCAGCCGCTCGAGCGTCAGCCGCGCGTCGCCCACCAGACCGAACGTCAGGCCGTGACTGCGGCCGATCTCGTCGGGATCCACGTCGATCTGGATCACCTGCTGCGCCGGCTGGAAGCCGGCGAGCTGCAGCCGCGAGCCGACGACCAGAATGAGGTCGGCGGCGTCGAGCCAGCGACGCAGCGGGTTCTTGGGCCAGAGCCCGGCGCCGAGCGACAGATCGTTGGCATCGCTGACGACGCCTTTGCCCTCGGCCGTGGTCGCAATGCCGGCCTGCAGGTGCTCCGCAACGGCGACGAGCGCCTCGTGGGCGTCCCCGGTGACGGCGCCGCCGCCCGCGTAGATCACGGGCCGCTGCGCGGCGAGCAGCATCTCCGCGGCGCGCACGATCAGCGGCTGCGGCGCCGCGGCGCGCTCGGTCTCCGCCGGCGGCAAAAGGGTCGCGTCGCCTTCTTCCTCGAGCACGTCGGGCGGAAACTCCAGGTGCACCGGCCGCGGGCGACCCGTCTTCAGCTGGCGCACGGCCGCGCGGACCGCGCCGGGGACGTCTCCGACCTCGAGCACGCGGCGCCGCCACTTGGTGACCGGGGCGATGGCGATCATCTGATCGTTGACCTCGTGCAGCACGCCGACGTCGCGCCCGAGATAGCGCTTCGGCACCTGGCCGCAGAGCATCAGCACCGGCGACGAGGCGGAGTACGCCGTCGACAAGCCGGCCGCCGCGTTGAGCAGTCCCGGTCCGGGAACGACGAGGGCCGTGCCGAAGCCGCCGGTCCCGCCGGCGCGCGCATAGCCGTCCGCCATGTAGGTCGTCGCCTGCTCGTGCCGGGTGGTGATGAAGCGGACGCGCTCGTCGCGCAGCCCCGCGAGCGCTCCGTAGAGCTGCACGCCGGGCAGGCCGAACACGACCTTCACGCCTTCGCGAACGAGCTGTCGGGCGAGCGCTTCACCGCCGGTCATCCGTGGCATGGTCTCCGTCCCTTTCATACGCTCGCCTCGAACGGCAGGGCTCCAGCCCCGCGACGTTCTGCGGCTCGCACTACGGTTTGTCGCTCTGTTTGCTGTCGCTCTGATTGGCGTCGCGCGACAGCGGATCGAGATAGCGCTTCACGAACGCGTTGCGCGGGTTGCGCTCGAGCGCGCGCTCCGCGTAGTAGCGCGCGATGTCGCGCCGGTCCAGCTCGGCGTACGCCTTGGCCAGATAGGACAGCGCCTGGTCCACCGCGAGCCGCTCCCACATGAAGCCGCCGGCCAGTGCGCGGCTGATCTCGAACGCCGCGCGCTGCCACTCCTGGCGATCCATGTGCAGCGTGCCGACCTTCCAGTAGGCGTCCACGAACCACAGGTCGATCGTCACGACGCGCGGGTTGTCCGTCGCCCACTCCGCGTCCAGCCGATCGACGAGCGCGCGGTACACCGTGAAAGCACGCTCGCGCTCGCGCTGGCGATACAGCGCGCGGCTGTACGCCTCGAGCACGAACGGGTTGGTGGGCTCGTCGCGGTACGCGGGCTCGAGGACGGCCAGCGCGGCGACGTAATTCTGGCTCGCGTACGCCTTCTCGGCATCGACGAGCGCGGCTTGGTGACGATCGGACACCACGGCTGGCAGCGGCTCGACGTCACCGATCGGTCGCCCGGCGCTCACAGCACTGCCCGCGGCGGTGGTGCCAGGCGACTGGCCCAGATGCGCCAGCCGCACCTCGCGATCCATGATGGCGTAGAGGATCAGCGCGTGCGGCGCCTTCGTCGCGCGCGGGATGGGCGTCGGTGTGCGCAGTGCGGTCGAGCAGCCCGCGGCTACCAGGACCGCGAGCGCCGCCGCGACGCCGGCCGCGTGCCTCACCGGCGCGCTCTCAGGAATGCTTGCGCAGCTCGAGACGCCCGATCTGGCGACGGTGCACCTCGTCTGGCCCGTCGGCGAAGCGCAGCGTCCGCGAGTGCGCCCACATGAAGGCCAGCGGGAATTCCTGGCTCACGCCGCCGCCGCCGTGAACCTGCATGGCCCAGTCGACGACCTGGCCCGTCATGTTGGGGACGGCGACCTTGATCTCCGCGATGGCCTGCTTGGCCGCTTTGTTGCCGACGGTGTCCATCATGTACGCGGCGTGCAGGACGAGCAGGCGCGCCTGGTCGATCTTGATGCGCGCCTCCGCGATGCGCTCCAGCGTGACGTCGTGGTCGGCGATCCGCTTGCCGAACGCGACGCGACTCATCGAGCGCTTGCACATCAGCTCGAGCGCGCGCTCGGCCACGCCGATCTGGCGCATGCAGTGGTGGATGCGTCCGGGTCCCAGCCGCCCTTGCGCGATCTCGAAGCCACGCCCCTCGCCGAGCAGCAGGTTGGAGGCGGGCACGCGCACGTTCTCGAAGAGCACCTCGCCGTGCCCGTGCGGGGCGTCGTCGTAGCCGAAGACCGTGAGCATGCGCTTGATCGTGATGCCCGGCGTGTCGCGGGGGACCACGATCATCGACTGCTGCTTGTACTTGTCGGGATTCTTCGGATCCGTCTTGCCCATGAAGATGAGGACCTTGCAGCGCGGGTCGCCGATCCCTGAGGTCCACCACTTGTGACCGTTGATCACGTAGTGGTCACCGTCCCGCACGATCGACGACTCGATGTTCGTGGCATCGGAGGAGGCGACTTTCGGCTCCGTCATGGCGAACGCCGACCGGATCTTGCCTTCGAGCAGCGGCTGGAGCCACTGCTTCTTGTGCTCCTCGGTGCCGTAGCGCTCGAAGACCTCCATGTTGCCGGTGTCGGGCGCGGAGCAGTTGAAGACCTCGGGGGCGATGTGCGAGCGGCCCATCAGCTCGCAGAGCGGCGCGTACTCGAGGTTGGTGAGGCCGGCGCCGCGCTGGCTCTCGGGCAGGAACAGATTCCAGAGCGCGCGCTCGCGTGCCTTGTCCTTCAGCTCCTCCATGATCGGCGGGATCTGCCAGCGCGTGGGGGCGGAGTCGAGCTGCTCGTGGAAGACGTGCTCGTTCGGATAGATGTACTTGTTCATGAAATCGGTGATCTGCTCCAAGTACATCTTGGTCTTCTTGGAGTACTCGAAATCCATGACGGCCCCCTCTGGCGTTGTCGGGTGCCCGATTGTATCCTCCGCAGCGAGCAAAGTCATGGCGGGCAGGATGCGTGGCAAGGTCGCGCTCATCACCGGCGCCGGCTCGGGCATCGGCGCCGCGACGGCAAAGCGGCTGGCCGCCGAGGGCGCGCGCGTCGCCTGCGTCGATCGCATAGGCGAGCGCGCCAAGGAGACGGCGCGCCTGATCAGCGCGGCGGGCGGCGACGCGTTCTCGCTCGAGACGGACGTCACCGACGCGGGCGCCTGCGAGCGCATGGTCGACCAGGTTGTCGCGCGCTACACGGTGCTCACCACGCTCGTGAACTCCGCCGGCGTGCGTCCGGAGGGCCGGGATCGCGCGCCCGCGCCGCCCGAGTGGGAGCGTGTGGTCGACACGAATCTGACCGGTACCTATTATCCGTCGCGCGCGTCACTGCCCGCCCTCAGCGCCAGCGGTCACGGCGCGGTCGTCAACCTCTCGTCGGTCTACGGCGTCGTCGGCGGCTCGCTCTCGCCCGCCTACGCGGCGTCGAAGGGCGCGGTGGTCAACCTCACGCGGCAGATGGCGATGCAGTGGGCCCCCACCGTGCGCGTCAACTGCGTGTGCCCCGGCATGATCGAGACGCCGATGACACGCGCGCTGCTCGACGATCCCAACTTCCGCGAGGCGATCCTGCTCAAGTACCCCCTGCAGCGCTTCGGTCAGCCGGACGAGGTCGCGTCGGCGATCCTCTATCTGGCCAGCGACGAGGCGAGTTTCGTCACCGGCGTCTCGCTGCCTGTCGACGGCGGATACACGGCCGGCTGAGGTGCTCGCCGTCGCGTTCGCGGCGGCGGTCCTGGTGTTCTTCGGCGCCGGCGCTACGGTCGATGCCGCGTCGCTGGCGTACGTCTTCGTCGATCACCTCTCGACACCGGCGCCGCCGCCGCGCGCGCGGCTCGGTGTCGCTGCAGCCGCCGTGCGGGACGCCGTCGTTACCGCCTCTCTCGAGCGCGACGTGCTCGTCCTTGCCGCGCCGGAGATGCGCGGGCGCCAGCGCGGAACCGAGGAGAACGCACGCGCCCGTGCGTACATCGTCGAGCGGCTGCGATCGGCGGGACTGGCGCCGCTCTTCGACGGCTCGTTCGAGCAGCCGACGTACGTCGACGCCACAGACGGCGCCGCACCCGTTCGCTACGCGACGAATGTCGGCGCGGTCTTCCGTGCTGCCCACGCCGACACCGACTGGATCGTCCTGGTCGCCCACTACGATCATCTCGGTGTCATCGACGGCACGATCCATCCCGGCGCCGACGACAACGCGAGCTCGGTGGCGCTGCTGCTGGCTCTCGGCGACGCGCTGGGCCGCGTCAGGCCGCGACTCAACCGTCACGTGGTGCTGCTGTTTCCTGACGCGGAAGAGCGGCCCAACATCCGCACTGAGCGCATGGGCTCGTCATGGTTCTGGACGCATCTGCCGCTGCCTGCCGAGCGTCTGCATCTGGCGATCGTGCTCGATCTCATGGGCGGCCGCGGCTCTCCGGAGCTCGAGGCGGCTGGGCTCGCCAACGCGCTGTTCGTGCTCGGCGCCGAGGGCGGACGTGCGCTCGCCACGTTTACGCGAGGGCTGCCGTCGACGGACGGCGTCGAGCCCGTGTTCCTCAGCCTGCCGATGATCGAGGCGATGCCCTACGTGCCCAACCGCCGCTTCGCCCGCAGCGACTATCACGGCCTGCGCGAGCAGGTCGGCCGTCCCTTCCTCTTCCTGTCGACCGGCCGCACCGAGACGTACCACACCGCGCGCGACACGCCCGAGACGCTGGACTACGCCAAGCTCGGACGCGTCACGCGCTGGGTGGCCGTGCTCGCGATGCAGGCGGCAGACGCCGACGGACGGCTCGACTGGCGCGACCTCACCGCCGATCCTCGCGCCGACGCCGACGCGCTGCTGCGGATGTCCGCCGCCGTCGTGACCAGCCCGCGGTTCTCGTGGCCGTTGCGCCGCGCGCTCGCCGCCGACCGCCGCATGGTGGAGGACCTGCGGCGCCGCTGGGACGCGGGCGAGCCGCCAACGCTCGACACCTACCGCGCGCTGCAGCTGGCGTCGACGCGCCTGCAGGCCGCGCAGTGGTGGCCAGGCGGCTGGTATTTCGCGCTATGGTAGGCGCGCGCGCTAGGGCCGCGCGTAGTGATCGATGATGAAGCGCGAGATCGAGTGCCGCGTCGGCAGACTGGGCAGCGCGTCGCACGGAAACCAGCGCGCATCCTCGAGCTCTTCCGTGTCGATGACGAGGTCGCCGCCCGCATAGGTCGCGACGAAGCCGATCATCATCTGGCTCGGAAAGGGCCAGTTCTGGCTGCCGACGTAGCGGATGTCTGTCACGTCGACGCCGACCTCTTCCTTGATCTCACGTGCCACACACGCCTCGAGCGACTCGCCGTTGTCGACGAAGCCGGCGACGAGCGCGTAGCGGTTCGGCGCCCAGCCGGTTTTCCGCGTGAGCAGCACGCGGCCGCCATCGCGCACGAGCACGATCGTGGCCGGGTGCAGGTGTGGATAGTGCTCGTAGCGGCAGCGCGGACACTTCTTGCCCCATTCACCTTCGATGCGCTCGGTTGGCTCACCGCAGCGCGGGCAGTGGCCGCTCGTCGACTCCCACCAGAGTGCCTGCATCGCCATGCCGCCCAGCGAGAGCAGCTCGTCGCGCAGGCGCGTGTTGCGCATCGGGACGACGGTTTCGGCGGCAAGCCCGGCGGGCACGGCCGCGCCGGGAGGCACCGGCACCACCCAGCACGGCGTGTCCCGATACGTGCCGAGCCAGAACGGTGCGGCATCGAGCGGCAGCGGAGATTCGCCGTGCGGCAGCGTGAAGCCGCCGGCGTCGGGCACGACCAGCAGATTC
>JBKOZH010000205.1:0-12399 GCA_046725765.1 Candidatus Methylomirabilota bacterium | reverse complement strand
AGTCGCTGAAAATTCTCACATTGACAGCAAACGCGGGCAACAAGAATAATGAATCGCCATGCCGTCTGACGGCTCCCAGGACCTCGTCGCCGCAGGCCAACGCCTGCGGAAAAAGCTCGTCGTGGCCCTGACGCTGTCCTCGGTAGTTCCCCTCCTCGTGCTCACCTGGGTCGTGCGCACCTTCGTGGTTCCGTTGCTGCCCGCCGGTGAGTCCATGGCTTTCGGGGGCATGCATCTCGTGCTCCTTTCGACCGTGATCGGGATGATCGCCGGCGCCTACATCATCTGGGATGTCGGGCGCACCGTCGCGCGCATCGCCGAGATGCTCGCCAGCGAGCGGGCGATCGCCGGGCTGGGCCGCCGCAAGGACGACGTCGGGACGCTCATGAGCTCCTTCAACCGAATGCTCGAGACCATCGAGCAACAAGCCGGTGAAATAAACAGTTTTGCCACTCGGCTCGACGCCGCCTACAAAGAGCTCGAGTCGACCAACGCCCGGCTCAAGGAGACCTCGTTCAAGGACGAGGTCACCGGTCTCTACAATCGCCGCTTCTTCTCGCTGCGGCTGGAGGAGGAGTTGTCGCGATACCGCCGCTTCAACCACCCCGTGTCGGTCGTCCTTCTCGACCTCGACGGCTTCAAGGCCGTCAACGACGACCTCGGGCACGCCGTCGGCGACGACACGCTGCGCGACGTGGCGCAGATTCTCATGAAGCACTCCCGCGGCATCAACGTTGTCTCGCGCTACGGAGGCGACGAATTCGCCGTGCTCCTGGTCGAGACATCGAAGGCCGGCGCGAGACTCTATGCCGACCGCATCCGTGAAGTCGTAGCGAAATACCCCTTCTCGCACGGCAAGGTCATCACGGCCAGCTTCGGCGTGGCCAGCCTGCCGGACGACGAGGCGACGACGGCGGAGGACCTCTTCCGCGCCGCCGACGAGGCGCTCTACGCCGCGAAGCGCGCGGGCAAGAATCAAGTGGCCGCGGCATCGGGCTCCGCCGCGAGGGTGTCGTGAGCGCGCACAACGGGAACGGCTCGCGGGAGATCCTGATCGTCGACGACGATCGGCAGGTCCGAGAAGTCCTCCATCAGATCTTCCTGTCTGCCGGCTATGGCTGTCGGCTCGCCGAGGATGGCCGCGCCGGCGTCACTGCATTCAAGCAGCAGCGACCGGAACTTGTGGTCACGGACCTCAAGATGCCCGTGATGTCCGGGATGGAGCTGCTTCAGGAGATCCGCGCCACGGATGGCGACGCGGCCGTGATCGTCCTCACGGGCGCCGCCGACGTGAAGACCGCCATCGAGAGCCTCAAGCTCGGCGCATACGACTTCATCATGAAACCGGTCAACGTCGAGGAGCTGCTCATCGCCGCCGACCGGGCCCTCGAGCGCCGCCAGCTGCTCATCGAGCGCCGCGCCTACCAGGAGATGCTCGAGCGGCGGGTCGAGGAGGCGACGAAGCATCTCTCGGCGGCCTACCAGGAGCTCGAGGCCACCTACGGCACCACGCTCGAAGCGCTCGGCTCCGCACTGGACACGCGCGACATCGGGACCGAGTCGCACTCCCGCCGCGTGCACGGCTACGCGCTGGCGACGGCCAAGGAGTACGGCGTGCCGCACGACCTGCTGCGCGACCTCGCCCACGGCGTCCTGCTGCACGACATCGGCAAGATCGGCATCCCCGACGCGATCTTGCTGAAGCCTGGACCGCTCACGCCCGAAGAGTGGAAGGTCATGCGCACGCACCCGGAGATCGGCAAGCGCCTCATTGAGCGCATCCCGTTCTTGCGCGGCGCGGTGCCCATTGTCTTCGCGCACCACGAAAAGTGGGACGGCAGTGGCTATCCGGGCGGCCTGCGGGGCGAAGAGATCCCGCTCGGCGCGCGGATCTTCGCCGTGGTCGACGCCTTCGACGCGATGACGTTCGACCGGCCGTACTCCAAGGCCATCACGTTCGACGCCGCCAAGACCGAGATCAAGCGCTGCGCCGGCACGCACTTCGATCCCGAGGTGGTCGAGGCGTTCCTGCGAGTGCCCGCGCCGCTGCTCGACGAGATCCGCCGCCGCTCCGTCGAGCCCTGAGCGGGACCCGCGCGGCCGCTCGTTGCGGCTTCTGATAACCGACTGAGGGGCGCCGGTGAAGCTGCGCCTGGTGTTGCACGTGGTCCTGTTCGCCGCGACCTCGTCCTGTGCAACGCCCGCGTTGGACTCGGACAGGCTGAGCGTGCCGACGATTCAGCTGGCGCCCTGCTCGGTCCCGAACTCCCCCGCTGAGCCGCGCTGCGCGACGCATCACGTCTTCGAGGATCGCGCCGCGCGAGCGGGCCGGATGATCCCGCTGAAGATCCTCGTGCTACCGGCCTTGGGCGCGACACCGGCCCCGGATCCGATCTTCATCTTCGCCGGCGGTCCGGGCGGGGGCGCAGCCAGCGAGGTGACCGCGGGCGTCGTCGACTACTTCGCGCGGATGCGCACGACACGGGACATCGTGTTCGTGGATCAGCGTGGCACTGGCGCGTCGCACCGGCTCTTCTGCCGGCTCGTCGACCGCGATGCGAGCGCCCAGCGCGACTTCGGAGATTTGCTGCCTCCCGACAAGGTTCGCGCGTGCCGCCAAGCGCTGGAGCCGATCGCCGATCTCCGACTCTACACGACGCCGATCGCGATGGACGATCTCGACGAGGTGCGTCGCGGTCTCGGCTATGCGTCGATCAACCTCTACGGCGTGTCGTATGGCGCGCTCGCCGCGCTGCAGTATCTGCGTCAGTACCCGACGCGGGTCCGCTCGCTGGCGCTTCTCGGTGTCGGCACGCCGGCCCAGAAGCTGCCGTTGGCCTTCGCCGCGGGGGCACAGGCGGCGCTCGATCACGTCATCGCGGACTGCGCGGCCGACGACGCGTGTCAGCGCGCGTTTCCCGACCTCCGCCGGGATCTCGCCGCCGTGTTCGGCCGGTTCGACGCGGGCCCGGTCACGTTCGAGCATCCCGTGGCCGGCGGCCGCGCGGCCGAGCGCGTCAGCATGCCGCGCGCGGTGTTCGCTGAACGACTGCGGCTGATGCTCTACGACCTGCGCTCGGCCAGCCGCATTCCTCTCGTGATCCATCGCGCCGCGCAGGACGACTGGGCCCCGTTCGCGCGGGCGACCGGGCCGACACTGACTGGCATTTCCTCCAGCTTCGCCATGGGAATGTACCTGACGGTCACCTGCTCGGAAAGTATCCCGCTCATCAGTGAGGACGACATCGTCCGCGAATCGCGCGGGACGTTCGTCGGCGAGACCCGCACCCGCGTCCACGTCCGCGCCTGCGAAGAATGGCCGCGGGGAGCGATTCCGCGCGAGTTCTATGCCCCCGTGACCTCCGACGTTCCTGTGCTCATGGTTTCCGGCGAGCTCGATCCGGCCACGCCGGCATCTTGGGCGACGCTCGCCGCGCGCTCCTTGCGGAATGGTCGGCAGCTGCTCGTGCGTAACATGGCGCACTGGTACTTCGGCGACTGCCTGCGTGGTGTCGTGGCGGAGTTCTTCGACCAGGCTTCCGCACGCGAGCTCGACACCGGCTGCCTCGCGTCCTTACGCCGTCCGCCGTTCGCGACCGAGCCTACGCCGGCCCGGTGAGGCGGTACTTCTCCACGGCCCACGCCTGCTGCTTGAACTTCTGCACCTTGCCGGAGCCGGTCAGCGGAAACTCGCTGACGATCTCGACGTACTTCGGAATCTTGAAGTTCGCGATCCGATCCTTCGCGAAGTCGCGGATCGCCTGCGGCGTGAGCGTGGCGCCGGCCTTCGGAATGACGAACGCCATGACCACCTCGCCCAGCACCGGATCGGGCACTCCGACGATCGACACGTCGAGAATATCCGGGTGCCGCAGATAGAAGTTCTCGATCTCGGCCGGATACGTGTTGAAGCCGCCGACGATGATCATGTCGCTGAGACGTCCGGTGATCCGCAGATACCCCTCGGCGTCCTTGACGCCCATGTCGCCCGTGTGCAGCCAGCCGTCGCGCACCTTTTCGGCCGTCGCCTCGGGCTGTTTGTAGTAGCCGAGCATCAGGCTCGGGCCCTTGACGCAGACCTCACCCTCTTCACCCGCGGCGCACTCGCGCCCGGTCACCGGGTCGACGATGCGGTCGACGAGCTCGGCCGAGGCGCGTCCGACGGTCGACACGCGCTTGTCGAGCGGATCGCCCAGGCGCGTGAAGTGCGTGCCGCCGGTCGCCTCGGTGAGGCCGTACACGACCGTCGCGTCCATGCCGAGGCCACCGTCGCGATCCAGGATCTTGCGCATCATCTCCGCGGGCACCGGCGCGGCGCCGATCGTTCCGGTGCGCAGCGAGCGCAGGTCGTACTCGCCGAACCGCGGGTGGCCGAGCACGGTGATGAACATCGTCGGCACGCCCGAGAAGATCGTGACGCGCTCGCGCGCGATCAGGCGCATCGCCTCCTCGGGGTCGAAGGTCTCCATGAGCACTTGCGTGGAGGCGGCGAGCGCGTTGGCGGTCACGCAGCCGAGCGCGCCGAAGATGTGGAAGTACGGCACCGGCACGAGGCAGCGATCGTCGGCCGTCCACGCGTGCAGCTTGAGATATTCGCGCGCCTTGTACCAGAAGTTGCCGTGCGAGAGCAGACAGCCTTTCGGCGCCCCCGTCGTTCCCGAGGTGTACAGCATCGCCGCCGGCGCGTCGGGCGCGACGCGGATCTTCGCGAGCTCCCCCGCGGGGACTCGTGCACCACGCCGCACGACGGCATCGCCGCCGATGCAGCCGGGATCGTGCTCGGCGCCGAACACGATGACGTGGCGCAGCTCCGGGAACTTGCCGCTCACGATGCGACGATCCTGCTGCCACAGCACGTCCGGCACGACCGCGCGCAGGATCTCGCGGTAGTCGATCCCGGCAGCCGCGAAACGGTCCATCATGACGAGCGCCTTCGCGTCGGAGTGGCGCAGGAGGTACTCGAGCTCAAAGGCCTTGTAGCGGCTGTTGCACGTCACCGTTACCGCGCCGATTTTCGCGATCGCGAAGTTCACGACGTTCCACTCGATGCAGTTCGGCATCCAGAGCACGACGTGATTGCCGGGTCCCAGCCCCAGGGACAGAAGCCCGCGCGCGAAGGCGTCGGCGCGCGCGGCGAGCTCGGCGTAGCTCAGACGCGTGTCCTTGAAGATCACTGCCGGCGTGTCGGGGGCACGCGCGGCCGCGGCATCGAGCATCTCTCCCAGCGCCAGCGGGGTGTCGCTCATGGTCGTGGCTTGCCGACCTCCTCGCCCGTCGTCGGCCGCTTGAGATATCGCGCCGGGCCATTGGCGGCGTGGCGCGGATGACGCGAGCGCCAGCGGCGCGCTGCAGGCTCCGAACCGGGTGGGCCGGAACGCCGCGGTCGCGACGGCCATAGCAACTCGACGATGCCGAGAACGACCAGTCCGATGGCGCCCAGCGCGACGAGGACGATGACGGTCACCTCGGTCAGCATGCTGGGGCCACCGCGCACCCTTCGGCGATCGATCGGTAGGCGGCGAGGACCACGGCGAGGTCGCGCCGGCCCTCACGGCCGTCCATCTCGCTCGCGCGGCCGCTCGTCATCGCCGCGTCGAACGCGCGCAGCATCGCCTCGTGGCCGCGGGTGTCCCGCCGAAACAGGCGTACGCGCAGACCGTCGCGGCCGCGCACCAGCACCAGCCGGCCGCGATTGTCGACGAAGCACGTCGCGCGCGTCCCGGTCACCGAGGACCATTGAAACCGCGACAAGCCGGGGGCGGCAAGCGAGTTGGCCAGGACGCCGACGACGCCGCCCTCGCACTCGGCGAGCAGATCGACCGCATCCTCCGCAGCCATCTCGTCGAGTGTCTGACGCGGCCGCAGCGCGAAGACACGCCGGACCTCGCCGCCCCACCAGCGCAGCGCGTGGACGTAGTGAATCCCGCCGTCGATCAGCGCGCCGCCGCCCGCCCCGGCCGTGAGCCGCCAGCCGGCGTGCCGCCGCCAGCCGCGCGCGACCAGATGCAGCTCGCGCAGGTCGCCCAGCATGCCCCCGTCGAGGGCGCTCCGGACCCAGCGAAACGCGGGCATGAAACGAAAATTCTCCGCGGTCATGAGCACCCGGCCGGCACGCGCCGCCGCGTCGATCATGCGGTCGGCCTCCTCGAGCGTGCGCGCGAGCGGCTTTTCGACCAGGACGTGGCGGCCGGCCTCGAGGGCCGCCAGCACATCGTCGACGTGCCGATCGTGGGGCGTGCACACGATGGCGGCCCGCGCGCGGGAATCCTTCAGGGCCGCCGCGTAGTCTCCGTACGCCGCGACGCCGCCGAACTCGCGCGCGTACGCCCGCGCGCGACCGATGTCGCGGCTCGCGAAGATCGTCGGCAGCCGCACCCGGCGCGCGGCCGCCGCGTGGCGGCGGGCGATCCAGCCGCAGCCGAGAAGCACCAAGGCCATCGATTCGTATTCTAGTTTGTTAGAATGACACCATGCGTCGTGTCGCGGTGGTCGGAGTCGGCGTCACGAAGTTCGGCCGTCATGACCGTACGTCAGCCGAGCTGTTCGCCGAGGCCGCCGCCGACGCCCTCGCCGACGCCGACCTGCCGGCCGGCCGCGTCCAGGCCCTCTATTACGGCAACGTGGTCGGCGGCGAGACGGAAAAGCAGCTCCACACCGGGCCGCAGGCCGCCTCGGTCCTGGGTATCCCGACGGTCCCCACCACGCGCTTCGAGACGGCCTGCGCGTCGTCGCATGCCGCGTTTCGCCACGCCGTCATGGAGGTCGCCTCCGGTGCCTCGGACGTGGTCCTGGTCGGCGGCGCCGAGCGGGTGCTGAACGTGCCGACCGCGGACTCCACCGAGTACTTCGCGTACGCGTCGGATGCCTCGTGGGAGCAGACGCTGGGCCTGACGTTCCCCGGCGTGTTCGCGCTGGTCGCGCGCGCGCACATGCACAAACACGGCACGACCGAGGAGCAGATGGCCGCGGTCGCCGTGAAGAATCACAAGCACGGCGTGCTCAACCCCAAAGCGCAGTTCCGCAAGGAGATCACGCTCGACACCGTGCTGAGCTCGCCGAAGGTCGCCGATCCGCTGAAGCTCTACGACTGCTGCCCCTTCACCGACGGCGGTGCCGCGCTCGTCCTCGCCTCCGAGGACGTCGCCCGCACGACGCGCCGGCCGATCTGGGTGCTCGCCTCCGCGGCGGCGTCGGACTGGATGCTGATCAGCGACAAGCGCGATCTCTCGCGCGTGCCGGCCACCGAGCGCGCGGCGGCCGCCGCGTATCGCCAGGCCGGCATCGGACCGCGAGACGTCGACGTCGTCGAGCTGCACGACTGCTTCACGATTGCCGAGATCGTCGCCACCGAGGGTCTCGGCCTCTTCGAGCCCGGCACCGGCGGCATCGCCGCGGAGAAGGGCTGGACGAGTCTCGGCGGCAAGATCCCGGTGAACCCCTCCGGCGGCCTCAAGGCCAAGGGGCACCCGATCGGCGCGACCGGGGCCGCGCAAATCTGCGAGGTGGTGACGCAGCTGCGCGCCGAGGCCGGGCCGCGCCAGGTCGAGGGCGCGCGGCGCGGGCTGACGCACACGCTCGGCGGCAACACCGCCACCGTCCTCGTCAGCCTCTTCGGACGTGACTGAGTCGACCGTCACCCTCACCCAATTCTTCGAGCAGGCGCGCAAAGGCGCGCTCACGGGCATCCGGTGCGGCGCATGCGGCGCCCTCGCGGTGCCGCCGAAAGCGCTGTGTCCCGAGTGCGGCGCGCGCCGCTGGGAGACTGTGCCGCTGTCCGGCGAGGGCACGATCGCGAGCTACACGATCATTCGCGTGGCCCCGCGCGGCCACGCCGACGACGCGCCCTACGCGATCGCCGCTGTGCGGCTGCGCGAGGGCGTGTCGCTGCTCGGGCGCGTGGTCGACGTGCCGCTCGACACGCTCGCGATCGGCATGCCGGTGCGGTTTCGTCCGATCGTCGTGAAGGATCGTCCCGCCATCGGCTTCGGCCCCGCGTAGGTCGAGCTAGCTGCGAGGCGCGAGCGCGGCCGCCGCCGCGCGGACGGCTTTCACGATGCCGTGATAGCCGGTGCAGCGGCAGAGCACGGCGGAGATTCCCTCGCGCACTTCGTCCTCGGTCGGTGAGGGATTCGTGCGCAGCAGATCGAGCGCCGTCAGCAGCATGCCCGGCGTGCAGAACCCGCACTGCAGCCCGTGGTGCTCGCGAAACGCCTCCTGCAGCGGATGCAGCTTGCCGTCGCGCATCAAGCCTTCGACCGTCGTGAGCGTGGCGCCGTCGGCCTGCACGGCGAGCATCAGGCACGAGCGTGCCGCCTCCCCGTTGACGAGCACGGTGCAGGCGCCGCAGATCCCGTGCTCGCAGCCGACGTGCGTCCCGGTGAGCCCGAGGTCCTCGCGCAGGAAGTCGACGAGCAGCTTGCGCGGCTCGCAGCGGCCCTCGCGCACGGCGCCGTTGACGGTCAGCTTGATGTCAGCCACGCATTCGCTCGCGTGCGCGCTTGAGCGCGCGCTCGGTGAACACAGCGGTGAGGTGCCGCCGATAGTCGGCCGAGGCGTGAATGTCCGAATCGGGCTCGACGAGCTCGCTGGCGCGTCGCGCCGCGGCGTCGATGGCGGCGTCGCCGAGGCCGTCGCGCTCGACGATCTCTTCGCTCGCGCGTAGTCGCCGCGGCGTCGCGCCCGCGCCGGCCGTCGCCAGCCGCGCCGTCACGCGATCATCGGCCCGCCACACGGCCGCGGCGACGCCGACGATCGCGAAATCGCCGTGGCGCCGCGCAAACTCCTCGAACGCCCAGCCCGCGCCGGCCGGCATGGCGGGCAGCCGAACCTCGGTCAGGATCTCGTCGGCTCCCAGCGTCGTCGTCAGATAGGTCTCGAACAACGCCGCCGGCGCCACCGTCCGCTCGCCCTTCGGCCCTCGCGCGATCACCTCGCCGTCGAGCGCCGTCAGCACCGCGGGATACTCCGCCGACGGATCCGCGTGGGCGATGGAGCCGCCGATGGTGCCGCGCGAGCGGATCGGCAGGTGCCCCACAAAGCGTGTGGCCTCGCGTAGCAGCGGCAGCCGCTCGCCGACCAGCGGCGAGAACTCGATCGCGCGCTGCCGCGTCATGGCGCCCAACCGCACGTGGCCGTCGTGCGCGCGAATGTAGGCGAGCGAGCCGATGCGGTTCAGATCGATCAGCGCGGCCGGCCGCGCCAGGCGAAAGTTCAGCAGCGGCACGAGGCTCTGGCCGCCCGCGAGCAGCTTGGCGTCGCCGTCGTACCGCACGAGCAGCGCGATGGCCTCGTCGACGGTGCTCGGCGCGTGGTACTCGAATTTGGCAGGTTTCATTTCGCCTGCGCGTTACGAATCAACTGCCACAGACCGCTCGGCGTCATCGGCAGCTCGGTGATACGCACGCCGACGGGGCGCAGCGCGTCGCTGACCGCGTTGGCGATCACGGCGGGCACGGTCATCGAGGACGATTCGCCGAGGCCTTTCGAGCCCAGCGGCGTGAGCGGCGAGGGCGACACGACGTGCGCGATCTCGATCTCGGCCGGCGCCTCGACCGCCGTCGGCACGAGGTAGTCCATGAACGTGCCGGCGAGGAACTGCCCGTCGTCGTCATACTTGAGCTCTTCGTAGAGCGCGCCGCCGAGGCCGTGCAGCGCGCCGCCGTAGATCTGGCCCTCGGCGATCATCGGATTGATGATCGTGCCGGCGTCGTGCACGGTGACGTACTTCACGATCTTGATGGCCGCCGTCTGGCGGTCGATCTCGACGGCCATGATCTCCGCGATGAAGCCGTAGGTGTTGGACGAGTTCACGCGGTCTTCGGCATCGACCGCGCGGCTGACCTCGAAGCCGAACACCGCGGTCGCCTGCAGTCCGGGCTCCATGCCCTGGGGCAGCGATTCGGTGTTCCAGTGCGCGCGGCCGGCGAGATCCTTGACCGAGTACGACGGGCCCTTGCCGCTGCGCGGACGCACTGCGCCGTCGCGGAACTCGAGCTCGCTCACCGGGCGCTCCATGAGGTGCGCGGCGTAGTCCAAGAGCTTCGCGCGCAGCTTGCGCGCGGCGAGGGCGACGGCGCTGGTACCGACCGAGCCGAAGCGGCTCGAGTACGTCCCCGACGAGATCGACCACACGCGCGTGAACGTGTCCATCTCGTCGACGACCGTGACGTCGTCGGGCGTGAGTCCGAGCTCGTCGGCAATGATCTGCGCGACGACCGTCTGGTGTCCCTGCCCCTGCGGCGTCGTGCCCAGGACCGCCGTGACGCGTCCGAGCGGGTCGACCTTGACGGTGGCGGCGTCCACCGCGCCGGACTTCGGTAGATACTCGGGCTTGGCGCGGAATTGCGGGTCGAGCGCGGTCGCCACGTACCCCATGTTCGAAACGGAAGGGTCCACCGCCAGCGCCACGCCGATCCCGAACCACCGGCCCTCCGCGCGCGCTTTCGCCTGCTCGCGACGGAGCGCGTCGTAGCCGGCGACCTGCACCGCCTTGTCGAGCGCCGCCGGGTAATCGCCGCTGTCGTAGTAGCCGCCCGTCGGCGTGCGATACGGGAGCTGCTCGGGCGCGATCAGGTTGCGGCGCCGGATCTCGACGGGATCGAGACCGAGCGCGTCCGCGAGCCGGTCCATCATCCCTTCGGTCTCGAAGTACAGATGGCCGCACGCGTAGCCGCGGTTGGGTCCCGTCAGGCTCTTGTTGGTCATCACCACCGACGCGTCGACCTCGAGGTGCTGGAAGCTGTACGGACCCACGAAGTTGCCGGTCGGGCGGAACGAACAGCCGGGCTCGGGACTGCGGATGTAGCCGCCGACGTTGTCGAGCCACTTGTAGCGCATGCCGAGCACCGTGCCGTCCTTCTTGGCGGCAACCTCGCGGTAGGCGACGCGGTCCGTGCCGCTCGACGAGGCCAGGAGGTGCTCGCGGCGGTCCTCGATCCACTTCACGGGCACGCCGGCGTGCTTCGCGGCGAGCGCCATCAGCGCGATGTAGGGATAGATGCTCGACTTGATTCCGAACGAGCCGCCGATGTCCGGCGGCACGATGAAGCGCAAGCGGTTCTCGGGCAGCCCCAGCACGCGCGCCGTGAGCGGGTGCATGATGAACGGCCCCATGAAGTTCGACCATACGGTGCATACACCGTCCAACTCCCAGCGCGCGATGATCCCGTACGTCTCGATCGGCGTGGAGCCGTACTTGGGAAACCGGAAGCGCTCGCGCAGAACGACCTCCGCCTCGCGGAACGCGCGATCGGGATCGCCGTACACCAGACGGCGATGCCCGGCGAGATTCGTGCCGACCTTCTCGTGCAGCACCGGGGCGTCGGGCTCGAGCGCTTTCTCGGGATCGACCACCGCCGGCAGCGGCTCGTAATCGACCTCCACGAGCTCCGCCGCGTCCTCGGCCAGGTAGCGGTCGCGTGCGACGACGACGGCGACCGGCTCGCCGACGAAGCGCACTTTGTCGGTCGCCGCGCAGTAGTAGTGAACCGGCGTCGTGACGCCGACGGCGAACGGCTTCGTCTCCCGCGCCACGTCTTCGCCGGTGATGACGGCCACCACGCCCTCGGCGCCGCGCGCCTTCGACACGTCCCAGCCGCGGATGCGCGCGTGCGCGTGACGCGAGCGCACGATCGCCGCGTGGTGGATGTTGCCGACAGGCGGATGGTCGTCGATGTAGGTCCCGCGCCCGGTCAAAAGGCGGAAATCTTCGACGCGCTTGACGGACTTCCCGATCCAGCGATCGCTCATGAGCGGCCTCGAACTCTAGTCAGCCCGCAATCGGGCTGTCAAGACGCCGGGCGCGTCAGTGACCGGCGCCGCTCACCGCGGCGCCGGTGATCGTCGCCAGGCGCTTCGTCAACGGTGTGTTGCGGCTCCGGCCGACGCGCACCTCGCCGTCGACGACGACGGCGGAGATGCCCGGGATGTCGCCACGCGCGATCGCGCTGAGCGCGTCGGGCGCCAGCGACGCCGCGGGCGCGTCGCAGACAACGAGGTCGGCCGCCTCCCCGACGGTCAGCGTGGCCGCGCCGGAAAGCCGGAACGCGCGCGCGTTGTTACCGGTCGCGAGCGCCAGTGCGATCTCCGGTGCGAGCTCGCCGAGCGACGCGAGCTCGCAGACGCTCTTGAGCACGCCCATCGGCATCACGCCCGTCCCGGTCGGCGTGTCGCTGGCCACGCACACGCGCGCGAGCACGCCGGCCTCGCGCGCGAGCCGCACGATGAACAGCGCGGATTTCAAGTTTCCGGCCTGCACGATCTGCAGCGCCATGTCGGTCTCGCGGACGATCGTGCGCAAACCATCCTCGTCGAGCGACGTCGTGCCGCCGTTGACGTGGCCGCAGACGTCAGGCCGCAGATGCAGCAGGACGTCGTGCGTGATCGGGCTCGAGCCGGGAA
>JBKOZH010000067.1:0-5906 GCA_046725765.1 Candidatus Methylomirabilota bacterium | reverse complement strand
TCGTACCTTGTGCGAGACCTGAACGTTCGATGAGTTCCCCGCGCGGAGCGACTCCATCGAGGGGAACAGCGCAAGGACGAGCATCGCGACCGCGACGAACAGTCGAGTGTGAGGGTTCATTGCAGCCTCCGCGGCGCGTTCGCGCGCACGCGAATGACGGCTTTAGCGAGCCGGTCCAGCACGCGGAAAGCGCCCGCGTCGGCAGCGACCCTGTCGGCAGCACATGCGTAGGCATGGCGAGCGGCCGAAAGTGCGAAGCGGATGCCACAGCCGCCGCGCTCTATGGGATCAATGGGTTACGGAGTCGGTACGGCGGAGGGGTGGTCAGTTTCCGGCGCGCAATCTGTCATCCCTGACGGGAATGGGCAGTTGATTCGGCCAGGATCTAGCCAGCACTTTGAGTGCTGGCTATAGGAACTAAAGATCTATGTGGGTACGGAGGCGGTTTATCGCTGGCCGAAAACCTCGCGGAGGAGATCGGTGACACGAGCGGCGGGGTTGGTTCGGATGCGCTTTTCCTCCTCGCCGACGACGTGGAAGAGGCCGTCCAGCGCCCGCCCGACGACGTACCGATCGAGATCGAACGACTCGAGATCGACGAAGGGCAGCCGCTGCGCACGGCCGAAGAGCTCCTGGTATTGCCGCGTCACGCCGACCTCGCCCATCGTCCGGTGCACGACCGGTGAAAACGCCGCAGTGAGCTGATCGGTCGTCTTCGACTTGAAGTAGTCGGTGGCCGCGGTCTGGGTACCGTTGAGGATGCCGCGCGCGTCGTCGATCGTCATCGCCCCAATCGCGTCCCAGAAGATGTTCTTCGCCGACGGCGCAGCGCGCTCGGCGGCCCGGTTCATCTTGAGGACGAAGTCGTCCAGCTCGCGCTCGTAGCCGACGGTGCGCAGGGCGCGCTCGAACGTCCGGAGCTTGTCCGGGATCAGGATCTTGATCGCTTGATTGGCGAAGTAGCCGTCCGTACGACCCGTCAGCTTGACGGCGTTCTCGGTCCCGACCTCGAGCGCCTGCTTGAGCGCCTGACCGATCCGCGCGTCGCCGAGCGTGCCGGCGCCGCGGGTGCCGCCCGGCAGTTGTGGCAATTGCTTGAGGAGCTCGTCCAGCTGGGCGCGGGCACGCCCCGGAAGCAGCATGAGGGCCAGGCAGGCCAGGACCGTCCGCCGCGTCGCGGTCAACGCGTGGGTAATGCGTCGAGCTGCTTGGCCAGCGCCGTGCGCTCGGTCACGGGAAGCTCGCACGTATAGTGGCGACAGACGTATGCCGTCGGCTTGCCGTCGATGGCGGAACGCCCTTCGAGGAGCGGGACGCCCGCCGAGGCCTCCCCGTGGCCGTCGATCATTCCGGCCGCGACGAGATTCGGCAGGAATCGCCCGAAGACTTCCCCGGCCAGCGCCGCCGTTTGCTCGAAACGCTGCGGCGCCACCAGCGCGACCTCCACGCGCGGGCCCAGATGGAAATCGAGCGCGCAGAGGAACCGCCCGAATGCCGTGGGATGTCGGCCCATGAGATCCGCCATCGGCCGTAGCGCGGCCAGCGCGTGACGCTCGTAGCGCTCCTCCCCGGTCAGCGCGGCCAGCCGCAGCAGCACCTCGATGGCGACCGACGAGCCGCACGGGACCGCGTTGTCGTAGAGATTGCGCGGGCGGACGATCAGGCGCTCGTGATCCACACCGGTGTCGAAGAAGCCGCCGACGCTCTCGTCCCAGAACAGCCGCAGCATGGCCTC
The DNA here is from genome assembly GCA_046725765.1 of Candidatus Methylomirabilota bacterium. Classification (GTDB taxonomy): domain Bacteria; phylum Methylomirabilota; class Methylomirabilia; order Rokubacteriales; family CSP1-6; genus AR12. Next base: position 4,171 of record JBKOZH010000067.1, on the reverse strand, counting down.
GGCCACGCCGCGCGCCTCGTCGAGCCACAGGCGATCGAACGTCGAGGCGTAGAGCTCGAGCAATGCCGCCGCGACCATCGCGTGGTCTTCGAGATAGCCGAGCAGCTTGGCCTCGCCCGCCTTCCACGTGCGGAGCAGGCGGCCGTCGGCGCGCATGCTGCCGAGGACGAACTCGGCATTGCGCCGGGCCGCCGCGAGATAGTCGCTGCGCCCAAGCGCGCGGCCGGCCTCGGCGAACGCACGCGCCATGAGGCCGTTCCACGCAGCGAGCACCTTGTCGTCGCGTCCCGGCTTCACGCGTTGCTCACGCGCGGCGTGGAGCCGCTGCCGCCACGACGCGGACCGCTCGGGCTCGGGCTCACCGGGAAGCCAGAGAATGCTCTTGCCCTCGAAATTGGGCCCGCGATCCACGCCCCAGTACGCCATCGCGGCATCCGCATCGCCGCCGACCACGGCTCGGATCTCGTCGGGGGTCCACACGAAGAACTTGCCCTCGTGGCCCTCGGAGTCGGCGTCCTGCGCGGAGTAAAAGCCGCCGGCGGGGTCGGTCATCTCGCGCAGCACGTAGTCGAGCGTCTCCTCGCACACCCGGCGGCACTCTGGATCTCCGAACGCCTGCCACGCGTGCAGGTAGAGAGAAGCCAACTGTGCGTTGTCGTAGAGCATCTTCTCGAAGTGCGGGACCAGCCAGAGCCGATCCACCGAGTAGCGCGCGAAGCCGCCGCCGATCTGATCGTAGATTCCGCCGCGCGCCATCTTCACCAGCGTCGTGTGCACCATCCGGCGTGCGTAGGGGTTGTCGCTGCGGCGCGCGAAGCGCAGCACGAACTCCCAGATCATCGGCTGGGGGAACTTCGGCGCGCCGCCGAGCCCGCCGTGCTCCTCGTCGAACTGCGCCGACACGCCCTGAAACGCGGCGAACAGGACCTCGTCCGTCAGCAGCGTGCCCGCCGCCCGCAGCCGCGACTCCTGCCCCAGCGCCGCGGCGAGCTGGCGGCCGTTGTCGAGCACGTCGGCGCGCCGGCTGGTCCACGCCTCCGCGAGCGCTTGCAGCAGCCGCGGAAAGCCCGGCAAGCCGTGGCGGTCCACAGGCGGGAAATACGTCCCGCCGTAGAACGGCGTGCCGTCGGGCGTGAGGAAGACCGTCATCGGCCAGCCGCCCTGGCCGGTCATCGTCTGAACGGCCTGCATATAGATGTGGTCGACGTCCGGCCGCTCTTCACGATCGACCTTGACGTTGACGAAGTGGCGGTTCATCACTTCCGCCGTGTCGGAATTCTCGAACGACTCGCGCTCCATGACGTGGCACCAGTGGCAGGCCGAGTAGCCGACGGACAATAGTATTGGCTTGTCCTCCGACCGGGCGCGCGCGAAGGCCTCTTCGCCCCACGGATACCAGTCGACGGGATTGTGGGCGTGCTGCAGCAGGTACGGGCTGGTCTCGCGCGCGAGGCGATTGGCGCTCACGGATGTCTCAGCGCGCGAACGGGAGGTCGCTGACCGTCGCCGGCAGCGTGGCGCCGCCCGCACGCACCGCGACCCGCGCGCCCGGCGCGTGCTGCCGCCGCACGAACGCGAGCGCGATGGGACGGCCGAGTCCCAGCGAACGCGTGGAACTGGTGACCTGCCCGACAACCGCGCCCTCGGCCACGACCTCAGCCCCGGGCGGCGGGACTGCGTCGCCCTCGAGCAACAGTCCACGCAGGTGACGATTCACGTGACCGCGGTCGCGGATCCGGACGACGACCTCCTGGCCGGGATAGCAGCCCTTGGTGTGGGAGACGAGACGCTCGAGCGGAATCTCCGGCAGCAGCACACTGGGGTCGACGTCCGCGCCGAAGCGCGGCGTGCCGGCCTCGATCCGCAGCGACTCGAGAGCCGCGGCATCGAGCGGGCGGGCGCCGGCACCGAGCGCCGCCGTCCACGCGCGCTCGCGCTCCGCGGCCGGCACCACCAGCCAGACGTCCGGCTCGCCGAGCTCGGCGCCGCCACGAACCACGCGCGCCTCGATGCCGTCGAGCGACCCCGCGACGTGCGACCACGCGATCTCGGCCGGGATCAGGCCGGTGAGCCGCTTCACCGTTTCGTCCGCCGCGGGCCCGACGAGCAGCAGCAGCGCGCGCGCTCCGGTCGCGTCCTCGAGCACCACCTTCTCGGCAAACAGATAGTGGTCGAGCGCGGCCACGGTGGACTCCGCCATGCCCGGCGGCGTGATCAGCACCACGCGGTCGTCGAGCATCCAGACGACGAGGGTCACCTGCACCTTGCCGTGCACGTCGAGCAGCGTCGCGGCGCAGCCCTGACCCGCACCGAGCGAGGCGATGTCGTTGCTGAGCAACGCGTGCAGGAACTTCACCCGATCGCGGCCGGTCACCTCGACGACGCCGACGTCGGAGCGATCGACGACACCGACGGCGTCGCGCGCAGCGCGGTAATCAGCGAGGCTCGTCTCCTGAGGCGGCACGGCGTCCATTGTACCCGCCGCGTGCTAGACTGCGCGGCGTGTCGCCGCCGCCGTCCGCCGTGCGCGCGTTTCAGCGTCGTCTGCTCGCCTGGTACGCGCGTCACGGACGCGACCTGCCGTGGCGTCGCACGCGCGTGCCCTACCGCGTGCTCGTGTCCGAGATCATGCTGCAGCAGACGCAGGTCGAGCGCGTGATTCCGAAGTATCGCGAGTTCCTGCGCGCGTACCCGACGCTCTCCGCGCTGGCCGCCGCCGACGTCGACGACGTGCGGCGCCTCTGGTATCCGCTCGGCTACAACGTGCGCCCCATCCGCCTGCACGCCATCGCGCGCGAGACGCTCGCGCGCTACGGCGGCCGGCTGCCCGACGACGGCGACGCGCTGCGCTCGCTGCCGGGCATCGGCCGTTACACCGCGGGGGCGATGCTGTCGTTCGCCTTCGGGCGCGACGCCGCCGTGCTCGACACCAACGTGCGGCGCGTGCTGGGCCGCGTCTTCTTCGGTCCTCGGCGCCTGCGCCGGTTGCTCGGCGAGGCGCGGCTGTGGGCGCTGGCCGAGAAGCTTCTGCCGCGGGGCCGGGGCTACGACTTCAATCAGGCGCTGATGGATTTCGGCGCGACGTGGTGCACGCCGCGGCGTCCCCGCTGCGCGCCGTGCCCGATGCGCCGCTCGTGCGCGACGTTCGGGACGGCGACCGGCCGCGCGGGGTCATGAGCGGTGCCGCTCGTCATCGAAGTGGCCGCCGCGCTCATCCGTGACTCCGCCGGACGCTACCTGATCACACAGCGTCGCCGCGGCAGTCATCTGGAAGGCTTGTGGGAGTTTCCAGGCGGCAAGCTGGAAGCCGGCGAGTCGCCGCCGCGCGCACTGCGACGCGAGCTCGGCGAGGAGCTGGGCGCCGCGTTCGAGATCGGCAAGCTGGTGGAGACGGTGCGGTGGGAGTATCCCGACCGCACCGTCATCCTGCACTTCTACGACTGTCGCGTCGAATCCGGCGTGATCGAGCCGCGTGAGGGCCAGGCGATGCTTTGGGTCGCGCCCGACCGGCTCGGCACGTACGACTTCCCGCCCGCCGATCGGGCGCTCATCGAGCGACTGGCGGCTCGCCGCTGAATCGCTAGATCCGCTCCCACATGAAGTGCTTGCGATTCTTCGTGAACGGCCGCACCTCGTGCGGCCACCGTCCGAGCTCGACGGCCTTGGCGAACTCCGGCGTGACGAGGACAGCGGGGCTCTCCAGCTCGTAGAGCGCCGTAAAGCTTGGCTCGCCCTCGAGCGCGATCTGCTTGCGTTCGCCGCCGATGATCATCTCCAGCGGACGCCGCCTGAAGCGCAGCGCCGAGACGACGCCGGGGACTTTTAAAATAGTGGGCACGTGCTCGCGGTCGTAGACCTCGTTGAACAGCGCCTCCTTCGAGGGCTCGACGTCCATGGACGCGGTGAACAGGTAGCGGGTCGTGATCGGCATGTGTTTTCCCTCCGGGAGTACGAAGTCAGTACCAGATCGCCATCGGCAGGCCGCGGGCGTCGCGCGGCGCCGGCCGGCCGGGCAGGCAGACCGCCCTGTTGCGGGCGATGCGCGCGGCGCTCCACGCGACGGCGTGCGCGTCGAGCACGTCGTCGTCCGCCACGCCGGCCAGCCGGCGGCGAAGCGCACGTCCGAGCCGAGAAAAGCGCGGACGCAGCAGCGCGGCGCGCCGCGACAGGC
>JBKOZH010000104.1:0-9117 GCA_046725765.1 Candidatus Methylomirabilota bacterium | reverse complement strand
GACCTTGTCGCCCTCCTCGACCCGTCCGGTCACCATGATCACCGGGATGTTCTTCGTCTCGGCATCCTGCTTGAGCCGGCGGCAGACCTCCCAGCCGTTGAGCTGAGGCACCATGATGTCGAGGAGAACCAGATCGGGATGAACGTCACGCGCCTGCTTGAGTGCGTCCGCGCCCGTGGGCGCGACGACGACGTCGTAGCCTTCTTTGGTGAGGTTGTAGCGGATGAGGTCGGCGACGTCCCGCTCGTCCTCGACGACGAGCACCCGACCCTGCTGCTGGCGCGCAGCGGCGGTCTTCATCCGCCGCCGAGTGTCCCCGGCCTGCGTTACAGGACGATGACGGTGGCGTAAAACTTGGGTGAACTCCTGCGGCGCGTCGAGTCAGGATACTCTCCCTCAATGGCATCCGACATAAGCGTGAGGCTCGCAACCCGGGCTGATTGCGCCGCGATTGCGGACATCTACAACGCGGGCATCGACGACCGCGTCGCGACGTTCGAGACGGCGCATCGCAGCCCGGAGGAGATCGCCGCGGGCCTCGCGGACAAGGGCGATCGCTACCCGACCGTCGTCGTGGAGCGCGATGGGGTCGTCGTCGCGTGGGCGGGTGCCGGCGCCTACCGCAGCCGTCCCGCCTACGCCGGCGTCGCAGAGCACTCGGTCTACGTCGCGCGGGCCGCGCGCGGCGACGGACTGGGGCGCGTGGCGCTGGAGGCGCTCTGCCGCGAGTACACGGCGCGCGGCTTCTGGAAGCTCGTGTCACGCATCCTCACCGAGAACACGGCCAGCATCGCGCTCCACGAGCGCTGCGGCTTTCGCGTGGTCGGGGTCTACCGGCGCCACGCCAAGCTGGATGGAACGTGGCGCGACTGCGTCATCGTCGAACGTCTGCTGGGGAACGCCGCGAAGTAATCAGAGCGTCACGACGAGACCGTCGTGCGCGCATTCCTCCGGAACGTCGGCGGCGCGGGCGAGCATCTCGCGGCTCATGTGCGTGAGGATCACGCGCTTGGCGCCGAGCGTCGGGCGCTGCGCCGCGATGGTCGGATAGTTCAGGTGCCACTTCACGGGCTTGTCGTAGAAGTAGCACTCCGCGATGAACAGGTCGGCGCCGCGCGCCACCTGCGCGACGTCGTCCGTCCACTCGGTGTCGCCCGTGTAGGCGACGACCTTGCCGCCGACCTCGACGCGGAGTGCGGTGGGGTTCGTCTCCGCGGTGTGGCGCGCCGCCTGCGGCGTGACGACCAGATCGAGGATCGCGTGCGGCTTGCCGGGCTCCATCTCGATCCACGTGACGGGAAACGTCGGCGTCATCACGTGTGACCCCGGAAACAGCGCCTCGCGAATGGCGTCCATCCGCCGGCGCAGATCGCGAGGCCCCGCGATGACGAGCGGCCGCGTGCGCTTGGCCGCGAGCATGGCGTCGATCAGCAGGAACGGCACGCCGGCGCAGTGATCGCCGTGCAGATGCGTGAGGAGGATCGCGTCGAGCGAGTTGTGCTCGATTCCCTGCTGTGCCAGCGCGATCAGCGAGGAGGCGCCGAAGTCGACCGCGAAGCGGGAGCGCGGTCCGTCGACGACGATGCACGTCTGGAACCGGCCCCCGCTGCCGAACGAATCACCGGACCCCACGAACCGTACACTGACCGCCATGACGTCAGATGATGCCGCCCGCGCGCAACGTCCGTCGGTCATGCTGGCTGATACCCAGAAGCTGCTCTAGCACGTCGTCCGTGTGCTGCCCGAGCGTCGGCGGTGGTCGCCGATAGCTCACGGGCGTCTCGGAAAGCCTCAGCGGGCTACCGATGAGTGGGGCCTCCACGCCAGACGCATGTTGCATCGTGATCTTCATCCCGCGGTGTCGCACGTGGGGATCCTCGAAGACGCGGTCAATCGTGTTGACCGGCCCGCACGGCAGGCCAGCCGCGTCCAGCCCGTCGATCCAATACCTTGTCGGATGCTTGCGCGTCAGTCCGGAAAGCAGCGCGGTCAGCTCCTCACGATGTTGCAGACGCAGGGCATTCGTCGCGAACCGAGAGTCACTGATCAGCTCAGGCGCGCCCGCGAACTCGCAAAGCCGGCGGAACTGCGTATCGTTGTTGGCGCCGAGAATCACGTGTCCATCGCTGGTCGGGAACGCCTGGTATGGGACCGTGTTCGGATGTGCGGTGCCCCAGCGCCTCGGCACCTGGCCGGACAGCAGGTAATTGAGACCGACGTTGTAGAGCCAGCCGACCTGCACGTCGAGCAGCGAGACGTCGATATGCTGGCCGTGCCCGGTCCTGTCACGGTGTCGCAAAGCACTTAGGATCGCCACGGCAGCGTACAAGCCGCTCATCACATCGTTCACGGCGACGCCGACCTTGACCGGCGGACCGTCGGCTTCGCCGGTCACACTCATGATGCCGCCCGCCCCCTGGGCCATCAGATCGTAGCCGGGGCGGTTCGCGTACGGCCCGTCCTGCCCGTACCCGGTGATCGAGCAGTACACGAGCCGTGGGAAGTCGGCGCGCAGATCGTGGTAGCCGAGACCGTACTCGCCGAGGCTACCCACCTTGAAGTTCTCGATGAGCACGTCGGCGTGCGCGAGCAGGCGACGCACCAACGCAGCGCCGGCGGGCTTCGCAAAATTGATCGTTACCGAGCGCTTGTTACGGTTGGCGCTGAGGTAATAGCCGCTTTCCATCGTCTCGACACGGTTCGCGTCGCCCAGGAAAGGCGGCCCCCACGTACGGGTCTCATCGCCGACGCCCGGTCGCTCGATCTTGACGACGTCGGCGCCAAGATCGCCGAGCATCTGCGTGCAGGATGGTCCCGCCAGAACCCGGCTCAGGTCGAGGATGGACACACCGTCGAGCGGCCCGGCATTCACGGCACGCTACCCGCTTGCGCCGCAGCAGCCGCCGCCCGCCGTCACAACGGCGAGGCCGCTCTTGGCTGGGGATGCCGCCGCGCGCAGCCCCGTATCCTCGAGATCATAGTTGAGAACGTAGACTTCCCACTCCACGCCGTCCGGATCCTCGACCCAGAACTTGTCCTGATTGGCGTGGCAGCAGTCGACGCCCATCTCCTCGCGCACGGGCAGCCCCGCCGCCTTCACGCGGGCCAGTTCACGCGTCACGATCGCGGCGGACTCGACCTGAATGCCCATGTGGTCCACGTGACCGCGACTGCCGCTCGGCGAGGCCTGCGAGAGCGCCAGGTTGAGCGGGCCGAACGCGGGCAGGAACTTCACGTAGCCGGGCTTGATCTTCACGGGCGCGGAACCAAAGAACTTCTCGTAGAACGCGCGGCTCTTCTCGAGATCCGACACCGTCATGTGCACGTGAACCTTCGGCGCTTGCGTCGTCATCGGTGACCTCCTCGTTGCGTGGCGGATCGCTCCGCCGGGTTGGTTTGTGTATGCACGACCGTCGCCGGCTCGGTCTCTGCACCCGGGCCGGGCACGAGCCAGCGAAACAGCGACGTCGCGGCGCCGGCGCCGACCAGCTGCGCCGCGATGAACGCCGGCGCGTCAGCCGGACGGATGCCGGCGAAGGTGTCGCTCGCCGAACGCGCAAGCGTGACCGCGGGGTTGGCAAACGACGTCGATGCGGTGAACCAGTACGCCGCGGTGATATAGGCGGCGACGGCGAATGGCACGCGAGCGGCGTTCAACCGCGCGCAGCCCCAGATCACGGCGAGCAGCCCAAATGTCGCCACGAACTCGCTGAATACCTGAGCGCCGCCAGCCCGCGCGTGGCGCGAGGCGAAGAACAATGGCTCGCCGAACATGAGATGCGCGGCGGCAACGCCGGCGAAGGCGCCCGCGACCTGCGCGACGAGGTAGGCCGGCACGTCGCGCCAGCCGAGCCCGCCCTGGAATGCATCGGCCAGCGTCACGGCCGGGTTGAAGTGCGCGCCCGAGATCGGCCCGAACGTGAGGATCAGCGCGACCAGCGCGGCGCCGGTCGCCAGGGTGTTGGCGAGCAGCGCGATCGCAACGTTGCCGGCCGCGAGCCGCTCGCCCATGATGCCGGACCCGACGACGGCCGCCAGCAGCAACCCGGTGCCCAGCGCTTCGGCCACGACCCGTCGCGCGAGCGTGGGTCGGGTGCTCACGCTGACCGCCGTTCCGGCGCCGCCGAACGCTGCGCCAACCAGCTTTCGATTCGCTCCGCGATCTCATCGCGGACGCGGCGGAACACACGCAAGCGCTCCTCTTCACCGCCGGTCGCGGCGGACGGATCGTCGAAGCTCCAGTGCAGCCGCGTGCTCGCGCCCGGAAACATCGGACACGATTCGTTCGCGCTGTCGCAGACGGTGATCACGTAATCCCAGTGCTCGCCCAGGAATCGGTCGAGCGTCTTCGACGTGTGCCCGTCCATATCGACGCCGATCTCGGCCATTGCCCGCACCGCCAGGGGATTCACGCCGCGCGCTTCGGTGCCGGCGCTCGCGACCTCGAACCGGTCACCGCCCCGGTGGCGCAGCAGCGCCTCGGCCATCTGACTGCGCGCGGAGTTGTGCGTGCAGAGAAACAGCACCCGGGCGCGGCTCATCGACGGGCCGGCTTCTCCGCGCGCACGAAGGCGCTCATGAACTTGCCCTCGACCTGCGGCGCGATCGCGTCGACGTCGATCCCCGAGCCTGCGAAAAAGTCGCGCGCATCTTCGGCCTGGTAGATGCGCGTGGGCTCGACGGTGATCGCCTCGAAGCCAGCCTTGGCGAGCTTGTCGCGGTACTCGCGCTCCTCGAGCGCGCCCGCCACGCAGCCGATCCACAACTCGACGCTGCGGCGAATCTGCGCGGGCACCTCTCCGCGGACGACGACGTCGGAGACCGCGAAGCGCCCGCCGGGTTTGAGCACCCGGTAGGCCTCGGCCAGCACACGGTCCTTGTCACCGGAGAGATTGATGACGCAATTCGAGATGATGACGTGGACGCTCTCGTCGGGCAGCGGAATGTGCTCGATCTCACCCTTCAGGAATTCGACGTTGCTCACGCCGGCCTTGCGCTGGTTCTCGTGCGCGAGCGCCAGCATCTCGTCGGTCATGTCGAGGCCGTACGCCTTGCCCGTCGGTCCCACGCGCTTGGCCGACAGCAACACATCGATGCCGCCGCCCGAGCCGAGATCCAGCACGACCTCGCCGGCATTGAGCTGGGCGAGCGCCGTGGGATTGCCGCAGCCGAGCGACGCCGCGACCGCCTCGGCGGGCAGGTCCGCCGTTTCACCGCATCCGTAGAGATTCGACGTGATCGGATCGCGCTCGCCGCGCGACGACGCGCTCCCGCAACACGATGCGTCGCTGCCTGCCGTCACCTTGAGCGCGGCCCGGCCGTATTTTTCCTTCACGACGTCTTTCAGGTCTCGCTCGGCCATATTCGCCTCCTCATATCAAGGACACTTGATATATGCGGACAAAAAAAGGGATCAGGTGCACGAGCGCGTAGCGCGCGTCCCGTTCGCGCGCGGCTTGATGGCCGCGACGGCGCTTTCGATCTCTGCAATCGCGCCGGGCTCCAGCGAGTAGTAGATCCAGCGGCCCTGCCGGCGATCCTGCAGCAGCCCTGCGTCTTTGAGCGTTTTGAGGTGAAACGACAGCCGCGATTGCCCCGTCTCGAGCATGTCGGTGAGATCGCACACGCACTGCTCGCCGCTGCGGAGCTGCTCGATGATCCCCAAGCGCGTAGCATCCGCCAGCGCGTGGAACAGCTCTGCCGCCCGCTCGAGGTCGTTACCGGTCTTCGTCGTCACGGCCCTCAATATATCAAGAGTTCTTGATCTGTCAAGCCGCCGCTGCCCACCAGCGTCGCAGCGCGACGACGGCCCAGACCGCCTCGACGAGGCCGAACGGCCACGCGCCCTGAGCGAACCCATAGATGGAGGCGAGCACGCACGCGCCGGCGAAGCCGAGCACGTACCAGCGGCTTCGGCGCTCGAGGGCATAGCAGACCATCATCGCGGTCACGGCCACCAGCCCGAACATCGACAGTCGGTCCATGGTGGTCTAATGAATCACATCCACGCATGCGCGTCCTGATCGCCCGCGACGCCGACGAGCTCGCGGAGATCGCCGCCGACGCCTTCCGTGAGCGCGTGCGCACCCGGCCCAATCTCGCCATGGCCGTGCCCGCCGGCCGGACGCCGCGCCGCATGTACGCGCGCATGGCGGCGCTGCAGACGCGCGATCCGGTGGACTACACGCGCATGCGCGTGTTCTCGGTCGACGAACTGTGTCCGCCGGCCCCGGCCGAAGGTTACTTCTGGCGCCAGGTGCGGACGGAGTTCCTATCCTGGGCCAACGTCGAGGTCGGGCACTGCCGCCCGTTCGCCGTCGACGCGAGCGATCTCGACGCGATGTGCGCGGCGTACGAAACCGCCATTGCGAATGCCGGCGGGCTCGACGTGGTGATGCTCGGTCTCGGCCCCAACGCGCATCTCGCCTCGAACGAGCCCGGCTGCGCCTTCGACGTCCGCACACGCCCCGTGCGACTGCTGGACTCGACCGTGCGCTACATCCTGACCGATGACGTGATCCAGGGCGACGTGTGCGAGCGCGCAGTGACGCTCGGTCTCGCAACGATCATGGCGGCGCGCGAGGTGATCGTGCTGGTGAGCGGCGACGCCAAGCGCGCACCGCTCGAACGTATGTTGGACGGACCAATCACTCCCGATGTGCCGGCGTCGATCTTACAGAAGCACGCGTGCTGCCTCGTGCTCACAGATCGCGCAGCGCGGCCGTAAATCGCGCCGCGCGGCCGAAAGATGTCCACACTTATCCACCGAGCCGCCAAAATGTGGATAACTTTGCCTCGTCCCAAGCATTCGTAACGGTCTCGTCACATTCCTGTTGTTAGGATCACTCCCTATTTCATGTTACCCCGTGAGACGGGAGGGTCCACGATGGGCATCAACGCGATTTCGTTTCTGCTAGGAGTCGGCACCGCGTGGCTCGCGCCGGCGCTCGTGCGCGTGCTACGCCCAGTCGCCGTCGAAGCAACCGCGGCCGGCATGGGACTGCTCGAGGACGCGCGCCGCATCGCGGCGGAGCAACTCGAGACGCTCGAAGACATCGCCGCCGAGGCGCGCGCGCGCCGCGAGGCGATGCTTGCGGCGGCGAACGGGAACGGCAACGGTCATCACGTGGACGCCGCCGACGAAGAGCACGTCGGCGCTGCGGACGAGGCGAGCCCGGCACCGCGACGTCGCACGGTGACCCGTCGCCGCACGTCCTGAGGACGGCGTGGCTCAGGACACCCACTCGGCGGTGGAGATCGTCCATCACATTCCCGGACGCCTCCGCGTCCGGGTGCCGGCCGGTGCACAGGTCGAAGGTCTCGCGGAGGCCGTCGCCGCGCTGCCCGGGGTGATCTCCGCCGCGTGGTCGCCGGTCACGCGAGGATTGCTCGTGCGCTACGAGCCCGACCGCGCCGAGGAATCAACGATCGTCGCCGCGATCGCCGAGCATCTAGAACTCGACGTCGTGATGCCGGCGACGGCCGCGGCGAACGGCCATCCCGCGACGCTGGCCACAACTGTGACCTCTGCCGTGGGCGAGCTCGATGCGCGCATCGCGCGCGGGACGCGTGGCACCGTCGGTCTCGGCCTTCTCGTTCCCGCTGCGCTAACGCTCTGGGCCGGGCTCGAGATCCTCCGCGGCCGTGCGGCACCGCTCGTGTGGTCCAGCGCGCTCTGGTACGCGCACGGGCTGTTCCGCGATTACCTCATCTCGCCGCACGAGGACTGAGCCGATGCGGTGGCGCGTCGCTCACTCGGTGCGCGGGCGTCTGCGCGTACGCTATCCCGCCCAGTGGCTGAAAGGGCGGCAGGACGTCGTGGTCACCACCCTGCGCTCGGTGCCGGGCGTCCGGACGGTGGACGGCAGCGGCGTGACGGGCAGCGTCCGCATCGAGTACGACCCGTTCCGGCTCGCCGAGAGCGCGCTCGTCGACGTCCTGCGTGAGCTCGACGCCCGCCTCGACGTCGGCGCGCGGCACGCGCTGCCGGAACCGACGGAGCCACGCTCGCGCCTCGACGCGTCGTCGGTACCCCTGCTGCGACTGGCGGGCGCGACCTCGGTGCTCGCGCTCACCGTCACCCAGGCCGTCTCCTGGCCGGTGCTGACCGCGCTCGTCCTCGCCGCCGATGCGCCCGCGCTGCTGCGTGCCGGCATGGCGCTCGCGAGCGGCCGCGTGAACGGCGACGTCCTCGAAGCGTCAACGCTGGCCGTGCTCGCCGCGCGCCGCAACGTCGGCGCCGCCGCGCTCCTCACGTGGCTGCGCGCGCTCGGCGACTGGGTCGTGAGTCGAACGGTCGTGACGACACGGCGATCGCTCCGCAACCTCGTCGTCTCCGCGGACGAGACCGCGATCCGACGCAACGGCGACGCACGCGCCACCGTGCCGGCGACCGATCTTCGCGCCGGCGACGTCGTGCTCGTGCGCGGCCCGCAGCGGCTGCCGATCGACGGCACCATCGTGCGCGGCGAAGCGCTCGTGAACCAGCAGACGATGACCGGCGAATCGCTGCCCGTCGAGCGGACCACGGGTGACGCCGTCTTCGCCGGCACGACGGTGGAGCACGGCGAGCTCGAGATCCGCGTCGACCGCGCCGGCCTCGACACCGCCGTCGGACGCATCGTCGCGGTGATCGAGACGGCGGCCGCGGAGAAGTCCGACATCCAGCTCTACGCCGAGCGGCTGGCGCAGCGCGACGTTCGGCGCACGCTGGCGCTCAGCGGCCTCGGCGCCGCCCTCTCGCGCAGCCTCGACGCCGGCATCGCGATCCTCGTCGCGGACTACGGCATGGCCGCGCGCGTCGGCATCCCGACCGCAATCGTCACGTCGGTGAAGCGCGCCTCGCGCGAGGGCATCCTCATCAAGGGGCCGCGCGCGCTCGAAGCGCTCGCACGCGTGAACACCGTCGTCTTCGACAAGACCGGCACGCTGACCTCCGGCACGCCCCGTATCGTCCGCATCGTCACGTATCGCCACGCGCCGTCCGAGGACGCGCTGCTCCGCCTGGTGGCCGCCGCCGAGCGCGGCTTCCGCCATCCCGTCGCGCGTGCCGTCGCGGCTGTGGCGACCGCGCGCCGCCTCGAGCTGCCGGCCGTCACGCGGACGCACGCGAGCACG
>JBKOZH010000151.1:0-13540 GCA_046725765.1 Candidatus Methylomirabilota bacterium | reverse complement strand
GCGTGATGCTGCTGGTCCTCGGAGCGCCGCTCGGATCTGCTGCCGGCCCCGGCGATCCGCGTCTGATCCACGGTGTCCTCGAGTGGCCCGCCGTTATGACGAACGAGCCGTTCGTGATCGTTCGCGGTGACGACGGTGTGCTCTATTACGTCACCGTCGCCGCGACACGGCGCGCGGGGGCCGTCACGGCCGGCGCCCGCGTGTCCGTGCTCGGCATCGAAGGTCGTGGCGCCCACGAAATCACCGCGGTCGGCATGGGGAGCGGCAGCAGTGCCGAAGCGGCGCTCGCAGATTTGCAGTTCACACCCGCAAGAGTTGCACCGGCCGGCCCCGCGCCGGTCGCGCCGGCGGCCAACACACCGCCGGCACCGGCCAGCGCACCGTCGGCGCCGGCGACAGTTTCGCCCACCGCGCCAGCGACGCCGACGCCTCCGCCGGCGACCGAGACGGCCGCCGCGCCGAAGTCACCGGCGGCGCCCAAGTCACCGGCTGCCAAGCCGACCGCCGCAGAGCCGGCCGTCGTGCCGGCTGCCACGACGACGACCGCGCCGAAAACTACGACGCCACCGGCAACAGCTCCGACGGTGCCGCTCGTCGTGCCGAATCGGGATCAACGCTGGGTCGAGCTTACGGGCGAGGTCGAGCAGATGATCGGCCGCACGCTCGTGCTCAGAGTCGACGGCGGGCGGGTGAGCGTGGACATTTCGGGGCTCAATGCTAATCTCGAGCGCGCCATGGCCCCGGGCACGACGGTCAAGGTGTACGGCGTGCCCGTCGAGCTGCGGTTCAAGGCAATGGGGATCATGCAGTGAAGATCGTGAAGATCGCGCTGGTGTTCTGGCTGCTGCTCGCGCCCGGCGAGAACTGGACCTGGGTGATCGTGGGTGGCCACGACTCGCAGGACGCCTGCGAGGAGGATCGCGGCGCGCGGCTGGACGGGGACCAGCTGGTCTGCGCGTCGACGTCCGCGTCGTAATCCGCGTGGTACGCTCGGGCCCGAAGGAGGGCCCTATGCGTCGCGCCACCGCCAGCGTATGGTTCCTGTTCGCCGTCCTCGCCGTCCTCTCGCCCGCCTCCGCCCAGCAGCCTCCTGAAACCTCGCTGACACTCGGTGGCCGCGTCTGGGTCACCACGGGCTATAGCACCAACAGCACCGCACTGTCCGAGCTCCGCTGGCGCGGCGTGGACAGCGTCGTGCCGGAGGTCAACGCCGAATTCGTCCTCAACCGCCTCGTGCTCATGGGCAGCCTCGGCGGCGGGCTCATCAAAGAAGGCGTGCTGATCGACGAGGACTTCAACGACCGCGATCATGACGTGCGCATCTCGCGCACGCGGTCGGACACCGACGACACCGGGCTGGCCTACGTCAACTTCGACGCCGGCTACCGCGCCGTGCGCTGGGGCACGCGCGAGCAGCCGGGCTTCCTCGACGTGCTCGGCGGTTTTCAGTTCTGGCACGAGCGCTACGTCGCCTTCGGCGCCACCTCCGCCTTCACCGACGTCGTTCCGCCGATCTCGTCGAACATCAAGGTCATCACGCAGGACTGGTACTGGTACAGCCTGCGCCTCGGCGCGCGCACGCAGGTGCCGCTGTTCGCGGGGCTCAGCGCGAAGCTCCGCGGCTTCGTGATCCCGTGGTCCAAGAGCGTGGTCGAGGACATTCACCACCTGCGCGACGACTTGCGGAAGGATCCAAGCTTCCGCGACGAGGCGTCGGGCGGCGTCGGCGTGCAGCTCGACGGCGCGCTGGCCTACCGGTTCTGGCGTGGACTGTCGGCGGAGCTCGGCTTTCAGTACTGGTGGATCAAGTCAGGCGACGGGACGTCGACGGCGCGCACGCCGGCCGGCGACTTCGAGGGCAAGCTGCTCGAAAACCGGACCGAGCGCTATGGTCCCTACGTTGCCGTGCAGTATCGCTTCTGAGCGGGGAGGGAGCCCATGAGCGACAGCATGTACAAGGTCGTCGGCGCGATCCTGGTCCTGATGCTCGTCATCGACTTCGCCTGGGTCATCCGCACCGCGCTCAGCGTGCACTGACCTCGTGCGCGCGCCCCGCGCGCAGCACGCGACCGGGGAGCGCGCCGGTGTGCTCGCCCGCGTCCATCACGACCTCGCCGCCGACGACGACCTGGTGCACGCCGATGGCCCGCTGTACGCGCCGCGGCGTGCCCGACGGTCCGTCGCGTGAGATCTCGTCTTCTTTCACGCCGATCGTGGCCGGATCGAAGACCATCAGGTCGGCCGCCATGCCCACCGCGATCAAGCCGCGATCGCGCAGACCCACGATGCGCGCGGGCTGGAACGTATAGCGGCGGATCGCGTCCTCGAGCGTCAGCAGCTGCCGCTCACGCACCCACTCCGCGAGCACCCAGCTCGACTCGCCGGCCGTGCAGAAGTTGGTGTTGAGATGCGCACCGGCGTCGGACTGCGAGGGGATCGCGTGGCCCGTCCGCACGAACTCGGCGAGCGCGACGTCCTCGGCGGGTGGGCGTGACTGCAGCTCGAACTCGGTGTCGAGTCCTTCCTCCAGGGCCAGATCCAGCATGGCATCGGCGACGTGCTTGCCCTGCGCGGCCGCGAGCTCGGTGAGGGCCTGTCCCTCGAGGGCGCGGTTCTTCGCCATCGCCGTCTTCTTCACCACGATCGAGGCCCACTTGATGAAGCGCCCGGGTACGCCGGGGCGGCGCCGCTGACGCTTGTCGGCCCA
This sequence comes from Candidatus Methylomirabilota bacterium, assembly GCA_046725765.1. Lineage (GTDB taxonomy): Bacteria > Methylomirabilota > Methylomirabilia > Rokubacteriales > CSP1-6 > AR12. Next base: position 10,833 of record JBKOZH010000151.1, on the reverse strand, counting down.
CTCGCGCAGCTCCGCGCGCTTGGCGGGATCGGTGAACGCCGCCAAGCGCTCGTCGAGCGACTTGGCCATTACGACGTCCCAGACGTCGAGGTTGCTGAAGAACGTCGTCTTCTTGAGCGTGAAGCGCGGATTGAACGGAATCGCGCGTAGCAGCGCGTAGAGCTGCACGCCCTCGCGCGTGGCGGCCTCGACGCGCGGGCGCGGTGCGGCGTCGAAGGTGAGGAAGAAGACCGGCCGCCCGCTGGCGCGCGCGACGTCGGTGAGATGCGCGTGATCGGCGTCGGTCGGCGCGCCGGCGCCCTTGGGCAGGATCTCGATCACGCCGCGGTTGAGCTCGCCCAGTGTTCGTCCGAGGGCGATGCGCTCCTCGTCGTCCGCCAGGCGCGTGGGCACCGGCTCGCCGTGCGGGCCGGCGTGCGTGGGCGAGTCCGTCGTGCTCCAGCCCCACGCCCCGGCCTCGATCGACTCGCGCAGCAGGCGCTGCATCACGGCGATCTCGTCCGGCGTGGCCGGACGGTCCCAGGCCGCCTTGTCCATGGCCGACAGCCGGAGCGGATTGTGGCCGACGAGCGGCATCAGGTTCATGCCGAGCCCGATGTCGATCGCCTTGAGGTACTCGTCGAACGTCTGCCACGTCCACGGCAGCACCGCGCTCAGCGAGCGCACGGGCAGGTCCTCGACGCAGCAGAACGTGGCGAGCATCGCCTCGCGGTGCTCGGGACGGAGCGGGGCCAGCGTGAGCCCGCAGTTGCCCATCAGCGACGTCGTGACGCCGTGCCACACCGACGACGTGCACAGCCGGTCCCAGAACGGCTGAGCGTCGTAGTGCGTGTGCAGGTCGATGATGCCCGGCGCCACGACGAGGCCGTCCGCGTCGATCGTACGCGCGGCGGCGCCCCGGACCCGGCCGATCTCGACGATCACGCCGTTCTTGACCGCGACGTCGGCGCGATACCGCGAGAAGCCGCTGCCGTCCACGACCATGCCGCCGGTGATCAGTAGGTCGTACGCCATCGCTGTCCCTCGCTGGGGCGCCCGTCAGCGCGCCGCTCGCCCGACCGTTGTCCCGAACCGTTCCTCGACCACGTGCGTGACCCCCGAGAAGTCCTGCCCGGGCCACTTCGCTTTGGCCGCAGTGTACGCCGCCAGCGTCTCTTTGAGGATCGGCATGCGCTCCAGGTCCGCGCCGGCCATGCGCGCGGCGAGCGAGACGTCCTTGTGCATGAGCTCGACGGTGAACGTCGCGTCGAAGTTGCCCTCGGCCACGCGCATCACACGCCGGTCGAAGTAGGTCGAGTACGCCATGCCGCCGCCCTGGCGAACCACGTCGTAATAGGTTTCCAGATCCACGCCGAGCCGTGTGGCGAGCGCCAGCGACTCGGCGACCGCGACGGCGTTGACGGCGCCGAGCGCGTTGTGGAGCAGCTTGATGCGATTGCCGGCGCCCGACGGGCCGACGTACATCGTGAGCCGGCCCATGACGTCGAGCAGTGGCTGCACGGTGGCCAGCGCCGCGCGATCGCCGCCGACCATGAAGAAGATTTCCCCGCTCTCGGCCTGCGGCGACGAGCCGAGCATCGGAGTGTCGAGATGCGTGACGCCGCGCTCGCCCGCCGCGGCGTGGACGCGCTGCGAGGTCTCGGGCGTGACCGTCGAGCAATCGCAGGTCACGATGCCCGCGCGCGCGCCGGCCAGCACGCCGTGCGTGCCGAGGTACGTCTCGACCACGATGTCGTCGTTGGGAAGCGCGCTGAACAGCACCGCCGCGCGCGCGGCCACGTCGCGGGGGGCGCTGTGTACCGTGATGCCGCCGACGGCGCCGGCGCGCTTGGCGGCGTCGGGGGAGACGTCGTGGACGTGCACGGCCCACCCCGCCGCCGCCAGGTTGCGCGCCATGGGAAAGCCCATGCGCCCCAGTCCGATGAAGCCGACCTCGCCCTTCGCCATGGGGGTCCCTCCCGAAGGGCGAGCTTAACGCGTCAGGAGACTTTGCGCTGCTGCTCCCCAGGTCTGGAAACCTGGCCGTGCTGGATCTCGCCGCGCCAGGCGCCCGTCTCGCGACCGCGGCGCTCGATGAACTCCTTGAACCGCTCGAGATCGCCCTTGACGCGCGCGCTCACGACGCCCAGGGCGTCGCCGACGTTTTCGACGACACCCGAGGGATCGTAGTCGACCTGCAGCATCACGCGGGTGAGGCTGTCGTCGATGCGGTGGAACGTGACCACGCCGGCGTTCATGGCGCCGCCGCGGCTCGTCCATGCGATGCGTTCGTCGGGCCGCTGCTCGACGATCTCCGCCTCCCAGTCCTTTTCCTTGCCGCCGATCACGGCGCGCCAGCGCAGCCGCTTGTCGTTGAGCTGCGTGACCTCTTTGACGCCTTCCATGAACCGCGGGAACTCTTCGAACTGCGTCCACTGGTTGTAGACCGCGCGGATGGGCGCGTTGACTTCGATGGATTGCTCGATGGTCGCCATAGGACTCGCTCCTCCTCCCCCTTGTCGATCAGGCTGGAGACGAAGGCGGCAACTTCAATGCCACCGAGCGTTTGTTAGCGATGCGCGTGTGGGAGAAATTGCTCGAGCAGCACGCGCATCTCGGCACTGTTCCACTCGCGCGCGCCGAGGGCCAGGCCGACGGCCTCGCCGCCGGGGCGCACCACGAAGGTCGCCGGCAGACCTTGCACGCGCCAGGCGCGCGAGGTGCTGAGGTCGGCGTCGAGCAGGATCGGAAACGACAGCCCGAGCCGGTTCACGTACGGATCGAGCAGCCCGCGCGGCGCGCCGCGGTCCACCGACACGGCCAGCACGACCAGCCCGCGCGCGCGGTACTCGCGCCACAGCGCCTCGAGGGTGGGCATCTCCGCGGTGCACGGCGCACACCACGTCGCCCAGAAGTTCACGATGACCAGACGCTCGCGGTGGTCGGTGAGGCTCGTCACGCCGCCGTCCAACCGCGGCAGGCGTAGCGGCGGCGTGGGATGGCCTTCGCGCAGCTCGCTGACGCCGGCGCGCTCGAAGGCGTCGAGCGCGGGCGCGTGCGCGGCGTGGTGTCCGCCCTCGGTGCCGGGGCGGCGGATCGGCAGAGCCCACACCAGCCCGCCAACGAGCGCCACTGCGAGCACCGCGCGCATCAGCTGCTGCCGGCGCCCGGCGCCGAGCAGCGTGCCAGAGGCCCAGCTTTTCATCCGTGTGCGTCAGACCCCGAGCTTTTCGCGCGTGACGGGGCTGTCGCGTAGCTCGCGGGACGACGCCTCGAACACAATCACGCCCTTCTCCATGATGTAGCCGCGGTCGCACACGCTGAGCGCCACGCGCGCGTTCTGCTCGATGAGCAAGACGGTGACGCCGAGCCGCTTGAGCTCGCCGATCATGTCGCGGATGTGTCGGATGAACGCGGGGGCCAGCCCCTGCGTCGGCTCGTCCATCAGGATCAAGCGCGCGCCCGCCATCATCACGCGCGCAATCGCCAGCATCTGCTGCTCGCCGCCGGACAGCGTCTTGCCCGGCTGCTCCAGCCGCTCGCGCAGCCGCGGGAAGTGCTGAAACACCGCGTCCAGCCGCGCGTCGCGCAGCGAGGCGGAACGGCGCGGGACGGCCGACAGGCCGAGCTCGAGGTTCTCGCGGACGCTGAGGCCGGGAAAGATCCGGCGATTCTCCGGCACGAGACCGACGCCCAGGCGCGCGATGTCGTGCGGCGCCAGGCGCGTGAGATCGCGTCCCTCGAACTCGATCGCGCCGCGCCACGGCTTGAGAAACCCGATCGCTGTCTTCATCAGCGTCGTCTTGCCCATGCCGTTCTTGCCGAGTAGCGCCACCGCCTCCCCCTGGCGCACCTCGAGCGAGACGCCGAACAGGATCGGCGTCGCGCCGTAGCCCGCGTGTACCTCCTGCATGCGGAACATCAGTCGTCGCCGCCGCCGAGATAGGCCTCGATGACCCGCGGATCGTTGCGGATCGCCTCCGGCGTGCCCTCGGCGATCTTCTCGCCGAAGTGCAGGACGGCCACCCGATCCGAGATGCCCATCACCACCGACATGTCGTGCTCGATCAGCAACAGCGTGAGGCCGCGCTCGAGCACGACCTTGCGGATGAGCGCCGTGGCTTCACGCGTCTCGCCCGGCGTCATGCCCGCCGTCGGCTCGTCGAGCAGCAGCAGCGTTGGGTTGGTCGCGAGCGCCACGCAGATCTCGAGATAGCGCTGCTCGCCGTGCGAGAGGTCCTTGGCGTGCGCGTCGCGCCGCGCGCCCAGGCCGAACGTCTCCAGCAGCGCGGACGAGTTGTTGTCGACGTCGGGCCGCCGCCACAGCGAGGACGGCCGCCCCGACTCGGGCGCACGCGATTGCGCCGCCACCCGCACGTTGTCGAGCACGGAGATCTCCGGGAAGATGTTCGTGATCTGGAACGTCTTCGCCAGCCCGAGGCGATTCACGCGCTCGGGGGGCAGCCCGGTGATGTCCGTGCCGCGGAAGCGCACGCGACCGCGTTCCGGCGCGAACAGCCCCGACACCACGTTGAACAGCGTCGACTTGCCGGCGCCGTTGGGGCCGATGACCGAGAAGATCTGGCCGGCGTCGACGCTGAAGCTCACCCGGGTGAGGGCGGACAGCGCGCCGAAGCGCTTGGAGACGTCGTCGACTTCGAGGATCACGCCGCCGCCCGTCCCGGCCGACGTGCAAAGATGCGGCGCAGACCGAGGAGCCCGCGCGGCATGAACAGCACGATCACGATGAGCACGAGGCCGATCACGATGAAGTACCAGTCCACGACGGACGAGACCTTGTCGCGCAGGATCGTAAAGAACGCGCCGCCGATGATCGGCCCCACCAGCGTGCCGAGCCCGCCGATCATGACCGAGATGATGAACTCGCCCGACTCGGTCCACAGCATGAGGTCGGGCGTCGCGAACGCCGACCGCATCGGGTAGATCGCGCCGCCCACGCCGGTGAGGAGCGCGGAGATCATGCAGGCGGCCATCTTGTAGCGCTGCACGTTGTAGCCGAGGAATCGCGCGCGGTCCTCGTTTTCGCGGATGGCGACCAGCACGCGGCCGAAGTGCGAGGCAACCAGCACGCGGCAGATCCCGTACGCGACGGCCAGATAGACGAGGACGAGATAGTACTTACGGGCGGGCGTGTCGATGACGACGCCGGGCAGGAGCGTCGCGTCCGGCAGTCCCTGGATCCCGTCCGAGCCGCCGAACGTCTGCGTGTAGCGGAAGAACGTGTACACGACCTCGGCGAAGATCAGCGTGAGCAGCGCGAAGTAGATCCCGCGCCGAGCCGTCGCGAAATAGCTGACCACCAGCGCGTAGAGGCCGACCACGAGGATGGCGAAGCCAAGGCACGCCCAGACGGAGTGCACGCCGCGCTCCATGGCGATGGCCGTCGCGTAGGCGCCGAGGCCGTAGAACGCGGCGTGGCCGAAGGACACGAGCCCCGTGTAGCCCATCAGCAGATCGAGGCTCATGGCGATCGCGCCGAAGAGCAGCGCGTCGAAGGCCAGTAGCAGGTAGTAACGCGACATGCCGGGCACGGCCGGCAGCGCGGCGAGCAGCGCGAACACGAGCAGCGCGCGCCAGCTGAGGAATCTCACTCGAGTACGCCCTCGCGCCCGAAGAAGCCGCGCGGGCGCACGATCAGGACGACGATCATGATGCCGAAAATCGCGATGGCGACCCGCTGTGGGTTCATCCACAGCGAGAACAGGCTCTGGGCGACGCCGATCACGAACGCCGCCACCACCGAGCCGCCCATGCTGCCCATGCCGCCGAGAATGACGACGATGAATGCGAGCAGGATCATCTCCACGCCCATCTGCGGGTAGACGGTGAACACCGGCGCGAGCAGCAGCCCCGCCAGCGCGGCCAGGGCGCCGGAGGCGGCGAAGGTCAGCGTGAACACGCGGCGCACGTCGACGCCGAGGCCGTCGAGCATCTCGGCGTCCTGCACGGCGGCGCGCACGACGACGCCCGCGCGGGTGCGCGTGAAGAACAGCCAGAGCGCCAGCAAGATCACGGACGACGCCGCGAGCAGGAACAACCGGTAATTCGGATACGTCATGCCGAGCAGCGGCGTCGAGCCAGTGAAGGGCGGTAGGATGCGCCGCATGTCGCCGCCCCAGATCTGGCGCGCGCCCTCGCGGAAGACGAGGGCCAGGCCGAAGGTCAGGATCAGCCCGTAGAGCGGCTCGCGCCGGTAGAGGGGACGCAATGTCGTCATCTCGGTCACCGCCGCGACCAGGCCGACCAGGAGTGGGCCGGCGATCAGCGCCACCCAGAACGAGTGGGCGACGCCGATCACCGCGATGCCCGCATACGCGCCGAGCATGTAGAGCTCGCCGTGCGCGAAGTTCATGACGCCGAGGAGCCCGAAGATCACGGTGAGGCCGAGCGCCAGCAGCCCCAGCGCGGCGCCGAACACGAGACCGTGCAGGAGCTGCGGCAGCAGGACCGTCAGGACGTAGTCCACGAGGTCCGTACTATACGGCACCGGCTCGCGAATCCCCGCGCGCTATACTCAGATCTTCGATGGCCTACAACGCGTGGTTCCAGTGCATCAACGGCTGCCCCGGGGAGTTCGATCTCCGCGAGGTCATCTACCGCTGCCCCACCTGCGGCGACCTGCTGGAGGTGCAGCACGACATGGGCGCGCTCCGGTCACGCTCGGCCGCCGCGTGGATCAAGCTGTTCGAGGACCGCTCGCACGGCAATACGTACCCGTACGGCTCCGGCGTCTGGGGCAAGAAGGAATGGGTCGTGCCCTTCATCGACAATGAGAACATCGTGTCGATGTACGAGGGCAGCTCCAATCTGTTATGGGCCGACCGGTACGGCAAACAGCTCCGCGTGGACGACCTCTGGATCAAGCAGTGCGGCAACTCGCACACGGGCTCGTTCAAGGACCTCGGCATGACTGTGCTCATCTCCGTGGTGAAGGAGATGATCGCGACCGGCGTGCCCATCGACGCCGTCGCGTGCGCGTCGAGCGGCGATACGTCCGCGGCGCTGGCCGCCTACTGCGCCGCCGCCGGGATTCCCGCGGTGGTGCTGCTCCCCAAGGACAAGGTCTCGATCGCGCAGCTCGTGCAGCCGCTCGCCAATGGCGCCCTCGTCCTGTCCCTCGACACCGACTTCGACGGCTGCATGGCGGTCGTCCAGGAGATCACGAAGGACAAGCGGGTCTACCTGGCCAACTCGATGAACAGCCTCCGTATCGAGGGACAGAAGACGGTGGCGATCGAGATCGTCCAGCAGTTCGACTGGGAAGTGCCCGACTGGATCGTGATTCCTGGCGGCAACCTCGGGAACGTCCACGCGCTCGGGCAGGGGTTCGTGATGATGCAGGAACTCGGGCTCATCAACAAGCTGCCGCGACTCTGTCTCGCTCAGGCCGAGCGCGCGAACCCGCTCTACCGGTCGTTTCAGGACGACTTCAAGACGTTCGAGCCGATCAGCGCGAAGCCGACCCTCGCCATGTCGATCCAAATCGGCAATCCGGTCAGCTACAAGCGCGCGATCCGCACGCTCCAGAAGTTCAACGGCGTCGTCGAGCAGGCGACCGAGCAGGAGCTCGTCGACGAGGCCGCGCGCGCCGATCGTACCGGCATGTTCAACTGCCCGCACACGGGCGTGGCGCTCGCCGCCCTACGCAAGCTCGTCGATCGCAAGGTGATCCGCGCTCATGATCGCGTGGTCGTGATCTCGACCGCCCATGGTCTAAAGTTCTCGGACCAGAAGGCGGCGTATCACATGGGCACGCTCGAGGGCATCAAGCCCGCGTACCGCAACAAGCCGGTCGAGCTGCCCGCCGATCCGAAGCGGGTGGCCCGCGCCATCGCGCGCCACGTCGAGAAGGCGCGCTTGCTGGTGTCCTGATGGCGGACCACCTCGAGCCGCCCACGAAGCCGGTCGGCCCCAGCACGCTGGCGGTGCACGGCGGCGAGCCGCGCAGCAAGCCGGCGCATGCGCTCACGACGCCGATCGTCCAGACGGCGACCTATACGTGGGCCAACACTCAGGAGCTGAAGGACCACTTCGACGGCAAGAGCGAGGCGCGCATCGACTACGGCCGCTACGGCAATCCCACCCAACGGATCGCCGAAGCGAAGCTCGCCGCGCTCGATAGTGCGGGTGACTGCCTGCTCTTCGCGAGCGGTATGGCCGCGATGACGACGACGCTCTTCGCGCTGCTCTCGCGCGGCACGCACGTCGTCGTCACCGCTGACAGCTATCGCCGCACGCGCCAGTTCCTCAACCAGACCCTGCATCGCTACGGCATCGAGGTCTCGACGGTGCCCCCGGGTGACTATGAGGCGCTGGAGGACGCGATCAGGCCGACGACGCGTGTGCTGGTGAGCGAGTCGCCCACGAACCCCTACAACCGGGTCCTCGACCTCGAGCGCTTCGCCGCCATCGGTCGCCAGCACCGCGTGAGGACGGTGATCGACGCCACGTTCGCGACTCCGTACAACGCGCGTCCCCTCGAGTGGGGCGTCGATTTCGTCATGCACTCGGCGACGAAATTCCTGGGCGGCCACAACGACCTGCTCGCGGGCGCGGTCCTCGGCTCTCGCGATCTGATCGGTGGCATCCGGGCGCTGCAGGCGACGACCGGCGCCACCGTCGATCCCTTTGCGGCCTATCTCCTGGTGCGCGGCCTGAAGACCTTCGCGCTCAGGATGGAGCGGCAGAACGCCAATGCCGAGAGGCTCGCGGAGTTCCTCGCCGCGCACCCGCGCGTGGAGCGCGTGCACTACGCGGGGCTGCCGTCACATCCCGGTCACGACATCGCGAAGAAGCAGATGCGCGGCTTCGGCGGGGTGGTCTCGTTCGAGGTGCGCGGCGACCTCGAGGCCGCCTCACGAGTGGTCGACGCGTGTACGATCCCCTACATCGCGGCCTCGCTCGGCGGCGTCGAGAGCCTCATCGAGCAACCGGCGATCATGAGCTTCTACGAGCTGACAACCGACGAGCGCCTCGAGATCGGGATCAAGGACAATCTCATCCGCTATTCGGTGGGGATCGAGGACGCGGACGATCTGATCGCCGATCTCGCGCAGGCGCTCGAGCGCGCGTTCGCGTAGTCGAGCGGCCGAGCAGCGCCGCGCCAGCGAGCGCGACGCTGCCCGGCGCCTGCGGCTACTTCTTCTTGATCTCCCAGGTGAAGCCTTCGACCGGGTCCTTGCCGACCATGGGCTCACCGATGGTGTCCTTGCCTTCGAGTCGCGCGACCGGCAGGTTCTTCCCGCCCTTGACCTGGTACAGGTGCATGTCCATCACGACCTGGTGGTCTTCCTTGCGGATGCACTGCCGGCCGATGTGCGTGTTGTCCAGACACATCCCCTCGAGCGCGGCCTCCACCTTGTCGGCGTCGAATGTCTTGGCCTTTTCCGCCGCGGCCGCCCAGAACAGCACAGCGTCGTAGGCGCCGGCCATGATGTTGCCGTCCACTCCGTACTTCTTCTTGAAGCGCTCGTTGAACGCGGCCATGTGTTTGTCGGGGTTGAACGCCGAGTAGTGGGCGAGCTGCACGAAGCCCTCCATCGGCTCGGCGATCGCCGGCAGGTCTTGCTGCAGCAGGAAGCAGTCGATGCCGGCCAGCTTGTACTTCTTCGTCATGCCGAAGGAGTGCAGCTGCGTCATCAGCCGCAGCGAGTCCGTGCCCGCGAAGGCTACGAACAGAACGTCGGGATTGCTCTGGTTGATCGCGCCGAACCACGGGCTGAAGTCCTTCGTGTCGAGCGGGGCTCCGGCCACGCCGACGACCTCGCCGCCGACCTTCTCGAGCGCCGTCTTGAACTGGCGCCCGTCCGACTGGCCCATCGCGTAGTCGGTGTAGAAGATGTAGACCTTCTTGCCCATCTTGTCGACGATGTACTTGGCCAGGCCGTTGGCCTGCATCCGCGAGTCCGGCTGGTTGCTGAAGTAGTACTTGTGGAATTTCGTCGTGCGCATGAACTCGGCGCACGACACGGCGTTCCAGTGGACGGTCTTGTGCTTCTTGGTGACGTCCATCACGGCCATCGTGGCGCCGCTGGACACCGCGCCGACGAGCAGCTTCACGTCGTCTTGAAGGATCAGCTTCTCGGCCTTGCGCACGGCCGGCGCGGGCTTCGTCTCGTCGTCCTCGGAGATCATCTCGATCTTGTGGCCGAGGACGCCGCCTTTGGCGTTGAGCTCCTCGACGGCCATCTGCATGAACATCGTCTGGTACTTGCCGTAGCCCTCGAAGACGCCAACCTTGCTGCCGAGGTCGCCGATCTTCACGACCTTCGACTGCGACAGCGCGGGCGCCGTCATCAGGCCGCCGGCGACGGCGAGCGCCGTCAGCACCACCAGCCACGTCATCCGTCTCATGAGTCCCTCCTTAGCGGGGGCGCCAGGGGGGCCTGGCCCCCAAGGCTCAGTGATCGCGTCGTCGTGTCGATGAGCCCGGACAGGATCTGCGCGATACGCTCGAAGGCCGCGCGCAGCCGGGCCGCGTCGGGCGCACCCGAGGCGGGGCGCGCGAGCGTCTCCGCGTCGTCGTAGGCCAGGCGCATCGCGACCGAGGCGCGCGCGTCGCGCTGGCCGACCACGAAGTCGGCGAGATTGTAGTAGCGCCAGATCGCCTCGAGGAACCGCGGGCCGGCGGTCGCCGGCGAGGCGCCGGCCGCCAGCTGACGGGCGCCCTCGCGCGCGAGGTCCCGCGCGAGCGCCACGAAGAAGATCATGAAGCCGCGCTCGGCCTCGGGGCCGTCGTGCGCCACTAACGCCGCACGCGTGCGGGCTTCGAGGCCTTCGGGCAGCGCGGCGGCGCGGGCGCGCATCTCCGCCCGCAGGGGCCCGGCGTCGAAC
>JBKOZH010000044.1:0-23471 GCA_046725765.1 Candidatus Methylomirabilota bacterium | reverse complement strand
GGATCGCCGAGGCCGCGTTGCTCGCCGGCCTTCTTCTCGTCGGCGCCGCCGCGGCGATCGTCGCGGCCCGGCGCCAGGCTTTCGTCGCCGCCGGTCTCGCCGTGGCGCTTGCCACGGGCGCGGTGTTCGTTGTCGAGGGTGCGCGTTATCCGGCGCGATTCGCGCGTGACTTCGATGTTCGCCCGATCGCGACTGCCGCCCGCGCGGTGACGCCGCCTGGCGGCACCGTCGTGGGGTTTCCCGACATCGCGCTCAGCTACGACTTCTACCTCGATCGCACCGTCGTCGAGCTGGACCGGCCGCGCGTCGAGCAGCTCCTTCGCGAGGCGCCACGCGGCGCGCTGATCGTGCCAAGGAGCTCATGGACCGAGCTGCAGTCGGCCGCGCATCCCGCCTGGCGCGTTATTGCATCGCACCGCGTCGCTGGCCGGGAGATCCTCGTCGTCGGCGCACGCAGCTCATAACAGCGCGCACGCCTCGTCGAAGTCCAGCCGCGGCAAGCGCGCCAGGACCTTGGTCGGATCGCCGTGGCCGAGGTTGCAGAGGAAGTTTGACTTCACGCGGCCGTCCGGGAAGAACTCGGCGTCGACCTTCGCGTTGTCGAACCCGGACATCCCGCCGACGTCCAGCCCGATCGCGCGCGCCACGAGCATGAAATAGGCACCCTGCAGCGTGCCGTTGCGAAACGCCACGGTCTCGGTCAACGCCGGGTTCTTCGCGTAGTTCTCCGCCATGTCGGGCCGGTGCGCAAAGAGCTTTTGCGGCAGCCACTCGTAAAAGCGCGTGTCGTAGCCGATGATCGCCGTCACCGGCGCCTGCTTCGTCTTCTCGACGTTGCCGGGGCTCAGCGCGGGCAGTAGCCGCGCTTTGGCGGCCGGCGTGCGCAAGAACAGAACGCGCGCGGGACACGAGTTCGCGCTCGTCGGTCCCATCCTCATGATGTCGTAGAGGCGCCGAAGCTGGTCATCGCTGACCGGCGTCGGGAGCCAGCCGTTCTGCGTGCGCGCCTGGAGGAACAGCAGGTCGAGTCCCGCCTGATCGAGCGTCGGTCGCACGGTCGTTCTCCTCGTCGCTCAGGTCTGTCGCGCGGCCTGAATCGCGCTCCACACGCGCTCGGCGCTGGCCGGCATGTCGAGCGCTCGCACGCCGAGCGGCGCGAGGGCGTCGAGCACCGCGTTCATCACCACGGGCAGCGCGCCGACGGTGCCGGCCTCGCCCGCGCCCTTCGCGCCGAGCGGGTTGAGCTTCGTGGGCACCGGATGACTTTCGACGATCACGTCGGGGACCGTGTCGGCGCGTGGGATCGCATATTCCATGAACGACGTCGTCAGCAGCTGGCCCGAGTCCGGCTCGTACGCCACCTGCTCCATCAGCGCCTGGCCCACGCCCTGCGCGACGCCGCCGTGGATCTGCCCCTTCAGCGTGAGCGGGTTGATCACGGTGCCGACGTCGTCGGCGATCGCGTAGCCGACCAACGCGACGGCGCCCGTGTCCGGATCGATCTCGACTTCGCACACATGGCAGCCGTTGGGCCACGTATCCGACGGCGGCGAGAACGTGCCCGTCTCATAGAAGCCGGGCTCGACGCCCTTGGGCAGCGCCGCCGGCTGGAAGGCGGCGCGGGCGACGTCCTTCAGCGGCAGGGCGCGATCGGTGCCGACGACCGAGAACGCGCCGTTGGCGAACGCGATGTCGGCCTCGGCGGCCTCGAGCATCTTGGCCGCGATCTTCCGGCCCTTGGCGATGACCTTGTCGGCCGCCATCCACAGCGCGGTGCCGCCGATCACGGTGGAGCGCGAGCCCATCGAACCCATGCCGAACGCGACGCGGTCGGTGTCGCCGTCGATGTAGCGGACATCGTCGGGATCGAGTCCCAGCCGCTCGTGCAGGATCTGCTTGAACGTGGTCTCGTGGCCCTGGCCCTGGTTCTTCGTGCCCATGAAGACGGTGACGCTGCCGCTTGGAGCAAAGCGGATCTCGGCGAACTCGGGCTGCGGGCCGGCCGCGCGCTCGATGGCATTCGCGACACCGAGACCGCGCAGCCGCCCGCGGCGTCGCGCTTCGGCACGGCGCGCGGGAAATCCCGCGACGTCGGCGAGCTTCAGCGCCGCCTCCATCTGCGCCGGGAAATCGCCGCAATCGTAGGTGACGCCGGTCGCGGTCTTGTAGGGCATCGCGGAGGCCGGCACGAGATTCCGCCGCCGCAGGTCCACGGCATCCATCTCGAGCTCCCGCGCGGCATCGTCGATCAGCCGCTCGATCACGTACGTCGCCTCGGGGCGGCCGGCGCCGCGGTACGGCGCGGTGGAGTTGGTGTTGGTCAGGACCGAGGTCACCTGCACGTGGGCGACGGGAAACGCGTAGACGCCGACGAGCGTCGCGATGTTGCTGAAGGTCGCCAGGAGATTCCGGTCCGACGAGACGTACGCGCCGACGTTGGCCAGCGTGCGGACGCGCAACGCGAGAAAGCGCCCGTCGGCGTCCAGCGCCAACTCGGCGTCGGTGACGTTGTCGCGCGCGTGCTCGTCGGCGCCGATGGCTTCGCGACGCTCGCAGCGCCACTTCACGGGACGCCCGAGGCGCCGCGCCGCCCAGAGCACGAGCCGATGCTCGGGGTACTGCCAGCCTTTCGTGCCGAAACCGCCGCCGACGTCGCCAACGATCACACGGATCTGGTGCTCCGGCACGCGGAGGATGTTCGTCGCCAGCGCGGTGCGCACGCGATGCGGGTACTGCACGTCGGCGTAGAGCGTGTAACGACGCTCGCCCGGATCCCAGGCGCCCAGGGCGCCGCGCGTTTCCATGTATTGCGCGTGAACGCGACTGATGACGTAGCGTCGCCGCACGACACGCGCCGCCGCCGCGAACGCCGCCTCGGTGGCCGCACGGTTGCCGACCTCGTGGACGTTGGAGATGTTGTCCGGGCACTCGTCCCACACCGCCGCGGCGCCGACCGCGTCCGCGGTGGACGTCACCGCCGTCAGCGGCTCGTAGTCGATCACCAGTCGCTCGGCGGCGTCCTCGGCCTGAGCGAGCGTCTCCGCCACCACCATCGCCACGGGATCGCCGACGTACCGCGCGCGGTCGCGGGTCAGGCCCCGGTGGGGCGGCGCGAACATCGGCGAGCCGTCGGGACGCGTGCGCTTGAGCGTCATCTTCATGGTGCCGAGATCGGCGACGTCGTCGCCCGTGAAGACCGCGAGCACGCCCGCCATCCGAAGCGCGGTCGTGGCGTCGATCCGGCGAATCCGTGCGTGGGCGTGGATGGAGCGCACGATGATGGCGTGCGCCTGGCCCGGCAGGTTGACGTCGTCGTGAAAGCGACCGTCTCCGCGCAGCAGGCGCGCATCCTCGAACCGCTTGATGGGTTGGCCGATCCCGAACTGTCCCATGGCGCGGTAGTCACTCATGTTGGTGCCGCGCGGTCAAGTCCGCGGCGACTTCGTTGCGGTATCGAGTGCAACGCGTTGCAGAGTTCGTCGGCAACCGCGCGCCAATCAACGCCGAATCCTTGGCAGAGAACCTGCTTTTGGCACGGAATCGGTGACGGCCTGCATGTCCGGGTTGCGCGGGGAGGCGCTGACCTCGAGGCTCGCCACGACGCTGCGCGCACTGATGCGCGCCAGCGCCGAAGCGTGCGGCGTCGGACGTTGCTCCGTGCTGCTCATCACCGACGGGCGTCTCCTTCCGGTGGCATCGCAGTTCGCCAGCGGCACGTTCGGCGGCGAGCTGTGGGAGACGTTCAAGACGCTCGAGACGAAGCTCACGCCCGAGCCGCCCGGAGTGCTGGCCGACCTGCTCGAGACCCGCCGTGCCGCGCTCCTCCTCGACGTGCCGAACCATCCGGGGGTGCCGACCGAGTGGAAGCAGTTCGGTGCGGCCACTGCCTTGCTCGTGCCGCTCGTCTGCCGCGACGCGGTCGTTGGCCTGTCGGTCTTCGACACCACGGCGCCCGGGATGACGCGTGCCCAGCGCCGGTGCGCGCTACAACTGGCCCGGGCTCACGCGCTGGCGATCGCCGGCGGCACGCTCGATCTCGAGGACGTCGTCCGCCGGGCCGTGCACACCGCGGTGGGTGCCGAGCGCGTGCGGGTCGACGCAATCCTGCACGACACGCTCAGAAACACGGTGTTCTCCATGGCCATGAAGATCGAGCTTGCCCTCACCGGCGACGGCAATCCGTCGTCACTCCGGACCGCCCTGCGCGCGCTCAAGCAAGACGCCGCGGTCATGATGTCGCAGATGCGGGATGTCGTCCCGCCCACCGACGACCTCGGTCCGCTGCTCGAGGCCTGAGATGGCGAACTTCCAGACCCAAGACCGCATCGCGGTGGTGATCGTCGACGACCACGAGATCGTCCGCGCTGGACTCAAGCAGGTGCTCGAGCGCGAGCGCGACATCGTGATCGTCGGCGAGGCGCGAACCGGAAACGAGGCGGTCCACATCGCCGAAACGCTCCGCCCGCACGTGATGCTGCTCGACGTGAAGCTCGAGGACCTCGAGGGCCCCGAGGTGTGTCGGCGGGTGCGCGCGGTGTCGCCGGCGACCGCGGTCGTCATGCTCACCAGCTACTGCCAGGACAGCATCATCCTCAAGAGCCTCAACGCCGGCGCCCGAGGCTATCTCATCAAGGACGTCGAGCTCAGCGAGGTGAAGCGCACGATCCGCGCGGTCTATCGCGGGCATTCCGTGCTCGATCCCAAGGTGGCGCCGCGGGTGATTGCCAACGCGATCAACGGCGGCGGCACGCCGCGCACGACGCTGAACGACCGCGACGTCGCCATCATCCGGCACGTGGCGCGCGGACTCACGAACAAGGAGATCGGCTCGCTGGTCCACCTCAGCGCGCACACGATCAAGGACCGGCTCGAGAAGATCGCGATGGCCTTCGACGTTCGCTCGCGCGCCGAGATCGTGGCCGAGGCGTTCCGCGCCGGCCTGATCTGATCTGACCCCCGATCGGGGGTCCCGGATACCTCCATGCTTCGCTGAAAAATCCACCGGCCGGCGGTTGGCGCCGAACGCCGCGCGCGTTTCACTTCGATCAGCGACCGCCGGCCCGCCGCGCCCCGGGCCCAGAGGAGATTCATACGCGCGAGATGACGGCCGGAACCGCCCGGGAGCGACTGACCGCGTTCCTCGTGGCGCAGGCCGACCGGAATTTCTGCGACGCCTGTCTCGCCAGGGCGGTCGGGATCGACCCCTCGACGGCCTACCGGGCGGCCACGCGCGCGCCGCGGGTCGCCAGGTTCGTGCGCGAGTACGGGCTGTGCTCCGACTGCGGCGCCAGCCGCCTCGTCACCCGCGCGACGTTGCTTTAGCCGCTGCCGCGCGACTTTGCTTTAGCCCGTGCCGCTCCCGTTGCTAGAATGGCGGCACCGATGCGGCTTGCGCGCCTGCTGCCCTGTCTGGCCCTCCTGCTCGTGTTTGCAGGTGCGGCCCTGGCCGGCCTGCCGACGATCACCGAGGACGGACGCGACTACGTCGAGCTCGCCCGGGTGGCGGACCTGCTCAAAACCCGCCTGGAGACGACGCACGACAACACGCAGGTACAGCTGCGGCCCGGCGGCCACGTCGTCACCCTGACCCGCAACTGGTCGCGCATCCTGATCGACGGCAACGCGGTGACCCTCGACGCGCCGGTGCGGGTGCGCCGCGGCGTGTGGATCGTGCCCGAGACGTTCGTGGCCCAGGTGCTGCCGCGCGTGCAACCCGCGGCTGCGGCATCGCCGCCCACGACGGGCCCCGTGGTGGCGCGCGCCGCGGTCGCGAACGCCGTCACCCTCGACGAGCTGCGCTTCCGCTCCTATCCCTCGTTCACGCGCATCGTGCTCGAGACCTCCGGGCCGCTCACGGCGCGCGTCGAGACGAGCCTGGGGAAAGAGACGCGCGTGCGATTGATCGGTCTGAACGCGAGCGCGCGCACCGAGCGCGTCGCCGACGGCTTCATCGACGAGGCGCGGCTCGAGCGTGCCGGCGCCGACGCGATCCTGCGTGTCGTGTTCGAGGCGACCGGCGGCGAGGTCAAGACCGCATCGCTCGCCGATCCGCCGCGTCTGGTGCTCGACTTCTTGCGTCCCGCCGAGCCGACGCCGTTCCGCGACCGCCGCGAGACGGCGGCGCCCCTGCGCACAATCGTGCTCGACGCCGGCCACGGCGGTCACGACTCCGGCGCCGTGGGACCCGCTGGCCTGCAGGAGAAGGATCTCGTCCTCGACGTCACTCGCCGCGTCGCGCGCCTGATCGAGGACAAGCTCAACGTGAAGGTGCTGCTCTCCCGCGACAGCGACCACTTCGTCACGCTCCAGGATCGGACGACCTTCGCCAACAAGGAACGCGCCGATCTCTTCGTGTCGATCCACGCCAACGCGCACCGAGAGACAGCGTCCGCCGGCGTCGAGACGTACTTTCTCTCCTCGGAGGCGACCGACAGCGCGGCGCGCCAGGTGGCGGCGCTGGAGAACAGTGTCGTGCGGCTCGAGAAGGCGCCCGCGCGCAGCGGCCGGCTCGACGCGGTCAAAGCCATTCTGTGGGATCTCGCGCAGTCGGAGTTCCAGCTCGAATCGTCGCGGCTGGCCGAAGTGGTGCAGGACTCGATGACGCAGTCGCTTCGCATTCCCAACCGCGGCGTGAAGCAGGCGGGGTTCTACGTGCTCGGCGGCGCGGCCATGCCGGCGATCCTCATCGAGATCGGCTTCGTCACCAATCCGCAGGAAGAGAAGCGGCTCAAGGAATCGAAGTATCGCGACGAGATCGCGCGCGCGATCTACGCGGGTCTCGCCGAGTACAAGGCGACGTACGACGCCCGCGCGCGTGATCAGGCGCCGAGCGCGCGCGCCCCGCGCGACCGCTGATGCCCCGCCCCGACGGCCGTACGCCCGACCAGCTCCGCCCCGTCGTGGTGACCCGCGACTACCTGCTGCACCCCGAGGGCTCGGCGCTCGTGGAGTTCGGCGCCACCAAGGTCATCTGCACGGCGTCGGTCGAGGACCGCGTGCCGCCGTTTCTCAAAGGCCAGGGGCTCGGCTGGGTGACCGCGGAGTACGCGATGCTGCCGCGCTCGACCAACACGCGCACCACGCGCGAGAACCGCGGCCCCAGCGGGCGCTCGCAGGAGATCCAGCGGCTGGTCGGCCGCGCGCTGCGTGCGGTCGTCGATCGCGCCAAGATGGGTGAGCGCACGGTGTGGGTCGACTGCGACGTCATTCAGGCCGACGGCGGCACGCGCACCGCGGCCATCACCGGCGGCTTCGTCGCCGTGGCCGACGCGCTGGTCAAGGCCAACGCCGGCGCGGCCGTGCGCGACTGCGTCGCCGCGATCAGTGTCGGGATCGTCGGTGGCGTGCCCGTGCTCGACCTCAACTACATCGAGGACTCCAGCGCGGCCGTCGACATGAACGTCGTCATGACGGGCGCGGGCGAGTTCGTCGAGGTCCAGGGCACCGCCGAGCAGACGCCGTTCGACCGCGCGCGACTCGACGCGCTGCTGGAGCTGGCGAGCGTCGGCATCCGCCGCCTCGTGACACTCCAGCGCCGGGCGCTCGACGCGCGCGGTGAGCGGACCTTTACGCTCTAGCCGCAGCGTCGTCCTCGCGACGCTCAATCCCGGCAAGGTGCGCGAGCTGCGCCGCCTGCTCGGCGATCTGCCGATCGAGCTGACCAGTCTCGCCGAGATCCCGGGTGCCACGCTGCCACCCGAGACGGGCGCGACCTATGCCGAGAACGCGGTCGTCAAGGCGCGCGCGGCGCACCGACTGACCGGTCTCGCCGCGCTCGGCGACGACTCCGGCCTCGAGGTCGACGCCCTTGGCGGCGCGCCCGGCTTGCACTCGGCGCGCTTCGGCGGTCCGGGCCTGGACGACGCGGGCCGCGTGGCGCTTCTGCTCGAGCGCCTGCGCGCGGTGCCCGCCGGTCAGCGCGGCGCACGCTTTCGCTGCGTCATCGCGCTCGTCGACGAGGACGGACGAGAACGCACGGTGGAGGGCGTCGCTGAGGGCGAGATCGCGCCGGCGTCGCACGGCGCGGGCGGCTTCGGCTACGATCCCGTGTTCTTTTATCCGCCGCTCGGCCGGACCTTCGGCGAGCTGAGCGACAGCGACAAGGAGCGGGTGAGCCATCGCGGCATCGCCGCGCGCGCAGCGCGGGCGTTGCTCGCGTCGGGTTCGTGATACCTTCTGGGTCCTTCGGAGTTCTCGAGAAGGAGCATGCGATGACCGACCGGCCCGATCTGGTGATCGACGGCGATGGACACGTGATCGAGGTCGACGCGACCTACGAGCGCATCGATCCCAAATACCGCGAGCGGCGACCGCGCTACACGCAGGCGGGCCGCGGCTACATCGTGCGTCTGGTGGACGGCAAGGTGTGGGGCCCCGATACTGACATCGGCTTCGTCGGCGTCAACGGCAACCTGCCGCCGCCCAAGGGCAAGGCGATCCACTATCGCCGTATGGGCACGTACAACCCGTGGGCGCGCCTGTCCGACATGGACCGCGACCAGATCGACGTCGCGGTGATCTATCCGACCGACGAGCTGCCGCTGACCGTCACGCTCGACGGCGGCTTCGCGGCCGCGCGGGCGCAGGCGTACAACGACTGGCTCTACGACTACTGCGAGGTGTGCCCGCAGCGGCTCAAGGGTGTCGGGCTCGTCGCGCTGCAGGACGTGCCGGGCGCCATCGCGGAGATGCAGCGCGCGGTGAGCCGGCTGAACATGGTCGCGATCCAGATCGGCTGCACCGTGCGTGAGGACACACTGCTGAGCGACCCGCGGCTCACGGACTTCTGGGCCGAGGCCGAGCGTCTCAACGTGCCGATCGCCGTGCACGGCCCGGCGCTGCCGTCGCTGTTCCGCAGCTACTTCGACCTCAACCGGCCGGACCACATGCTCGAAGCCTCACACATGGCGCACACGTTCGCGCAGATGCTCGCGTGCTCGAACATCATCACGAGCGGGCTCCTGGAGCGATTCCGTCGTCTGAAGATCGCGTTTCTCGAGGCGGGCGCCGGATGGGTGCCGTACTGGATGCACCGCATGGACGAGTACAACGAGGTCGCGCCCGAGCGCTGGGCCCACATCTCCGCGAAGCCGAGCGAGTACATCAAGAGCGGCCGCGTGTTCTTCTCGTGCGAACCCGGCGACGAGTTCATCCCGTTCTTCGTCGATCACGTCGGCGAGGACGCGATGGTCTTCGCCTCAGACTATCTGCACTTCGATGCGCTGTTCGTCGGGGAGCCGGGCCACGACGGCAATCCGTATCCAGGGACGGTGGCCACGCTGCTCGGACGCAAGGACGTCTCCGACTCCGCCAAGCGCAAGATGCTGCTCGACAACAGCCTTCGCTTCTACGGATTGGACAAGGGCAAGCTCGGACGCCGCGGCATGCCGGTGGCGCGGCCGGAGCCGGAAGAAGCACGCCGCGCGGTCATGCCGGGGACGGTCTCGGCGCGGGACTAGAGCGCGGTCGAGGCGGGCCCGCTGCTGAGCCAGCGGCTGAATCGCGCCTCGTAGTCGGCGAGCATCGCCGACTGCCGCGTCTGTCGCCAGTACGGCAAGCCGGCGAGCAGCTCCAGGCCGAGCCAGACGTGGTGTCGCGCCCGGCCGTCATTCGTGAGCAAGGGATTCACGCCATACCCCGCGCAGAACTCCGCGTTCGACCCGGGGATTCGGTCGAACACCCACATCTTGAGTTTGACGAAGTCGCACAGCGGATCCGCCGAGCGCGCGTGCTCGAAATCGAGCAGACAGCGGAAGTGGCCGGCGCTGACGAGCGTGTTCGCAAGATACAGATCCCGATGGACCACCGCCGGACGGACATCGCTCGTGACCATGTCCGCTGCTGACAAGATCATCGCGCGAGCGGCCTCGATGCTCTGACGGGAAAGCAGCCCCGCTTCAACGTGGCGATTCGCGAGCCGCGCGAGCCGCGACTCGATGATCGAGCGCCAACTGTCTTCGCGCGGCGCTGACGCAAAATCTTCGGAAAAATAGCCGACGTCGATCGAGTGAAGCCGCGCGACCGCGCGGCCGAAATCGCGAAAGAACGCCGCAGCCTGGAGCGGCGGCATCCCGACGAGCGCGTCCTCGCCGTCGATGCCATCGAGGAATTCCTGGACGAGCCATGGGCGACCGGAAAACGCGTCGGTGCCTTCGGAGAAGTAGAGCAGCCGAGGAGCCGCCACGCCGTAACGGGCGGCGAGCTCGAGCGTATGACACAGCGACCGCAGTGTGGCCGCCTGCTCGCGTCGCAGTGCAATCTTCAGGAGCACCGGACCGCCGGAACGTGTCTGCACGATGAAGGACTGATGGCCGTGGCCCTTGAAGAGAGGAGTGCACCGCGTCAGGCCGCCGCCGGCCGGCAACGCCCGCTGGACCTCGGCCGCAATCTCAGCCTCTGGCACGTCCACGATTTACAGCCGTAGCGTGACGCCGGCGCGCTCCTCCTGCAGCGTCGACGCTTTCGTGCGGTCCTCGGCGCCCCAGCCGCGGTTCATCGCCTCGAGCAGCTCGCTTTCGCAGAGATCGAGCAGCCGCGTCGGCACGCCGTGCTGTGCAGCAAGATCACCGGCCAGCCGGAAATCCTTGTGAGCGAGCGCCAGCGCGAAGCGCGCGGTGAAGTCGCCGCGAAACAGCGTGGCGGGCATTCGCTTCGTGAACGTCATGTTCTGACTCACGATGCAGCCCTCGCGGAACGCCTCGACAAGGCGTGGCAGCGCGACGCCCGCTTTCACGCCCAGCGTCAGGCACTCGGCCAACAGCAGGTCGATGCTCATCGCGAGCGCGTTGTGGACCAGCTTGGTGACCGATCCCGCGCCGAGCGCGCCGACCCACACGACGCTGCGCGAAAACGTCTCGAGCACCGGTCTCACGCGCGGCACGACCGCCTCGTCACCGCCGACGAAGAGCGTGAGCTGACCGTCCAGCGCGCCCTCACGCCCGCCGTCGAGCGGTGCGTCGAGCAGGTGCGCGCCGCGCGCCGACACGGCGGCGCCGACCTCGCGCACGACGGCCGGCGAGTTGGTCGTGTGGTCGATGACGACCGCCCCGCGTCGCAGGCCCTCGATCACGCCGGCAGCGCCCAGCATCACCGCGCGCATCTCGGGCGGGCCGGGGACGCAGACGCAGATCACGTCGCATTCCGATGCCACGTCGCGCGGCGAGCCCGCCCAGACCGCACCGCGCTCGAGCAGTGGCGCGGCGGCGTCGCGACGCAGGTCGTGAACCACGAGCGCGAATCCCGCCTTCGCCACGAAGCCCGCCATCGGGCCGCCCATGTTCCCGAGACCGATGAACCCTACGCGCATCGCGTTCTCCTCAATCGGGGCCCGGCTTCTCCGGCAGCAATCCCTCCGGGCGCCGGATCATCAAGACCACGAGCACCACGCCGACCATCATCTGCTGCGCCGCCGCCAGCCGCACGCCCGTGAGAAACGGAATCACGTCCTTGGCGAAGCGGCTGCCTTCGAGCAGGCCGAGGAGCACCACCGAGCCGAGCAGCGCGCCGCGGTTGTTGCCGCTGCCGCCCAGGATCAGCGCGAGCCAGACGAAGAGGCTCTCCTGCGGCAGAAACATGTTCGGCTCAATGTACGCGAGATAGTGCGCGAACAGAATGCCGGCGAGGCCCGCGACGCCCGCGCCGAGCGCGAACGCCTGCACCTTGAAGCGGAACACGGGCTTGCCCGCGACGGCGGCCACCGTCTCGTCCTCGCGGATCGCGCGCAGCACCCGACCGAACGGCGACCGGCGTACGCGCTCGAGCGCAACATAGACCAGCGCCACCGCGACGAGAACGAGGATCAGGTAGAAGACGTCGTAGTGGCCGCTGAAGTGCGCGTGCAGCGGCCGCGGGATCCCCGTCACGCCGTTGGCGCCGCGCGTCAGCCACGCCTCGTTCAGCAGGAACAGGCGAAGCACCTCGCCGAAGCCGAGCGTGACGATGGCGAGGTAGTCCTCTCGCAGACGCAGCGCCACCATCGCCAGTCCCGCCGCGGCCGCCGCCGCGAACCCGATCGCGGCCGGCCACGCGAAAAGCAGCGGTGTGCCGGCGACGGCCAGGAGCGCGGACGTATACGCGCCGACCGCGAAGAAGGCGACGGCGCCCAGGTTGACGAGGCCCGCCAGTCCCCACTGCACGTTCAAGCCGAGCGTGAGCAGCGCGCGCACGCCGACCAGCGTGGCGATCGCGGTGAGGTACGCGATCATCCGCGCGCGCCGGCGAGGCCGGTCGGTCGCACGAGGAGCACGGCCAGGATGATGGTGAACCCGATCGCCGTCTTGTAGGTCGGCGGGATCAACAGCGTCCCGACTTCCTCGACGATGCCGACGATCAGCGCTCCGGCGAGCGCGCCGGGCGCGGACCCGATGCCGCCCAGAATGGCGGCCGCGAACACCGAGATGATCAAGCCGCCGCCCATGAGCGGATCGACGCTCGCGTCGAGGCCGAGAAACACGCCGGCGCCGCCGGCCAAGGCACCGCCGCCGAGCGTGGCCCAGCCGATCACGCGCTCGGTCGGCACACCCTTGACCGCGGCGAGCAGGGGATTGTCCGCGGTCGCGCGCATGGCGATGCCGAGCCGTGTGCGGAGGAGAAAGAGCTGCGCCAGCGCCATCAGCACGACGGCGACGCCGAGGATGAGCACCTGATCACGCCCGATGCGCAGACCGGCGACGCTCGTCGCGCGCGTCACCGGCACGGCGTAGCTGCGAAAGTCGTTGCCCCAGACGAAGCGCACGATGTTTTCGAGAATGAACGCGACGCCGATCGAGGCGATCGCCAGCGAAAATGGCCGCCGTGCGCGCATCGGTCGGAAGGTGATGCGGTCGACGGCCAGCGCGACGGCGCCAGTCGCGAGCAGGGCGCCCAGCCACGCCAGCTCGATGCGCGCGCCGACGCCGACGTTCAGCATCAGGGCGACGTAGGCGCCGACCGTCAGGTATGTGCTGACGGCGAAGTTTGGAAAGCGGAGGAGCCGCCAGAGCAGGGAGAACGCGACGGCGGGCAGCGCGAGGATGCCGCCCGTCACGACGCCGTTGAAGACGTACTGCGCGAAGGGCGGCATCCGCGCCCGATCAGGGGTTGACGATCATCACGCGCTCGCTCTTGCCCTTGCGTACCTGCTGGACGATGAAGGGCGCCGACAAGATGTCGCCGATCTGGTCGAAGTCGCACGATCCCGACGCGCCCTCGTAGTTGACCTTCTTGCCCTCGCCGAGCAGCTTGGCTCCCTCCGCGAAGGAGTACACGGCGGTGCCGGGCGGGTTGGAGACCGTCCGCAGATTGTCCTTGATCACGGTGCCGGACACTTCGCCGCGGCCGGCCGCCAGCGCGAGCGCGACGAGCGTGATCTGATCCCACGCCTGGGGCGCATAGGGGCCGGTATCGCCACCCGGGACCGCCGCGAGGAACTCCTTGTACGCCGGCGAGTCGAAGAGTGGCGCGCGGTCCATGTGCCAGACGCCTTCGGCGACCTCGGGACCGACGCCTTCGAGGAACTTGGCGTTGACCGCGAAGCTCGGCGCGAGAATGGCGCCCTTGTAGCCCGTCTTGTAGATGTCCTTCACCATGACGACCGAGTCGGGCGTGTAACCGCCGAGCATGATGAGATCCGGGTTCGTCGCGAGCACCCGCGTGACCTCGCTGCGATAGGACGGCTTTTTGTCCTCGTAGATCAGGTCGTCGGTGATGGTGGCGCCGGCCGCCTTGACCACGCCGGAGAACGCATCGCCGAACGACCGCGCGTACGGCGTCTGCAGTCCCATGTAGGCGATGCGCTTCCACTCCTTCTTGGTTGCCGCGAATTTCCCGTACATGCGGCCCTGGAGATTGGTGTTGGGCTGGGTCCGCGCGATGTAGCCCTTGTGATCGCCCTGAGTCACGGCGTCCGCGCCCGACACGCCGATGACGAAGACCTTGGCCTCCACGCACAGCGGCCGCACGGCCAGCGTCACCGCCGAGGCCCACGTGGACACGATCGCGACGACCTTGTTGACATCGATCAGCTTGCGCGCGGCGCGCACGCCGGCCTCGGCGTTGGTCTGGTCGTCTTCGTGGAAGAGCTGCACCGGCCGGCCATTGATGCCGCCCGCCTTGTTGATGCGCTCGACCACCGCCACCACCGCGCGCTGCATGTCGGGCCCGTAGGAGCCGCCGGCACCGGTGAGCGGGCACAGCGTGCCGATCGGGATCGGCTCCTTGGACTGCGCCGAAATGAGCGCCGGCGCGCCCAGCACGAGTCCGGCCGTCGTCCCGGTCTTCAGCAGTTCTCGCCGCGTCATGGTCGTCATGGTCAGCCTCCGAGGTAGAGACGTCGAATCTCTGGATCGTCGCGCAGCGTCGCGCCCGAGCCTTCGGCGCGGACGTGACCCATCGCCAGCACGTAGGCCCGGTGGCACAGCGCGAGCGACTCTCGCGCATTCTGCTCCACGAGGAGGATGCCGAGGCCGCGCGCGTTGATCTCGCGCACGCGATCGAACACGAGCCGCTGCAGCGCGGGCGCGAGTCCCGCCGAGGGCTCGTCGAGCAGCAGCAGCGCCGGCTCCACCATCAGGGCCATCGCCATGGCCAGCATCTGGCGCTCGCCGCCTGAGAGCGTGCCCGCCCGCGCGCGCCGCCGCGCCGCCAGCACGGGAAACAACTCGAGTGCCGCGCTCGAGCGCTCGCTCAGGGCGCGCGGCGCCGTCCACGCGCCGATCGTGAGGTTTTCCCACACACTGAGCGAGGCGAAGACGTTGGCCTCCTGCGGGACGTAGCAGAGGCCAGCGCCGACGATGCGTTCGGTGCCGGCGTCCGTGATGTCGGCCCCGCGCAGCGTGATGCGCCCCGCGCGCGGACGAACGAGGCCCGCGAGCGTCTTCAGCAGCGTGGATTTGCCGGCGCCGTTCGGGCCGATGACGGCCACCAGCTCGCCCGCACCGACGTGAAGCGAGAGGCCGCGCAGGATGTCGTTGTCGCCATAGCCGGCCGCCAGATCGCTGATTTCGAGCAGTGCGGTCACGACGCGACCTCGACCGTGGTCACGACGCGGTGCCCAGATACGCCGCCAGCACGCGCGCGTCGCGCCGGACGTCGGCGAATGGCCCTTCCATGAGCTTGCGCCCCTGGGCCATCACGATGACGGGATCGCAGAGCTCCGTGACGAGATCCATGTCGTGCTCGATCAGCAGAAACGTCCGCCCCGCGGCGCGAAGCGCGCGGATCGCCTCGATCAGTGAGCGCATGAGCGTCGGATTGACGCCGGCGCCGGGTTCGTCGAGCAGAATGATGCGCGGGTCGCTCATGAGCACGCGCGCCAGCTCGAGCAGTTTCTTCTGACCGCCGGACAGCGTCTGCGCCGGCGCGCCGGCCAGATGAGCCAGATCCACCGACGCGAGGATGGCCTGCGCGCGCTCGCGGGTACGGCGCTCTTGCGCGCGCACCCGCGCCGGCGCCGAAAAAACCCGCGTGAGCCGCTCGCCCGGCTGGTCGTGCGCGTAGACGAGGACGTTTTCCAGTACCGTCATGCGTCCCAGCGGCCGCGGGATCTGGAACGTGCGCCCGACGCCACGCCGCGCGATGAGGTGCGGCGGCAGACCGTCGATCCGATCCGCACCCAGCCGGATCTCGCCGCGGTCGGCCGACGTGAGCCCGCTCACGACGTTGAAGAGCGTTGTCTTGCCAGCGCCGTTCGGGCCGATCAGCCCCGTGATCGAACCCTCGCCGACGGACAGCGTGCACTCGGCGAGCGCCTCGACACCGCCGAAGCGCTTGGTGATGCCCGTGACGGTGAGCAGTGGAGCCGTGGCCGCGCCCTCCGTGGCGCCGCGTATGATACGTCTGATCCTCGACCCGTCGTATCAATTTGCGCGGCTTGCCCAGTCGCTTACCGGGCGCTAGCATCACGCGAACCGATGAACCGACGGGTATTCGTGACCGTTCTCGGCGCTGCCGCCTTGCTCGTGCTCGCTGTGACGGCGCGAACCGCGGACGTGCCTCATATATCTGGAGGCATCGGTAGCGAAGAGCGCGATCAGCTCCGTCTCAAGGAGCGCGACTACAACATCAAAGTCATCACCGCGATGGAATCCGGAGAGTACCTCTCAGACGTCCAGGTCGTGATCGAGTCGGCGAAGAAGGAGCCGATGCTCGAAACCACGATGGTCGGGCCGATCCTACTCGCAACACTCCCACCTGGGTCATATACGATCAAGGCCACCGCAGGCGGGCGAACGCTGACCCAGACGGTGACTGTCCAGGCGGCGGTATTGAGGCAAGTGGATTTTCGCTGGCGCGATGCGCGCTAGGGTGTGACACGGCGGCGGCCCGCCCGCTATACTCCTAAGTCGCGGCAAATACCGGCGGGGTGTGGCGCAGCCCGGTAGCGCACCTGCTTTGGGAGCAGGGGGCCGGAGGTTCAAATCCTCTCACCCCGACCACCTTTCATTCGAGGGCGCGATGAAAGCTCCGATCGTGATCGCGATGCTGGCGGTGCTCTCGCTCGCGGCGCCGGCGCTGGCGTTCAACTGCCCCGTGGTGATCAAGCAGGCCGAGGACCTGATCAAGAAAGCCGAGGGCACGAAGACGAACGCCGAGACGAAGCCGCTCATCGACGAAGCCAAGAAGCTCGTCTCCGAGGCCAAAGCCCACCACGAGAGCGCCAAGACGAAGAAGGATCACGGCGACGCCATCCGCAAGGCCAAGACGGCGTCGGCTTATGCCGAGGAAGCGATCACGCTGGCCACGCCCTGAGTAGCGTCAGCGGCCAAGTTGTTCTGATCACCGGTGCGTCCTCCGGCATCGGCGAGGCGCTGGCCCGCGAGTTCGCGCGCGCCGGGGCTGCGCTGGTGCTCGCCGCGCGGCGCGTCGACCGCCTCGAGCGCCTCGTCACCGAGCTCACTGCGACGGGCGCCCGCGCGGTCGCCGTGCGCTGCGACGTGACGGTCGACGGTGATGCCGAGCGTGCGGTGGCGACGGCCCGCGAGAAGCTCGGGCGACTCGACGTTGTCGTCGCCAACGCGGGCTTCGGTGTGGTCGGCCCGTTCGCGTTGCTGTCCGTCGAGGACTACCGCCGCCAGTTCGAGACGAACGTCTTCGGCGTCCTGCGCACGATCAAGGCTGCGCTGCCCGACGTGCGCCGCGCGCGCGGCCGGATCGCCATCATCGGCAGCGTCGCCGGCCACATCGCGACGCCCGGCTCGTCCCCCTACGCGATGAGCAAGTTCGCGGTGCGCGCGCTGGCCGAGGCGCTCGGGCACGAGCTCGCACCGTCGGGCGTGTCGGTGACGCTCGTCAGTCCTGGCTTCGTCGAGTCGGAGATCCGACGCGTCGACAACCAGGGCGTGCTGCGCGCGGAGACGCCCGATCCGCTCCCGCGATGGCTCGTCATGTCGACACCGCGTGCCGCGCGGCAGATCGTCCGGGCGATCGCGCGGCGGCGACGCGAGGTCGTCGTCACCGGCCACGGCAAGGTCGGCGTGTTCTTCCAGCGCCACGTGCCGTGGCTGACGTCTGCCGCCATTCGGCGATTCGGCGTCAGGAGCCGCGGCGAGCCGGGGCGCTGACGCTGCGGCGCTCCGACAGATAGGCAGCGAGCGCCTCGGGCCATGGCCGCGGCTCGTCGATTCCAAGCTCGCGCAGGACCTCGTGCGCGAGCACGGAGTAGCGCGGGCGCCTGGCGCGCGCGCCGTACTCGTCCGAGCTGACGGCGGTCAGGGACGGTTCTACGCCCTCGAGCCGGAAGATCTCGCGCGCGAAATCGTGCCAGGACGTTTCGCCTCCGCTCGTGATGTGGCAGAGGCCGGTGTGGCCGGTAGCCATCACGCGCCACGCTGTGCGCGCCAGGTCGAGCGTATAGGACGGGCCGAGCACCTGGTCGGCGACCACTCGCAGCGCGCGGCCGCCACGCGCCAGCGCGAGCATGGTCTCGACGAAGTTCGTCCCCCCCTTGCCGGCGCTCTTCGCGACGCCGAAGAGCCCCGAGACGCGGATCACGAGCGCCCGCGCGCAGCGCTCCACGGCGAGTCGCTCGCCCGCGAGCTTTGATTCGCCATATGCGCTGAGCGGGTTGGGCGTGTCGCGCTCGGTGTAGGGCGCCCGCTTGCTCCCATCGAACACGTAGTCGGTCGAGAAGTGCACCAGCGTCGCGCCCAGCGTCTGGCAGGCCTCGGCCAGCGAGCCCACGGCCTCGGCGTTCAGCGCGAATGCGTGGCGCGGCTCGCTCTCGGCGGCGTCCACCGCGTTCCAGGCGGCGGTGTTCAGTACGTGCGTCGGTCGCAGCGCGCGCAGCGCCCGGCCCGTCCCGGCGGCGTCGAGGAGATCGACCTCTGCGCGGCTCGGCGTGAGTAGCGTGCCCGGCAGATCGAACGTGCGGACGAGATCGAAGCCCAGTTGGCCGGTGGCGCCGATGAGCACGTAGCGGCCGTGCGGTCCCGTCACGCTCTCAGTGTATGGCCGCAGTGCGCCGGTGCGTTAGAGTAAGAACTATGAAGGACGAGCGCCGGCGCGTGCTCGTGGTGGACGAAGAGCAGGCGATCATCGACGTCTTTCACGAGCATCTGGCCGTCGAGTACGACGTCACGTCGACGCTCAACGGTAAGAGGGCCGTCGAGCTGTTCCGTGTGAGCCGTCCCCATCTGATGTTTTTGGACGTCGCGATGGCGGGAATCAACGGGCTCGACATCCTGAAGGCGGTCAAAGATATGGACCCGACGGTCCCGGTCATCATGATCACGGCCAGCCGGGACCACGGCCTGGCGGCCGAGGCGCTCAAGCAGGGCGCCTTCAGCTACTTACCGAAGCCCTTCGACGCGAAGTATCTCGAGCACCTGGTCGCGGCCGCCCTGAGCGGCCGGACGCGCTGAGGGCGGTCGGCCGAGAGTAATTCTGACGCTCCCGTCTCAGCTCGCCTTGGAGCTGCCGGGGAACGCCGAGACGTAGATCCCGCAGATCGGGCACACCTCGTGGCCCGCCACGTACTCGACACACAGCCGATGAAGCACGTGGCCGCTGACGCACCAACGGAGCGGGGTGCCGCGAGCGAAGCCCCGCCCGCACCGATCGCACCGGCCAGCGTATTCCGCGCGCTCCGAGCCGGCCAGGCGCGCGAAGGCGCGCGTGACGACCGCACGTACTTTGTTCAAAGCGACGATGAAGGGCCGCATCCCGGAAGATGGACGAGGCGGCCAGCCGCAGTATTCGCGTCGTCACCGAGGTGACCGAGTAGAGGTATCCTCTGGCGGTGCCTCGACTGAACCGCTGGATCGCTCCGTGGACGCGGAACCGCCTCTTCCGCAAGTACGTCGTCCCGTTCGGGGCCGTCGTGCTCGGCGCGCTACTGCTCAACGGCGTCGTCGAGATCTATTTCACCTATCGCGAGTCACGCGCGCAGCTTGCCCAGATCCAGCGTGAGAAGGCCGGCGCGGCGGCGCTGCAGATCGAGCAGTTCGTCCGCGAGATCGAGGTCCAGATGGCGTGGACGACCCAGCCGCAGGTGGTGGCGATGCCTGCCGCACTGGAGCAGCGCAAGCTCGACTATACGCGCCTGCAGCGCCAGGTCCCGGCGATCACGGAGGTCGCGTTCATCGATGGTCGCGGATTCGAGCAGCTGCGGCTTTCCCGCGTCGCCATGGACGTCTTCGGGGGCGCCGCGGATGTCTCGGGCGAGCCTCGGTTCCGCGACACGCGTGGCGGACGCGTGTGGTACGGACCGGTGTATTTCCGCAAGGAGTCGGAGCCGTACATGACGATCGCGGTGCCGCACGGCACGTCGGCCACGGCGCCCGTGACCGCAGCCGAGGTCAATCTCAAGTTCATCTGGGACGTCATCTCGCGGATCCGCGTCGGGCGGCTCGGGCAGGCATACGTCGTGGACCGGGACGGCCATTTGATCGCGCATCCCGACATCAGCCTCGTGCTGCGGAAGACCGACTTGTCGGCGCAGTCTCACGTGGCCGCGGCGCGCCAGGGCGCCGCGGACGCAAGCCTGTCGACCGACCTGAGCGGTCGCAGCACGCTCGTGGCGCACACCGTCATCCCGGCCCTGGGCTGGATCGTCTTCGTCGAGCAGCCGCTCGTCGAGGCGTTCGCGCCGCTGCGCGGGGCGATCGTGCGGACCGGCCTGCTCATGCTGCTGGGTGCTCTGGTCTCGGTCGTGGCGAGCTTGGCGCTGGCACGCAAGATCGGCCGCCCGATCGCGACGCTGCAGATGGGTGCGGCGCGCATCGGCGGCGGTGACCTGGGGTATCGCATCGACGTGCGGACGCGCGACGAGCTGCAAGAGCTCGCCGAGCAGTTCAACCGTATGACGGCGCACCTCCAGGAGTCGTACGCGACGCTGGAGCAGAAGGTCGAGGATCGAACGCGCGAGCTCTCGCAGGCGGTGCAAGAGCTGAGAGCGCTGAGCGATGTCGGCCGCGCCATCGCGGCGACGCTCGACCTCGAGACCGTCCTCAACACGATTGTCTCGCGCGCAAACGAGCTCGCCGGCACCGACGGCGGCGCGATCTACGAGTACGACACGGCGAGCGATCGGTTCTACTTGCGTGCCACGCACAACTTCTCAGAGGCCTTCGTCGCCCAGCTCCGCGAAACCCCGATCGAGCCGGGCGAGGGCGCGGTCGGACGCGCCGGGATGCTGCGTGAGCTCGTGGAGATCTCCGATATCGGCGACGCCGGTGGCTACGTCAGTCGCTTGCGCGAAGCGCTCCTGGCCGGTGGCTATCGCTCGTTGCTGGCCTTGCCGCTCCTCAGCGAGGAACAGGTCGTGGGCGCGCTCGTCGTCAACCGCCGCGCCGCGGGGGCATTTCCGCCGCGCGTCGTCGACGTCCTTCGGACCTTCGCCACCCAGTCGG
This sequence comes from Candidatus Methylomirabilota bacterium, assembly GCA_046725765.1. Classification (GTDB taxonomy): domain Bacteria; phylum Methylomirabilota; class Methylomirabilia; order Rokubacteriales; family CSP1-6; genus AR12. Next base: position 2,646 of record JBKOZH010000044.1, on the reverse strand, counting down.
CGCTCGCCATCCAGAATGCACGCCTGTTTCGGGAGATCGACGTCAAGGGCCGCCAGCTCGAGGCCGCGAACCGGCACAAGGACGAATTCCTGGCCTCGATGTCGCACGAGCTGCGCACACCGCTCAACGCGGTCATCGGGTTCTCCGAGGTGCTACTCGAGAAGATGTTCGGCGAGGTGAACGCCAAACAGCAAGAGTATCTGGAGGACATTCTCGCCTCCGGTCGGCACCTGCTCTCGCTCATCAATGACATCCTCGATCTCGCGAAAATCGAGGCGGGGCGGATGGAGCTGGACCTCGAGGACTTCGATGTCACGGAGGCCATCGACAACGCGGTCGTGCTCGTCCGCGAACGCGCGACGCGGCGAGGCCTCACTCTCGACACGCGCCTCGATGCCAATCTCGGCGCGCTGCGCGGCGATCAGCGCAAGGTCAAACAGGTGTTGCTCAACCTGCTCTCGAACGCCGTGAAGTTCACGCCGGAGGGCGGGCGCATCGAGGTACGAGCACACCGTGTGGACGGGCACGTCGAGGTCTCGGTCAGCGATACGGGCATCGGCATCGCCGCGGAGGACCTCGAGGCCGTCTTCGAGGAATTTCGTCAGGTCGGCAGCGACTACGCGAAGAAGCACGAAGGCACCGGGCTTGGCCTCACGCTCTCGCGCAAGTTCGTCGAGCTGCACGGTGGCCGGATCTGGGTGAAGAGTCAGCCGGGCGAAGGCTCGACCTTTACGTTCACGCTGCCGCTCGCGTCATGGCCGGCGAGCTGATCGTCGTCGTCGAGGATGACGAGAAGAGCCGCAAGCTCGTGCGGGACGTGCTGACGCATGCGAATTACCGACTGCTCGAGGCCGACTCCGGCGAAGCCGGCGTCCGGCTCGCGCGTGAGCATCACCCCGCGCTCATCGTCATGGATATTCATCTGCCGGGAATCGACGGTATCGAAGCGCTCCACCAGCTCAGAGCGGTGTCCGACACGCGGGACATTCCGATTCTCGCCGTCACGGCGTCGGCCATGACCACCGAGCGGACGAAGATCATGACCGCGGGGTTCGACGGGTACGAGTCCAAGCCGATCAGCGTGAAGCGATTCCTGGCCGCGGTGCGCGAGATCCTCGATCGCGGCGCGCGGAAGTGATCATTCGATGACCTGATCCGCGCGCAACACCAGCAGCGGCGGGATGGTGAGGCCGAGCGCCTTGGCGGTTTTGAGATTTATGATCAGGTCGAACGTCGCCGGCGATGGTAGGAGCGATCACAGGCGATCATCAAGGCGCAGAACGCGCCACCGAGAGATGCATCGGACGCCACAACCCACGTGGGACATTCCATGGCGACCGAGGTCCGAGGAGTCGACGGCAGCTCGGAGGAGTAGTATGAGCGGCGATGAAGCGCCGGGTCGCCGGGCCGCTCGCCTATCTTCGTGGGACCGGCATCGCCATCGTTGCTCTGGGTCGTGCGCCTCGCGCTCAACCCGATCCTCGGCATCAAGTTTCCGTTCATCGTCTCCTATCCGGCCGTTCTTGTGAGCGCGTGGCTCGGCGGGCCGATCTCCGCTGTTGTCACGACGTTTCTTCTGATGGTCGCGACAGCGTATCGCTGGCTTCCTCCGCTGTATTCGTTCGCGATCGACGAGCAAGCCGACGCCATCGCGTTGTTCGCCTTCCTGGGAGTCGGGGCACTCGTCAGCGGCGCTGCGATCGTCGCTCGCCGCGCACCCGAGGACCCCGCGACGCAGCCAAGCGGCGAGGCCGAGAATGGCCGCAAGGCTCGAGATACCGACTTGCATGTGGTCGCGGAAGCCCTACGGACGTCCGAAGTACTGATATTCGTGCACAAGCGGACCGCGTCAATCGAACAGGAGGCAATCAATCAGCCCGCGTGCCCCTCTCGACGTACGAGCGCAGTCGTCTATCTGGATAGCCCCTAGTGAAGGCACGGTGTGCGGTGCATGCGGTCAGCCAATACAGGCCGAGAGATTGCGTACGAGATCGTCGCCGCGGGCCAGGACTTGTGCATTGATCGCGCGTGCTATCAGCGTCTCATTGCCGCCGTAGAGCACGGAAGTCTTCGCTTGGCCTGAAGCGAACGCCGCACAGAACCCTCCACGACCGGTGCGCGGTGTACGCCTGCTGTGGCTGGCGTTGGCTCGAATTCAGGCCCGTGGAACTGTCTCCGGATCTCGATCCATGACCGATAGGACCCAACTCGTTCGGCGCCGGAATCCCAGGAGCAGATCCAGCAGACCATCGCGTTGGTGGTCCCCTTACGGTCTGAATCAAGAACCCCTTTTCGAATCAAGAACGGCGCGGCGAACTGCCAGGCGAGCGACATCTTTAAGTCTGCGTAGTGTCGTTAGAGACCGCGCAACGCACTAGGCGTCGTCGCTCACCACTGATCAAGATCAAGCCAGCCTGTGCCACACGGCGCTGGATGATGCTTGACCGGCGTGAACCGGAAGCATTGTGCAAAACGGTTGTGATTCCGTTCGGTTCCACAGGGCCGCATACCTTGGTCCGGTCTTTGCCGTTACCAGCCCTCAGGTGAACGCGGACGGAGGGTCCAATGATCGTTGAGTCGGACTACCGCGGCTACCGAATTGAAGTGATTGCCTTCAAGATCGAGGGCGGATGGGACGCCGACGTG
>JBKOZH010000118.1:0-18218 GCA_046725765.1 Candidatus Methylomirabilota bacterium | reverse complement strand
CCTCGACGCGCGCGTCGCCGTGATGCTCCGCACCCGCCTGGCGCCCGGCGCCGACCGCTGTCCCACGCTCACCGGCGTCTGGCGCGGCGCCGACTGGATGGAGCGCGAGTGCTGGGACATGTTCGGCGTGCGGTTCGAGGGACATCCCGACCTGCGACGCATTCTCTTGGGGGAGGACTGGGAGGGTCATCCGCTGCGCAAGGACTACGCCGTGGACACGCCGCACGCACCGTATCGCTGAACCGAGAGGAGCCGCACCATGATCTACGAGCTGCGTACGTACACGCTCCAACCCGGGAAGCAGCCCGAGTACCTGAAGTTCAACGCCGAGGTCGGCCGCAAGATCCGCGGCGACAAGTACGGCAAGTTCGAGGGCGGCTGGACGACCGAGTTCGGAATGCTCAACCAGTACGTTCACCTCTGGAGCTATCCGAGCCTCGACGAGCGTGATCGACTGCGCGGTGAGCTCGCGAAGAACGACGAGTGGACAAAAGGCTACGTGCCGCAGATCCGCCCGCTGCTGCTCGCGCAGGAGAACAAGATCCTCTCCGCAGTGACACCGTTCAAGCCGCCGACGGACAGCGGCAACCTCTATGAGCTGCGCTGGTATCGCGCGCAGGTCGGTAGGCTCGGCGAGTGGCTCAACCTCGCCAAGGGCGTCCTGCCCAGCCGGGAGAAGTACTCGCGCAACGTCTGCTACTGGCAGACCGAGGCGGGCCAGCTCAACGAAGCCGTGCACCTCTGGGTCTACAAGGATCTCAACGAGCGGGCGGCCGCGCGCGCCAAGGCGCTCGGCGATCCCGAGTGGCAAGCCTTCCTCGGAAAGGCGCTGCCGCTGCTCATGAGTATGCAGGCCGTGGTGCTGGTTCCCACGACCGTGTCGCCGATGAAATAGCGTATGCCTGACACGACCGCGCGGCAGACCGTCGAGATCGGCTACGGGGGCAGTGAGCGCCTCACGATGAACATGGGGCCGCAGCACCCGTCCGCCCACGGCGTGTTCCGCGCGATCCTCACCCTGGAGGGTGAGACCGTCGTCGGGGTTGACGCGGTGATCGGCTATCTGCACCGCTGTCATGAGAAGCTCGGCGAGACGCTCACGTACGTCCAGTACCCGAGCATCGCCTCCAAGACCGACTACGTCGCGGCGATGACCGTGGAGCTGGCGTACGTGTCCGCCGTCGAGCTCGTGGGCAAGATCGAGGTGCCCAAGCGCGCGCAGTGGCTGCGCGTGCTCGTCGCCGAGCTGCAGCGCGTCGCGTCCCACCTCTTGTGGCTCGGCACGTGGTGCATGGACATGGGCGGCGCTCTGGGTGGCGGCGCGACGGTGTTCCTGTACTGCATCCGCGAGCGCGAGCTGATCCTCGACCTGTTCGAGGCGCTCACCGGCGCGCGGCTGCTCTATGGCTTCCATCAGCCCGGCGGCACGCGCTACGACCTGCCCGAAGGGTGGACCACGAAGTGCCGCGAGACGCTCGATTTCGTCGAGCAGCGCATCGGCGAGTACGAGGCGATGCTCGAGGACAACGCCTTCTTTCTCGTCCGCACGCAGGGCGTTGGCGTCGTCTCGCGCGAGCTGGCGCAGGAGGTCGGCGTCGCCGGCCCGCTGCTGCGCGGCTCCGGCGTGGCGCACGATCTGCGCACGGCGGCGCCGTATTCGTCGTACGAGGCGTTTCAGTTCCGCGTGCCGGTCGAGACGGCGGGCGACTGCTACGCGCGCTACCGCGTCCGGATGACGGAGTTCCGCGAGTCGATCAAAATCGCGCGTCAGGTGCTGGACGGCCTGCCGGAGGGACCGATCTCCTCGCGGCCCGGCGTGAAGTCCGTCGGGCAGGTGCGTGTGCCGAAGGGCGAGGGCTATGCGCGCGTCGAGGGCGCGCGCGGCGAGGTCGGCTGTTATCTCGTCGCGGATGGCGGGCCCAAGCCGTATCGGCTCAAGTGGCGCGGCGCATCCTTTTCGAACCTGGCCGTGCTGCCGCACATCCTGCCGGGCGTGAAGGTCGCCGACGTCGTCGCGATCATGGGCTCGGTCGACCCCGTGTTTGGTGAAGTAGACCGGTGACTGCACGCAGCCGGAAATCTTCTCGGGCTGGCCACCCGCGGATCGCGGCGGCCTCGCGGACCCGCTCCAATGAAGCCACGCGCATCTCGAACAGGCCACCCGCGGATCGCGGCGGGCTCGCGGACCCCGCTCCAATGAAGCCACGCGCATCTCGAACAGGCCACCCGCGGATCGCGGCGGGCTCGCGGACCCCGCTCCAATGACGCTGCCGCCGCTGGCCTGGGACGCGATCGTCGGGTTCATCGTGCTCAACGTCGTCATCGGCATGGTGACGTACGTGACGCTGCTCGAGCGCAAGTTCGCCGCGCGCATGCAGTCGCGCATCGGCCCGTATTACGTCGGGCCGCACGGTCTTCTGCAGCCGATCGCCGACGCGCTCAAGCTGATGATCAAGGAGGACGTCGTCCCGACGATGGCCGACCGCTGGGTCTACAACCTGGCGCCGATCGTGTTCCTCGTCCCGTGCATGCTGATCTTCGCCACGCTGCCGTTCGCACCCGGGCTGGGCGTGGCTGATCTCAACATCGGGGTCCTGTTCTTCCTCGCCGTCTCGTCGCTCGAGGTGGTCGGTCTCTTCATGGGCGGCTGGGGCAGCAACAACAAGTACGCGCTCCTCTCCGCCATGCGCGCGGTGAACCAGATCATCTCCTACGATCTGCCGTTCGTTTTCGCGGCGTTCGTGCCGGTCGTGCTCGCGGGCTCGCTGCAGATGTCGGCCATTGTCGACGCGCAGCGCGGTCTCTGGTTCGTGGCCTATCCCGTCATCGGCCAGCTCGCGTTCGTCGCGTTCCTCGTGGCCACGCTGGCCGCCGAGAACCGGGTACCGTTCGACATCCTCGAGGCGGAGTCCGAGCTCGTGGCCGGCTTCCGCGTCGAGTACAGCGGCATGAAGTTCGCCCTGATCCAGCTCGGCGAGTACGCGCACATGATCGGCACCTCGTTCCTCGGCGCGCTGCTCTTCCTCGGCGGCTGGCTCGGCCCCGGCTCCGATCACGTGCTCGTCGGCGCCCTCTGGTTCCTGCTGAAGGCCATGCTCGTGTTTCTCGTGGTGACGTGGGTGCGCTGGAGCTTCGTGCGGATCCGCGTGGACCAGATCCTCGCGATCTCGTGGAAGCTGCTGCTCCCCGCGACCATCGTCCTGCTGCTGGCGACCGCGTTCTGGGTCGCCGCGCGAGGCGGGCATGGCGCCTGAGCGCGGGTTCTGGACCGAGACCGCGCAGCTCGTGCGCGCAGTGGCGCGGGCGATGGGCGTGACGTTCAAAAACCTGCTGCGCCGGCCGATTACCGTTCGCTACCCGACCGTGAAGCGCGTCTATCCCGACCGCTTCCGCGGCATTCTGGCCCTGACCTACGACCGCGAGACCGGCGAGGAGAACTGCATCGGCTGCCGGCTGTGCGAGTACATCTGCCCGCCGCAGGTGATCAAGGTCGAGATGCTCAAGGCGGAGAAGCGCAACTACGCCAAGGCGTTCACCCTCGAGCTCTACTCCTGCGAGTTCTGCGAGCTGTGTGTGCAGGTGTGCCCGACCGACGCGATCATCATGCTCAAGTCGTTCGACCTCGCCACCGCCGACCGCCGCGAGATGCTGCTCGACAAGGATCGGCTCCACGCGCTCGGCCTGCAGTTCGAGCCCTCGTGGGCGACGGGCAACCGCCTGCGCGACATGCAGGCCCCGCCCAAGCCGGCGAAGGCCGCGGCCGCGACGAGCGCACCCGGCGAGCGATCGGCCGAGCCGGCCGCCGGCACCTCCACGACTCATCAAGCATGACGGCACCGGACGCGTGACCGAGATCGTGGGGTTCTGGGTGGCGGCCATCGTCCTGGTCGCCGCGAGTCTTGCCGTCGTGCTCACGCCGAACCTCTTTCACGCGGTGCTCTGGCTCGCGGTCGCCCTGGTGGCGACGGGCGGCGTGTTTCTGCTGCTCGACTCGCCGTTCCTCTTCGCGGTGCAGCTGCTGCTCTACGCGGGCGGCGTGGTGACCATCGTCGTGTTCGCGATCATGCTGACCGAGCGGCTGGTCGGCGCGTCGATCCGACAGACGAGCCGCTTCGTCTTCAACGGCGCGGTGATTGCGGCCGCGATGTTCGTCGGCATCGGGGGCTTTCTGCTGCAGGCCGGCACACCGCCGCCGGCGGCCGCCACCGGCGACCAGCTTCGCGACCTCGGCCGGGCGCTCGTCGGGCCGTATGCGGTCACGCTGCAGCTCGTCGGCGTGCTGCTGGTCGTCGCGCTGCTCGGCGCGGTGTACTTCGCGCGGACGGAGGACTGACGTGCCGCTGTCGGCGTACCTCGGCCTCGCGGCGCTCGTCTTCACCATCGGCCTGTTCGGCGTGCTCACGCGCAAGAACGCCGTGGGCATCCTGCTCGGGATCGAGCTGATGCTCAACGCGGTGAACATCAACCTCGTCGCGTTTGCGCGTGCGCACGCGCATTTGGCCGGGCTGGTCTTCACGCTGTTCACCATCGCGATCACGGTGGCCGAAGTCGCCGTCGGGCTGGCCATCGTCATCGTGATTTTCCGCGTGCGGCGGACGATCGAGGCCGATCACCTCGATCTGTTGCGGGGCTGAGGGTGCGCCTCGGATCGCCGGAGCTCGCGGTGCTCGTCCTCGCCCTGCCGTTTCTCAGCTTTGTCGCCATCGGGCTGATTCGCCCGCTGCGCCGCAGCGGGCGCCCCGCGGCGGTCGTCTCCATCCTCGCCATGGCAGGAGCACTCGCCACCGCCGCCACCATGTCGTGGCAGGCGATTCCCGCCGCGCGCACGGCCAATCCAGGAGTCCTGTGGGGCTGGCTGCCCGCCGATGGCGGGCCGATGGCGTCGGTCGGCGTCTGGGTCGACGGCATGGCCATGCAAATGTGCGTGCTCGTTACGCTCATCTCGCTCCTCGTACAGATCTACTCGTGGTCGTACCTGGCCGACGAGCCGCGACCGGCGCTCGGCCGCTACTACGCGTACCAGTCGCTCTTCGCGTTCTCGATGCTCGGCCTCGTGCTGTCGCCCGGCTTCTTGCAGATGTTCGTCTTCTGGGAGCTGGTGGGCCTCTGCTCGTATCTGCTCATCGGTTACTGGTACGAGCGGCCGGCGGCCGCGCGCGCCGCGGTGAAGGCGTTCTGGATCACGAAACTCGGTGACCTCGGCTTCGTCGCGGGCATCGCGATGCTGTGGGGGGCCACGGGCACATTCGACTTCTGGCCGCTGTTCGAGGCCGCGGAGACCGGCGTGCTGCAGGTCGACAACCTCGGCCTGATCATGGGACTGATCTATCTCGGCGCGGTCGGAAAGTCAGCCCAGTTTCCGCTGCACATCTGGCTCCCCGATGCCATGGAAGGGCCCACGCCTGTCTCGGCGCTGATTCACGCCGCAACGATGGTGACGGCCGGCGTCTACATGGTCGCGCGCGTGTTTCCGCTCTTCGCGCTGGTCCCCTCGCTGCTGACGCTGATCGCCTGGGTCGGCGCATTCACCGCGCTGCTGGCGGCGACAATGGCGTGCGTCGAACGCGACATCAAGCGCGTGCTCGCGTACTCGACCGTGTCGCAGCTCGGTTACATGATGGCCGCGAACGGAGCGGGGGCGCCGGCCGCGGCCTTCGAGCACCTCACGACCCACGGCGTGTTCAAGGCGCTCCTCTTCCTCGGCGCCGGCATCGTGATCCACCACTTCCACACCAACGACGTCTTCCGCATGGGCGGCTTGTTCGCGCAGCGGCCGTGGGTCGGCGCGGGATTCCTCGTGGCCACGCTGGCTCTGGCCGGGGTGTGGCCGCTGCCCGGCTTCTTCTCGAAGGAAGCGGTGCTGGCCTCGGTGCTCCACGCGCATCTGTCCGTGCCGTTCCTCATGCTGATGGCGACGTCGTTCCTGACGGCGTTCTACATGTTCCGCGTGGTGTTCCTCGCCTTCTTCGGCCACGCCCACGCGCATCACGCGCATCCCGAGCCGCCGCTGGCGATGGACGCCGTCTGCCGCGCGCTGGCGCTGCTGACGCTGGCGCTGGGACTCCGTGCGGTGCTGAGCGGGCACCACGCCGAGGGGCCTGCCTGGCTGCCCTGGATCTCACTGGCGTGGGCCTTTGCGGGCATCGCGCTCGCGTGGGCGGCGTACCAGCGGCACGCTATCGATCCCGCACGGCTCGCGTCAGCGCTGGCGCCGATCGACTTCCTCGCCCGCCGCCGCTACTTCCTCGACGCGCTGTTTGGGGCGCTCTACCGCGTCGTGCTGCTGGGTCTGTCACGCGTCGTCGGCTGGGTCGACCGCTACGTCGTCGACGGTGTGCTCAACGCGCTGAGCGCGGGGGCGCTGCGCGCCGGCGACACGCTGCGGTGGATGCAGACGGGTCATGCGCAGGATTACGTGTACGGCGTGGCGCTCGGCGTCGTCTTGCTGCTCGTCTGGGCGCAGCTGCGTTGATGCGCTTTCCCATCCTCTCGGTCATCACGTGGATGCCGTTCGTCGGCGCGCTGCTCATTATGTTCACCGCGCGCCGCAGCCCGCTGGCCGTGCGGCTCATCGCCGCGGTCACGACGGGCATCTCGACCGTGCTCTCGCTCTGGCTCTACGGCGCGTACGATCGTGAGGCGGCGCAGGCCGGCACCGGCTTTCAGTTCTACGAGAAGCTGCCGCTCGTCCCGCCGCTCGGCATCAACTACGAGCTCGCGGTCGACGGCATCAGCCTGCTCATGGTGCTGCTGACGTCCATCATCATCTTCACCGGTGTGTTCGCCTCGTGGACGGTGGCCACGCGCAGCCAGGAGTTCTACGCCCTGCTGCTGGCACTCGTCACCGGCGTGTACGGCGTCTTCGTGGCGCTCGACCTGTTCGTCTTCTTCCTCTTCTACGAGCTGGCCGTCCTGCCGATGTACCTGCTGATCGGGATCTGGGGCTCGAGCGGCGAGGTGCGGCCGCGCGGAATGTTCGCGTGGGCGTTTCGTGAGACCGGCGTGGGGAGCAAGGAGTACGCGGCGATGAAGCTGACCCTCTATCTGCTGTTCGGGTCGGCGTTCATCCTGGTCGGGATCTTCGCGCTGTACGTGGCCGCGGGGAACGCGTCGTTTTCGTTCCTCGATCTGGAAGCGGCGAGCTTCGACAAGGGGCTGCAGCGCTGGGTTTTTCTCGCCTTCTACATTGGCTTCGGCATCCTCGCCGGCATCTGGCCGCTGCACACGTGGTCGCCCGACGGCCACGCCTCGGCCCCGACCGCGGTCTCGATGCTCCACGCGGGCGTGCTGATGAAGCTCGGCGCCTACGGCGTCGTGCGCCTCGGCATGGGGCTCTTGCCCGACGGCGCCGCCGACCTGGCGTGGCTGATGGGCGGCATCGCGTGCATCAACGTCGTCTACGGCGCCTTGTCCGCGATGGCGCAGGTCGATCTCAAGTACGTGATCGCGTACTCGTCCGTCTCGCACATGGGGCTGGTCATGCTCGGCGCGGCGACCCTGACCGAAGCCGGACTCAACGGCTCCGTCTTTCAGATGTTCGCGCACGGAGTGATGACGGGACTGTTCTTCGCGCTGGTGGGGCTCGTCTATGAGAAGGCGCACTCGCGCGAGATCTTCCGCATGGGCGGCTTCGGCCGCGTGATGCCCGGCATCGCTACGGCGTTCACCATCGGCGGCCTGTCGTCCCTCGGCCTGCCCGGCACGTCCGGCTTCGTCGCGGAGATCCTGACGTTCATGGGCGCCTGGCGCTCGGAGTTTCCGTGGTGGCTCGTGCCGGCGGTTGCCGGCACGTTCCTCACCGCGGTGTACGTGCTCCGCGTGGCGAAGCAGATCTTCTGGGGGCCGCCGTCGCCGCACTTCCACCATCTCGAGGACGCGCGCGGGCCGGAGTGGGTCGCGCTCGTGGTCCTCGTCGGCGTGCTCGTGTTGTTTGGCTTTCTGCCCGGCCTCGCGCTGGCGCCGGTCGATACGGCCACCGTTCCGCTGCTCTCGCGGATCCTGCAATGATGGCCGCACCGTACGTGCTCGAGCTGGGGGTCGGCGCGCTGATGCTGATCGTGTTCGCGGTCGGCGTGCTCGCGCGCCGTCCCGTCGGCGCGCTCGCCACCGCGGGCGTACTCCTGCTGGCGGCGGTGGCGCTGGCGCTGCGGCCCGCCGGGCCCGCGGTCGGCGGAATGTTCGTGCAGGACGGCCTGGCGATCTTCGTCAAGCGCATCTTCCTCGCGGCGACGTTCATCGGGCTGCTCTCAGGGCTCGGCTCGCCCGACCGTGCCATGGCGCGGCGGAGCACCGAGTACCATCTGCTGCTGCTCGCCTCGCTGCTCGGCATGCTGGTGCTCGCCTCGGCGCGCGATGTGGTGCTGCTCTTCGTCGCCTTCGAGCTGATGTCGATCCCGCTCTACGTACTGACCGGCTTCGCCAAGCGCGAGCCCGAAGCCGTGGAGGCCTCGCTGAAGTTCTTTCTGGTCGGCTCGGTGTCGTCCGCGGTGATGGCCTATGGATTGTCGTTCGTCTACGGGGCCGCCGGCAGCACGTCGCTCGCCGCGATTGCCAAGGCGCCGCCCTCGCCGCTGCTGACGCTCGGGTTGATCGCCGCGCTGGCCGGGCTCGCGTTCAAGATCGCGGCATTCCCGTTCCACATGTGGGTGCCCGACGCGTACGAGGCCGGGCCGACGCCGTTCGTCGCGTGGCTCAGCGTGGCGCCGAAGGCGGCGGGCTTCGTGACGCTCTTCCGTGTCTACTTCGAGGGCGTCGGCGATCGCGCCGCGGTGTGGGCGCCGGCGGCGGCCGCGCTCGCGACGGTGACGATGCTCGGTGGCAACCTCATGGCGCTGCCGCAGCGCAACACCAAGCGCCTGCTCGCGTACTCCGGCATCGCGCAGATCGGCTACATGCTCGTCGGACTCGCCGCCGCCTCGGCCTCCGGCACGGCGATGATCCTCTTCTATCTGGTCGCCTACGTGTTCGGCAACATGGGCGCGTTCCTCGTCGTGGAGGCGGTTGCGCGCTCCGAGGGCTCGGAGGCCACCTCCGCGTTCCGCGGCCTCGCGCAGCGCTCGCCGCTGCTGGCGCTGGCGATGCTGCTCTTCCTGCTCTCGCTCGGCGGCATCCCGTTCGTCGCCGGCTTCTGGGCCAAGCTCTACGTGTTCTGGGCGGCGGCGGAAAAGGGCCTGTACTGGCTCGTGCTCGTCGGCGCCATCCTCACCGTCGTGGCGCTCTTCTATTACCTCCTCGTCGCTCGCAGCATGTACATCGAGGCGCCCGAGCGGACAGGCCGTGTGCCCGTGACCCCAGCGCTCGCGGTGTCCGTCATCCTGTGCGTGCTCGGCGTCGTGATCCTCGGCGTCTATCCGAAGGGCGTCGTGATGGCGGCCCTCAGAGTCGCCAGCCCCCTCTTTTAACAAAGGGGGCCTCGAAGGGCCCCCGTACTCCCGGTTCGGCGGCGTAGCCTCGGGGGCTTGACGCATCGTGCCACGAGGCGTACCGTTCTGTACCGACCGGTTGGTACAGATGACGACGACCAAGACCGCAACGCCGACTCCGAGTTCGACGGGCAAGGCCCGCGACGGCAAGACCACGCGCGAGGCGATCCTCTCCGCCGCGATGCGGCTCATGCACGTGCACGGCTACCATGCGACGTCGCTGGACGACGTCCTGCGGGAAAGCGGCGTCGGGAAGGGGAACTTCTACTACCAGTTCCGCAGTAAGGAAGATCTCGGGTACGCGATCCTGGACCAGCTCGTGACGGGATTCGTCGAGCGCACGCTCGAGCCGTGCTTCGCCGATCCCGGCACGCCACCGCTCTCGCAGATCCGCTGCTTCCTGGACCGGATCGTCCAGGCGCAGCGCGATCGCCAGTGCCGCGGCGGGTGCGCGATGGGCAACCTCGCCTCGGAGCTGTCCGACGTGCACGAGGGATTTCGCAAACGGCTGGCATCGGTGTTTACCACATGGCACGAGCGGCTCGCCGCGACCCTGACCGAGGCGAAGCGCCGCGGGCACGTCACCGAGGGGTGCGATCCCGAGTCCAGCGCTCGTTTCCTGGTGGCATCGCTCGAGGGCGCAATTCTGTTAGCCAAGGTGAGCAAGGACATCGAGGTGATGGAACAGTGCGTGAGGGAGCTCAAGCGGTATCTGACGGCGTACGAGGTGCCGGCATGACCGTGGAGCCGGGCACCCGCACTGACGCCGACGCCGATCTCGTCGAGGCGCTTCGACGCGAGGAGCCCGAGGCCGCGGAGCACCTCGTCGAGCGCTTCGGCGACCGCGTGTACCGGCTGGCGCTGCGTATCACCGGCAGCAACGAGGACGCGGAGGAAGCGGCGCAGGACGCGCTGTGGACGGCCGCGCGCAAGATCGGGACGTTCAAGGGCGAGTCGGCGTTCGGCAGCTGGCTGTACCGCATCGCCGCGAACGCCGCGTACCAGAAGCTGCGCACCCGCCGCGGCAAGGCGCGCGAGGTGGCGTTGGACGACGTCCTGCCTATTCTCGACGGCGACGGCCGCCACTTCGAGCCGATGGCCGACTGGTCGGAGCGTGTCGACGAGCGCGCGCTCACCGGGGAGCTGCGTGAGGTGCTGGAGCGCGCCATCGAAGGGCTGCCGCCGGACTATCGCACCGCGCTGGTGATGCACGACGTCGAGGGCCTGTCGAATCCCGACATCGCCGAGACGCTCGGCATCAGCTTGCCCGCGGTGAAGTCGCGCGTGCACCGCTCGCGCCTCTGGGTCCGCAAGCAGCTGGCCGACTATCTGTCGCCGCGCTGACCCGCCGCCGCGCGAGTTGACGGGCCGAGGGACGCTGTGGTTCCATAGGCGACTGTCACTCCAACACTCGGGAAAGGTCGACTCTGCATGGAAGCGGTGATCGCGACGGGCGGCAAGCAGTATCGTGTGACGACGGGCCAGGTGATCGCCGTCGAGCGACTCGCAGGGGACAAGGGCGCGACCGTCGAGTTCGCGTCGGTCCTGCTCGTCAACAAGGACGGCGAGATCATCGCCGGCCGCGACCGGCTCGCCAAGGCACGCGTGGCCGGCGAGGTGGTCGCGCAGGGCCGCGGCCGCAAGGTCCGGGTGGTGAAGTTCAAGCGCCGCAAGAACTATCGGCGCCACCGCGGCCACCGGCAGGCGGCCACCACGGTGCGCATCACGAAGATCGAGGTCTGAGGCATGGCTCACAAGAAGGGCGTCGGCAGCTCGCGTAACGGCCGGGACAGCAACCCGCAGATGCTCGGCGTGAAGCGCTTCGGCGGTCAGTTCGTCACCGGCGGCAGCATCCTGGTCCGGCAGCGCGGTACGCGCTTTCGTCCCGGCCTCAACGTCGGGCTCGGCTCCGATGACACGCTGTTCGCGAAGATCGACGGCTACGTGCGGTTCGAGCGCCGCGGCGACAACCGCTACGTGAGCATCGTCACCAGCTCCGCCTGAGCGCCCCCGCGGGCGCCGCCGGGCCCGCCTTCGCACCGCACGACCAGCACCGCGATGTTCGTCGACGAGATCGACATTCACGTCAAGGGCGGCGACGGCGGTGCGGGCTGCATCTCGTTTCGCCGCGAGAAGTTCGTGCCACGCGGCGGCCCGGACGGCGGTGATGGCGGCGACGGCGGCTCTGTGTTCTTCGAGGCCGACTCCGCGCTGACGACGCTGCTCGACTATCACTACCAGCGGCACTACCAGGCCGAGCGCGGGCAGCACGGCGAGGGCAACAACCGCTCGGGCGCTTCCGGTGACGACCTCACCTTGCGCGTTCCTGTCGGCACCGTCGTGACCGATCGCGACTCTGGCGAGATGCTCGGTGACTTGACGGAGACCGGCCAGCGTGTGCTCGTCATTCGCGGCGCGCGCGGCGGACGCGGCAACGCGCGCTTCGTGTCCTCGACCAACCAGGCGCCGCGTCGCGCGGATCTCGGCCGGCCCGGGCCGGGCCGTTGGCTGCACCTCGAGCTCAAGCTGCTGGCGGACGTCGGTGTCGTGGGGTTTCCCAACGCGGGCAAGTCGACGCTCGTCTCGCGTCTATCGGCGGCGAAGCCGAAGATCGCCGACTATCCGTTCACGACGCTCGCGCCCACGCTCGGCATCGCGCGGGCCGACAGCGACCGCACGTTCGTCATCGCAGACTTGCCCGGGCTGATTCCCGGCGCCGCCGAGGGCAAGGGGCTCGGTCACCAGTTCTTGCGCCACACCGAGCGAACGCGGCTGCTGGTGCACCTGCTGGATCCCGACCCGAACACGGGACGGGACCTGGTCGAGGACCTCGACGCCATCAACGCCGAGCTGGCCGCGTACTCGCCCGAGCTCGCCGCGCGGCCGCAGATCGTCGTCATCAACAAGGCCGACCTGCTGGAGGGCACGCCCGAGCGCCGGGCCGCGATCGATCGCGTCGCCGCGCGCTGCGCCGAAGGCGGCCAGCCGCTGCTGATCATCTCCGCCGCGACGGGTCGCGGACTACCCGAGCTGGTGCGCGCGATCGCCGCACGCCTGGAGGCCGCCGGATGGCTGCGCGCCGCCAGCTAGGTCGCGTCCGCCGGCTGGTCGTCAAGGTCGGCACGTCGCTGATCGCCGACGTCGCCACGGGCCCGGATCCCGATCGCATCGCCGGGCTCGCGACCGAGCTGGCAGCGGCGCGGGAAGGACGCGAGGTCGTGCTGGTCACGTCCGGGGCCATCGCCACCGGCATGGCGCGCCTGGCGCTGCCCGCCCGCCCGCGCTCCATGCCGGAGAAGCAGGCCGCAGCCGCCGTGGGGCAGTCGGCGCTCATGTGGCACTACGAGGCCGCGTTCAAGCGTCACGGCATCGCCGTGGGTCAGGTGCTGCTGACGGCGCAGGACATCGGCGACCGCGCGCGCTACCTCAACGCGCGCAACACGCTGCTCGCGCTGCTGCGCTTTGGCGTGCTGCCCATCGTCAACGAGAACGACACGGTGGCGGTGGAGGAGATCAAGGTCGGCGACAACGACAACCTGAGCGCGCTCGTCGCGTCGCTGATCGAGGCGGATCTGCTCGTGGTGCTCACCGACGTCGACGGTCTCTACACGAGCGACCCCGCGACCAGCCCGGACGCGCGTGTGATCGACACGGTCGAGAGCATCACCGACGACGTCACGCGCCTGGTCTACGACGGCAGCGGCGCCGGCGCCGTCGGCGGCATGGCCACCAAGCTGCAGGCCGCACAGAAGGCGGCCGCGGCGGGCGTTCCGATGGTGATCGCCAGCGGGCGCAAGCAGGGCGTGCTGAGTCGCGTGCTCAAGGGCGACGCCGTCGGGACGTATTTCGCGCCGAAGGCCGACCGGCTCGGCGCGCGCAAGCGCTGGATCGGCTTCGCCGTGAAGCCGCAGGGGCGCCTCACGGTTGACGCAGGGGCGCTGCAGGCTTTAACTCATCATGGAAAGAGCCTGCTGCCCTCGGGCGTGGTGGACGTCGAGGGCGACTTCGCGGCGGGCGAGGTGGTGGCGCTGATCGGGGACGGTCGAGAGTTTGCGCGCGGGCTCGTCAACTTCGACGCCGGCGAGCTGCGGCGTATCCGCGGCGCCAAGACGCGTGAGATCGAGACGCGCCTCGGGTACAAGAGCTTCGACGAAGTCATCCATCGCGATAACTTGGTCATACTGTGAGGCCGGCATGGACGTGAGGCAGCTGGTCGAGTCGAAGGCGCGCGCCGCGCGTGCGGCGGCCCACGCGCTCTCCGTCTGCGGCACGCGCGTGAAGGACGAGGCGCTCACCCAGATGGCCCACGCGCTGGTCGAAAAAAGCGCGGCGCTGCTGGAGGCCAATCGCGCCGATCTCGAGCGCGCGCGAACCAAGGGGCTCACGCGGGCGTTCCTCGACCGGCTGACGCTCACCGAGGCCCGCATCGAGCAGATGGCCAACGGCCTGCGCGAGATCGCGGCGCTGCCCGACCCGGTCGGCACCGTGGTCGAGGCCTGGCGGCGGCCGAACGGCATCGACATCTCCCGAGTCCGCGTGCCCCTCGGCGTGATCGGCTTCATCTACGAGTCGCGGCCCAACGTCACCGCCGACGCTGCCGGCCTGTGCGTGAAGTCGGGCAACGCGGTACTCCTCCGTGGCGGCAGTGAGGCGATCGAGTCCAACACGCTCATCGCCGCCGTGCTTGCGAAAGCGCTCGAGAAGACCGGTGCGCCGCCCGAGGCCATCCAGTTCATCGAGGTGGCAGATCGCCAGGCGGTCGCGGCGATGCTCGAGCAGGACCGCTATCTGGATCTCGTCATCCCGCGGGGCGGCGAGGAGTTCGTGCGCTGGGTCGCCGAGCGCTCGCGCGTGCCGGTGCTCAAGCACGACAAGGGGGTCGTCCACGTCTTCGTGGACGCCGGCGCGGATCCCGAGATGGCGACCGCCATCGTGCTCAACGCGAAGACGCACCGGCCGTCCGTGTGCAACGCCCTCGAGACGCTCCTGGTCGACGGCGCGATCGCCGATCGCTTTTTGCCGGCGGCGGGCGCGCGGCTCACGGAGGCCGGCGTCGAGCTGCGGGGTTGTCCGCGGACGCGCGCGCTCCTGCCTGCCGCGCACCCCGCGACCGACGCCGACTGGGACGCGGAGTATCTCGACCTCGTCCTGGCCATTCGTGTCGTGGACGGGCTCGACGAGGCGATCGCCCACATTCGCGCGCACGGCACGGGACTGGCCGAAGCCATCGTGACGAATGATCTGGCGCGCGCGCGCCGCTTTACCCGCGAGGTGGATGCGGCGGGCGTGCTCGTCAACGCGTCGCCGCGGCTGCTCGACGGCCACGAGTTCGGCATGGGCGCGGAGATGGGCATCTCGACGTCGCGCGTGCATGCGCGCGGCCCGGTCGGCGTGCGCGAGCTGACGACGACGAAGTTTGTGGTGCAGGGCGACGGCCAGGTGCGGGAATAGCGGAGTGCCGCGTACCGCGGTCTTCGGCGGCTCCTTCAATCCCATCCACTATGGCCACCTGCTGCTGGCCGATGATCTGCTGGAGATCCTGAGCCTCGATCGCGTGCTGTTCGTTCCGGCCAAGCATCCGCCCCACAAAGACCCGGGCCGACTGGCGCCTCCCGAGGAACGGCTGGCCATGGTGCGCCTGGCGACGCAGGGACACCGTGGGTTCGAAGTGTCCGACATGGAGCTCGCCCGGCCCGGTCCCTCGTTCACGGTCGACACGCTCGCCGCGCTGGCGCGGCCGGGGCAGACTCTATTCCTCATCGTGGGCTCCGAGACATTTCTCGATCTGTTGTCGTGGCGCGAGCCGCGTCGCGTGGCGCAGCTGGCGCGGCTGGTCATCGTGCCGCGCGTGGGCAGCCCGTTCGATCGGGAGAGCGAGGCCGCGCAGAAGGTCTTGCGCGAGATCGGCGTAGAGGGCGGCTTCGCCAGCGTCGACGGCGGGCGCGTGCCCGAGCGCGGCGTGATCGTGTCCGCCGCCGCGTCCATGCCGATCTCGGCCTCGGAGCTGCGCCGCCGCGTGCGCGAGGGGCGCTCGCTGGCCTTTCGCCTTCCGCCCGCGGTCGCCGACTACATCCGCGCGCACGGCCTCTACCGGGAGTCCCCGGCCTGATGCCCGACTCGTCCGCCGAGCGCAAAGTGCGCCGCGCCGCGCGTGTGGCGCTCGACAAGAAAGCGCTCGACCTCACCGTCCTCGACGTCCAGCACGTGTCGAGCGTGACCGATTATTTCCTCGTCTGCAGCGGTCGCTCGGCTCCGCACGTCAAAACGATTGCGGAGGCCATCCGCGACGAGCTCAAGACCGACGGCGTGCGGCCGCTGCACGCCGAGGGGCAGGCGGAAAGTGGCTGGGTGCTGCTGGATTACGGCGACGTGCTGATGCACGTCTTCCTCGAGGACACGCGGGCCTACTATGCGCTCGAGCGTCTGTGGGGCGATGCACCGTCGGTCTCGGTGTCGTCGGCCGAAGATGGTGCGTGACGTCGAAGGGCTCCGCCGTCGCCGACTGTGGACATCGCTGTGCGTGGACGGTGGACAGGCGTGGATAAGTGCGAGCACGCAATTCCGGCGCTTGTCTTGCGTCGCGGCGGGCGCGCGTGCTAGCGTACGATAATTCGCGGCGCGCGCGACGTTCGTACAGTGCGGCGTCGTTCTGATGGAGGCTCTTGATGAGAAAAGATCGACTGGCGCAGTTCAGGAAGCGCCTGATCGAAAAGCACCGGCAGCTGGCCGACGAAGTCGGCCGCACGGCGCTTTACGGGAAGGACCAGGAAGACGACTCCATCAAGGATCTCGGCGACCAGGCCAACACCGCCTACACGCGGGAGTTCTTCTTCGAGCTGGGCAACGGTGACCGTCGCATCCTCCGCGATGTCGTCTCCGCGCTGCAAAGGATCGACGACGGCTCGTTCGGCAGCTGCGAGCGCTGCGGCGAAGCCATCGGCGACAAGCGGCTGGAGGCGCTGCCGTTCGCGCGCTACTGCATCGATTGCCAGCGCGTGATCGAGCAGGAGGAGCGGATGGCGGCCGGCTAGCCGCGCGCTCGTCCGACCGTCGTCGTCCGCCCATGCCGCTTCTGCCCGCCCACTTCTCACTGGACTCGCTCATTGACGCCGGTCACCGCGCGCTTCGTGTGCTCGGCCTCGAGCGCGCGCCGGCGAGCGGCGAGAACGATCCGCAGGCCGCGGAGGCGATGCGCCGTGCCGAGACCGCGCGCGCGGCCGGCCACGCCGACGAGGCGCGCACACTGTTCCGCTACGTCGTCCAGCGCTGGCCCGCGCACGTCGACGGTCTGCACGCGCTGCGCGACCTTGCCATCGAGGCGCGCGACTGGGACGAGGCGATCGCGATCCAGCAGAATATCCTCGCGCTGGCGCCATCGCGCGAGCGCCACGCCGAGGCGGAGTGGCTCGCCGTCGGCTACTACGAGCTCGGCCGGCTGGAGCTCGCGCGCGGCGAGGCCACCGCCGCCGCCGGACACTTCCGCGCCGCGCTGCGCGCCGACCGCGACTTCGTGCCCGCCTCGGTGGCGCTCGGCGACGCGCTGGAGGCGGGTGGTGACGCGCGCGAGGCGGTGCGCGCGTGGGAGCGCGCGGCCGAGACGCATCCCGTGCTGCCGCTGCTCGCGCGGTTGGAGCGCGCGTATCGCGAGCAAGACCGGCCCAGCCGGATGATCGCGCTCTATCGCGCCGCGGCCGAACGGGCCCCCGACGATCTCGCGCTCGCGGCCGCCCTGGGCCGTGTGTACTTCGAGCTCGAGATGCTGGACGAGGCCGCCGATCAGTTCGAGAAGATCGAGGTGCGCGCGCCCGACTTGCCGACGGTGCACGCCTTCCTCGGCGCCATCTTCGAGCGCCGCGGCGACACGCGCGAGGCGTTCGACGAATACCGGCGCGCGCTGCGGCTCGCGCACGGCTTCGACTGGCCGCATCGCTGCACGGCGTGCGGCGCCGGCGCACCGCGCTGGCAGGATCGCTGCGACGCCTGCCAGCGGTGGAACACGCTGCGTCCCGCCTCGGCACGCTGAGCGTCGCGGTGCGGGCATGGGCGGTGGCCGCGCTCGACCTCGTCTTTCCTGCGCGCTGCCCGGTGTGCGAGACGATGCTCGGCCCCGGACGCCGCGACCCGCTCTGCGGCGAGTGCTGGAAGGACGTGCCGCGCATCGCGCCGCCGCTGTGTGAGCGCTGTGGGCTTCCTCTGGGGCACCCGGGCGAGCCGGCGCAGTGCGGCGCATGTCTGGCGGCCCCGCCCGCGTTCGACTGGGCGCGGGCGGCCGGGCTCTACGCCGGGCCGCTGCGCGAGGCGCTGCAGCGATTCAAGTTCGGCCGCCGGCCCGCGCTGGCCCGGCCGCTGGCGGATCTCGTCGTCGAACAGTGCGCGACGGTCATCTCCGCGGACGCGATCCTCGTGCCGATCCCGCTCGGGCGGGAGCGGGAGCGCGAGCGCGGCTTCAACCAGGCGGCGCTGCTCGGCGAGCGGGTGGCCCGGGCCATGGGGGTGTCGCTGCGCGCACGGTGGCTGGCGCGCACCCGGGCGACGGCGCCGCAGACGGCGCTGAACGCGATGGAGCGCCACGACAACGTCCGCGGTGCGTTCGTCGCGTCCAGCTCGGCGGCCGGCGCCGACGTCGTGCTCGTGGACGACGTCCTGACGACGGGTGCGACGGCCGCTGAGTGCGCTCGCGCGCTGCGCGCCGCCGGCGCGCGGTCGGTCGGCGTTCTCACAGTTGCCCGTGTGTCGTAAGGGGCCGTATAATTTGCCCCTATCGTGAAGACCCCGTAACGTTCCGGCCACAAGGAG
>JBKOZH010000142.1:0-7085 GCA_046725765.1 Candidatus Methylomirabilota bacterium | reverse complement strand
CATCGTCGGGAAATTGCCGCCGGGGACCACGAACGCCTCGATCTCCGGCCGGTCGACGCGCGCGAACGCGTCGCGCGCGTTCTGCGGGCCGAGCTTGCCGATCGCGTACGCGTCGGTCGCGCCGAATCCCTCCAGCGCAAGTGTCTCGAGTCCGTGCTTCGCCTTGAAATACGACGCGGCCCGCGCGTTGACCGCCTCCGAGTACGGCGACACGATCGCCACGCGCCGCGCTCCGAGCGCCCGCACGGCGTGGCCGACCGCCTGCGCCGACGTGATCGCCGGAGCGCCGGCGCCGGCACTCATCCGTTTCGTGACGACGTCGTCGTAGTCGTCGGTAAACAAACTCGCCGACGTCTGGGCGAGGATCACCAGCTCGACTCGAGCCGTACCCAGCAAGCGCGATTGGTAGTCGATGTCCTCGTCCCGGCTCGGCGAGAAGCTGCCGCCGCTCGACATCAGCCGTCCGACGTGCGCCTGGTAGGTCGCCGGCAGAAGACGGCACTCGATCTCGACCGTCGTGTTCGTCGACGGAATCAGCACGCCGAAGTGGCGCGTCATATCCTCACGGCTTGGCCGAAGAGTCGAATCACAGCGTCACCGACCGGCCCGAGGCCGAGGCGCGCTCAATGGCGTCGATCAACTGGTGGCGCTTCACGGCCAGGTTGAAGTCGGCCTCGAAGGACTTGCCGCCGCGCAGAGCGTCCGCGGCGCGCGCGTACGTCTGGGCGACGTTGTAGGGCTGACCGGCCGGCGTGCCGCCCGGAACGACCGTGTACTTGTCCGGCACCGACATCGGCGCCATCGGCTCCTTGCCCCTGCCCGCGTGCATCTGGTTCGGCCCCTGGCTGAGCGCGCCGTTGGACCGGATGACGATGGCGCCGTCGCGCCCATAGATCTCCAGTCGGTTGCCGCTCGGATTCGACGGCGCGGTGGCTACGCTGATCGACACCTCGGCGCCGCTCTCCATGCGGCCGGCGACGTTGATGATGTCGGGCGAATCGACGGGAACCGGCGTGCCTTCGGGCGTGCGCCATTGGGGGATTCGCGTCGCCACGCGCGCGGAGACTTCGGCGAATTCGCCGAGGACGGTGCACAGGGAATCGATCGCGTGCCCACCCGTGATCGTCAGCACGTTGGCGCCGTTGGCGCGCACGCCCTGCCAGATGCGGCCGGGACCGCGCTGCAGCACGGCGGGCGCCACGGTCGTCAGGCTCGCCGTCAGCACGTCGCCGATATAGCCCTGCTGGATCAGATCGCGCGCGTAGAGAAGCGTCGGGTCGCTCCGCCCCTGCAGGCCGACGATGGTCGGGAGCGACCGCTGGCGCGCGAGCCCCGCCATCTCTTCCGCCTCGGCGAGCGTCTTGCCGAGCGGCCACTCGCAGTACACCGGCTTGCCGGCCTGCAAGCCGGCCACGACCAGCTCGCGGTGACCAGGGACGCGCACGCACACGACGATGAGATCCACCTGGGGATCCGACGCCATGTCGGCGAACCGATGGAACGCGCGCTCGGCGCCAAACGCCGCGGCGGACGCCTTCGCCGTGTCCTCGTGCGACGTGCAGACCGCTTTCAGCTCGTAGCCGGGCAACGCTTTGAGGGCGGGAACGTGAGCATTGGCACCCCAGCCGCTACCACCTTGTGTGACGGTCGCACCCACGATTCCCACGCGAATCTTGTCGGTCATCAGGCGTCCTCCTCGGGGCCGACAGGGTACAGGAGTCGGCCGCCGCTTGACACCCCGAGATCGCAAGCGGAACATCCCCGCACGAGCGCGCCCATGCGGCAGATTGCCGAAGACAAACGGCTACCCCCCGATGTCGACGCGCAGCCTGTGGTCCAGGCTGCCGCCGCGCTGCGGTCCGTCATTCGGAAATACCACGACGAGCTCGAGCGCGAGCAGCGCTTGCCGAAAGCGTTGGTCGAGCAGTGCCACGCCGCGGGCTTCTACAGCCTCGTGAGACCGCGCGCGCTCGGCGGGCTGCAAGTGGATCCACTCACGTATCTGAGAGTGATCGAGCTGCTGGCCGAGGGCGCCGGCTCGGTCGGCTGGAATATCTGCAACAACAACATCGCGCAGCTGGTGACGCTCGGTCTGCCGGACGCGGGCATCCAGGAAATTTTCGGGAACGCGCGCGACGTCGCCATCGCGGGCACCGCCGTGCAGGGCGGCGGGCGCGCCGTACCCGTCGACGGTGGATATCGCGTCACCGGTCGCTGGCCCTTCGGTACCGGCTGCCAGGAAAGCGGCTGGATGTTGGGCAGCTTCCAGATCTTCGACGGTGACGAGCTCCGCCGCAGCCCCGATGGCACCTCGGTCTACTGGCGCGGACTCTTCGCACGATCCGAGGCGCAGATCGTCGAAGGCAGCTGGGATGTGGCCGGACTTCGTGCGACCGGCAGCTTCGACTGGACGGTCGACGATGTCTTCCTGCCGGAGCGGCGCACGATGGTCCACGCCGGCGTCCCGCTCGACAACCAGTGGAGCCACTGGCCGGGAATCTCGTATGCCCTGCCCGCGCAGGCCTGGGTCGGCCCTCATCACAGCGCCGTCATCACGGGAATCGCGCGGGCCGGCATCGACGCCCTGATCGACCTCGCCGCCGAAAAGACGCCGCGCGGCCGGACCGGTCGGCTCTGCGACAATCCGCAAGTGCAGGACGCGATCGGTCGCGCCGACACGCTGCTGAACGCCGGGCGCGCGTATCGCACCGCGACGGTCACCGAGCTCTGGACCACCGTGGCCGCCGGCGAGGACACCACGCTCGAGCAGCGGGCCCGCTGCCGGCTGGCCGCCGCTCATGCGGCGGACAACGCCCGCCAGGCGATGGATCTGATGTACCGCCACGGCGGCAGCACGTCGTACCGGCGCGAGAGCCGGGTATCGGAGTGCTGGCGCGACCTCCAGGTCGTCGGCCAGGCGGTCACGCTGATGCCGGAGTGGTATCCGATGGGTGGTCGCGTCTTCATGAACATGGACCCGGGCCCGCGGTTGCGCTGACAGGAGGAACATCCGATGCCGTTCTACGAGCGCGGCAACGTCCGCATTCACTATCAGGAAGTCGGCTCCGGGTTCCCGCTGCTGCTGATCCCGGGCGGCGGTCTCAATTCCGCGATCGCGTGGTGGTCAACGGGCGCGGCGTTCAACCCGATGGAGGAGTTCAAGGACGAGTTCCGCTGCATCTCGATGGATCTGCGCAACGGCAACAACGGGCAGTCCAGCGGCCCGCTGCAGGTCGAGAAGCCCTGGGACGCCTTCGCCGACGATCAGCTCGGCCTGATGGACCACCTCGGTATCCGAGAGTTCCTCGTCCTGGGCAACTGCATCGGCGGTCCGTTCATCCTCAAGCTGATCCAGCGCGCGCCCGAGCGCGTCGTCGCGGCGGTGCTCAGCCAGCCGAGCGGGCATCGGCCCGAAGATCCCGACATCTTCTGGAACAACAACACGACCAACTGGGGACCGGCCCTGGTCGCGCGGCGGCCTGACATCACGATGGCGATGGTCGAGCGCTTCCTGCACAACATGTATCGCTCGCCGGCCGACTTCGTCTTTACCGTGACGCGCGACTTCGTGCGCTCGATTCAGACGCCGCTACTGGTCCTGCCGGACGACATCCCGCCGCATCCGCTCGCCATCTCGCGCGAGATCGTGAGCCTCGCGCCGAAGGCCGAGGCGTCGATCTATCCGTGGAAGGAGTCCAAGGACACGATCCGCAAGGTCGTCGACCACGTGCGGACGTTCCTCAAAGCCCACGAGCCCGTGGCGTCACGCTGAGCCGGCGCCGCCCTCGCGCTGCTTGCGCAGGAACTCCTCGAGCTCTTGCATGAGCTTGCCCGAGTCGAGCTCGCCCTCGGGCAGTGGGGCGCTCTCTTCGGCCGTCTCGGCGTCGTACTGCTGCTCGAGCTTGCGCACGTGCTCCCGAGTCGCCTTGTCTCGGGCGACGGCGCGATCGACCTGCGTGCGGAAATCTCGAACCGCCTCGGGGAACCCGGACATGTCGGCGTTCAGGTTCAGGAGGCGGGCCGTATAGCTCACGAGCGCCTCGATCGCGGCCGGGTTCTCGGCCTCGGGTAGATAGTGCGGCGCCTGTCCCATGAAGCCGACGTGGTCCATGTGGCGCCGTGCCGCCGCGTCCAGGAGCACCGACGAGATTCCGGTCGGGCCCTCATACGTCGGCACGCGAAAGATTCCCCATCGTTCGAGCAGCGTGCGCACTGCGGGCTCGGAGCAGCGGCCGGTCACGCGAATCGGCCGCGTGTGCGGCGCGCTGGCCAGCAGCGCGCCGATCGACACGATGCGCTTCACGCCGCAGCGCTCGGCCAGGTCGAGAAACGCCTTCGTATACGTGCGCCAGCGCTGGTGCGGCTCGGGCCCGCAGAACAGCAGGACGCCGTCGGCGCGATCCTTGGGCTGCCACGCGAAGAACTCGCTGCGCGGCCAGTGGATCTCGCGCTCGCCGTCGTCCTTCAGCCGCACCTCGGGACGTTCCTGCGTGAACACGAAGAACTCTTCGGGATCGATGGAGGCCACCCGCTCGGCGCCGAGCTCGCGGACGAGGTGGCGGACGGCGCCGGTGGCGGCGCGGCCCGCATCGATCCAGCCGCCGAAGGCGACGACCAGCGTGGTCAGGGTAGCCGGGGGCTCACGGTCGAATGTGACGTGGTCCATCGGGGCCATGGTACATAATCGCGGCCCGTTCGCCTCGGAACGTCGGTATCATCCCGCTCTGACAGGAGGCCGCTCATGAGCGAAGTCGATGGCGCAACCCTGGTCGCACGAAGCCTCAAGAAGCAGGGCGTCGAGTTCATGTTCGGGATCGTCGGGTTCCCCGTGGGTCCCATCGCCGTGGCCGCGCAGAAGGAAGGCATCACCTATGTCGGGATGCGCAACGAGCAGTCCGCATCCTACGCGGCGCAGGCCGTCGGCTATCTGACCGGGCGCCCCGGCGCCTGCCTGGTCGTCTCCGGCCCAGGCGTGGTTCACGCCCTCGCCGGCCTCGCCAACGCCCAGCAGAACCGCTGGCCGATGGTCCTCATCGGCGGCGCGTCGGAGTCGTGGCGCAACGGCATGGGCGCCTTCCAGGAAGAGCGCCAGGTGCTGATCACGACGCCGTTCTGCAAGTTCGCGCACGCGGTCGAGCACGTGCACCGCATCCCCTTCTATGTGGAGATGGCGGTGCGCAACGCGATCTACGGCGCGCCCGGTGCCAGCTATCTCGACATGCCGGACGACATCATCACGGCCAAGATCGACGAGTCGCGCGTGGAGGAGCCGCCGCGCTGCCCCGACCCGCCACGCACGCAGGCGATGCCGGCGGACGTCGAAAGCGCGCTCAACGTGCTGCGCACGGCGGAGCGGCCGCTCGTCATCATCGGCAAGGGCATGGCGTACTCGCACGCCGAGGACGAGGTGCGTGCGTTCATCGAGCGCACCAAGGTGCCGTTCCTCGCGTCGCCGATGGGCAAGGGCGTGATGCCAGACAGCCATCCGCTGTCCGTCGGCGCGGCGCGCAGCCACGCGCTGCAGAACGCCGACGTCATCTTCCTGATGGGCGCGCGGCTGAACTGGATCATGCACTTCGGTCTGCCACCGCGCTTCAACAAGAACGTACGCATCGTTCAGCTCGACATCGCGCCGGAGTCCATCGGCCAGAACGCGCCGACCGAGGTGGCGCTGGTCGGCGACGGCAAGGCGATCGTCGCGCAGATCAACGAATCGCTACAGAAGCGCGAGTGGGTGTTCCCCAAGGACTCGCCCTGGCACGCCGCGATCGCCGAGAAGGCGGCGGCGAATGCCGCGCAGATCGCGCCGCAGCTCGCCGACGATCAGGCGCCCGCCAACTACTACCGCGCGCTCAAGGACGTCGCGGCGTGGGCGCCGGACGACGCGATCATCATCGGCGAGGGCGCCAGCACGATGGACATCGGCCGCACGCAGCTCTACAACAGCAAGCCGCGGCACCGGCTCGACGCCGGCAGCTACGGCACGATGGGCATCGGCATGGGCTTCGTCATCGCCGCCGCCGTGGTGCATCCCGACAAGCCGATCATCTCGGTCTCGGGCGACTCGGCGATCGGCTTCTCCGGCATGGAGATGGAAACGGCCTGCCGCTACCAGCTACCGGTCAAGATCGTCGTCTTCAACAACGGCGGCATCGGGCCCGGACACGCCAAGCACCCGGATAACCCGCTGCAGAATCTGAAGCCGAACGCGCTGATCTACGGCGCGCGCTACGACCGGATGATGGAGGCCTTCGGCGGCAAGGGCTGGTTCGTCGAGAATCCAAAGGATCTGAAGAGCGCGCTGGAGCAGGCGATGGCGTTCCGCGGTCCCGCGCTCGTCAACGTCATGATCTCCCAGGAATCGGTGCGCAAGCCGCAGCAGTTCAAGTGGCACAGCTGATCCGCTGAGGCGTCAGAACAGCGACGAGGAAAGGCCGGGAGACGAACGCTCCCGGCCTTTCGTGTCTACGCGAGCCCTTCGCCGCGCGTTGACGGCGTGCTGCCTCCCTGTCGAACGCAAGGGTATGGAGCCGCGGATCGGGGCGCGTCGTGGACATTCGGCTTACAATGCGCATCCATAACGCGGCTGGTGAAGCCCGAGCGTGATGCGCCCAGCGAAAGGATGAAGGGTATGCCGACGATCGATGCGCAGGTGCACGCCTACGAGCGCGATCACCCCGGCCGGCCGTGGGCCGCCGTGCTGACCGGTCCCCCGCAAGTGACCGGCGACGACATGGTGGCCGCGATGGACGCCGTCGGCGTCGACGGCGCCCTGCTCATCTCACCGTTCACGATGTACCGGTACGACGCGAGCTATGCGATCGAGGTCGGCAAGAAGTATCCCGGCCGCTTCGGGCTGATCAAGCCGGTCAATCCCTCCGACCCCGCCGTCGTGGAGACGATCGCCGACTGGAAGGCGACGCCCGGCACGGTCGGCATCCGCATCATGATGAACCGCGACGTGTCCGAAGATCCCGCCGATCCCGGGATCAACCGCGTGCTCGCCGAGGGCGCGCGGCACGGACTGCCCGTGAACATCCTGTGCTGGGGGCGAACGGAGCAGGCGCGGGCGCTCGCGGCGCGCA
>JBKOZH010000132.1:0-6714 GCA_046725765.1 Candidatus Methylomirabilota bacterium | reverse complement strand
CAAGCCACGCTGAAGTCGCGCGTCCGCATCGAGGACGTCGAGGAGGCGCTCGCCCGTGGGTGACTGGCACTTCACCATGCTCCTGCTCTCCAACGGCGTGCTGATCGGTCTCATGTACTCGCTGATCGCGCTCGGGTTCGTCCTCGTATACAAGGCGACCGACGCCGTGAACTTCGCCCAGGGCGAGTTCGTGATGATTGCGGGGTTCGTTGCGGTGGGCGCGCTCACCGTCGCCGGCATTCCGCTCTCGCTGTCGATCCTGCTCGCCCTCGTCGGCATGGTGGCGTTCGGCTTCGCGCTCGAGCGCGTCATGCTGCGCAAGCTGATCGGCCGGCCCGTCATCGCGATCGTGATGGCCACCATCGGACTCGCGGCGATCCTGCGCGGACTCGGACCGTTCGGCATCTTCCAGGGCACGCGGACGCTGCCACTGCCGTTGCCCGACGAGCCGATCGTCCTGGGGCCGCTGTTCATTCCCCCGATCCAGCTGGTCGGGGGCCTCGTGAGCCTCCTGTTCCTGGCCGGCTTTGGCTACTTCTTCCTGAAGTCGCGCAAGGGCATCGCCATGCGCGCGGTGGCCGACAACCAGCAGGTGGCGCTGGCCATGGGGATCAACGTCGAGCGCTACTTCGGTATCGCGTGGGCGATGACGGGCATCGTCTCGGCGCTTGGCGGCGTGCTCTGGGGCAACATGCTCGGCGTCGACGTCAACCTCGCGCTCGTGGGATTCAAGGTCTTCCCGGTCGTCATTCTCGGCGGGCTCGACTCGATCCCCGGCGCGATCATCGGCGGGCTCATCGTCGGCATCGTCGAGAACGTGGCCGCGGGCTACGTCGATCCGTTCGTCGGCGGCGGCACCAAGGATTTCGCGCCGTACGTCTTGATGATCCTGGCGCTCATGATCCGCCCGTACGGCATCTTCGGTAAGCGCATCATCGAGCGTGTTTGATGCGATCTCGTGCGATGTCGGTGGCGAGCGTGGTCGGCGCAGCGGGCCGGGGCTCCGTGAGACCCGTGTTTCGGGTATTGCGTCGGATCCGGCTAGGAATCGGTGCACCATGACAGGCGCAACGCAGTATCGATTTGCGTGGGAGTGCGAAGCCGCAGGCTGTTCGACGGCCGAGGCGAGCCTGCGATGGTCGAGCGGGGCCGCGGCCCGCTGCGGCGGCCGCGCTCGCTGCTGGCATAGCGCGGAGTTCGCATGATTCATCGCGAATGCGGGGTGCTCAAGACGACGTACGAGGCGGATATGGCGCTCTATCCGCTGCCGATCGCGAAGTACGCGGTGGGCGCCTTTGCGGTGCTGTTCTTCGGCATCATTCCGCTGACGCTGCACGAGTACTACCTCTCGATTGCCAACCTCGTGTGGATCTCCATCATCGGCGCGCTTGGCCTCAACATCCTGGTGGGCTATACGGGGCAGGTGTCGATCGGCCACGGGGCCTTCATGTCGGTTGGCGCGTACACGGCGGCCAACTTCGCTACGCGGCTCGACGCGCCGTGGCCGATCAATCTGCTGGCGGGCGGCCTGATGGCCGCGCTGGTCGGCGCCGTGGTCGGTATTCCGTCGCTCCGCATCAAAGGGCTGTACCTGGCGATCGCGACGCTGGCGGGTCAGCTCATCATCGAGTGGACGATCAATCACGTAACGTTCATCAGCGGTGGCGTGCAGGCGTCTATCGAGGTGCCGCGCCCGCGCATCGGCCCGTATGTCCTGGCGAGCCAGCGGGCGATGTACTACTTCCTGCTGGTCTTCGTCGTGCTCGCCATCGTCGGCACGATGAATCTCGTGCGCAGCCGCGTGGGCCGCGCGTTCATCGCCATCCGCGACCAGGACATCGCGGCGGAGATCATCGGCATCAACATCTTCCGCTACAAGCTGCTGGCGTTCGCCATCTCGTCGTTCTACGCCGGCGTGACCGGTGTGCTCTACACGTACTACCTCGGCATCGCGAACTACGAGCAGTTCCAGATCGGCGTGTCTATCGACTACCTGGCCATGATCATCATCGGCGGGCTCGGCTCCGTGCTCGGGTCGATCTTCGGAGCGGCCTTCGTCACGCTGCTGCCCATCGTCATTCGCTATGCGATGGAGGCCTTCAGCGGAGTGTTGTTCTCGCAAGCGACCGTGCACAACCTGATCCCCGCTCTGCGCCTCACGTTGTTCGGCGCCCTCATCATCGTGTTCCTCGTCCTCGAGCCGGAGGGCCTGAATCGCCTGTGGCGCAACATCCGTAGTTACTTTCGGGTTTGGCCGTTCGCGTACTGAGTACGCGAGAGAGGAGAGCACCATGAAGCGTTACCTCGCAATTGCGACGGCGCTGATGCTGGCGGCGAGCAGCCTGCTCGGCGCGGCGCCGTCTTCCGCCCAGCAGTCGAAGGGCGAAATCGTCATCGGTCTGCAGTGCGACCGGACCGGCGCGACGCAGATCGTCGGTACGGTGCTGTGTCCCGGGTTCCACGACTACGTCAGCCTCGTGAACAGCAAGGGCGGCGTCGAAGGCTACAAGATCAAGGCCCTCGAGATCGACCATGAGTACAAGGTGCCGCCGGGGGTGGAGGCATACGAGCGCCACAAGAAGGAAGGCGCCGTGACCATGGCGATCTACGGCACGCCGCACATCTACGCGCTGGCGGCGAAGCTGACGGAGGATCGAATTCCCGGCACGTCGCCGGGCTTCGGCAGCGCCGCCGCTGCCGACGGCACGAAGTATCCGTATATCTTCCCCATCGCCGCGACCTACTGGTCGCAGGGCGCCGCGGCGATCGACTTCGCCAAGAAGCAGCTCGGCGGCAACCTCAAGGGCAAGAAGATCGCCTACCTCTTCTACGACAACCCGGCCGGCCGCGAGCCGATCGAGGTGATCGAGGACCTGGCGGCGAAGGAAGGCTTCCAGCTGAAGACGTTCGCGGTGCCGCCGCCCGGCGTGGAGATGGGCGCGCAGGTGCTCGACATCGCGCAGCGCTTCCGCGCCGACTTCGTCGTCGCGCATCTCTTCGGTGGCGCGCCCGGTGTGTCGATCAAGGAGCTCAAGCGCGTCGGCTATCCGCTGCGCAAGGTCGTGTCGTTCGTGTGGGGCGCGGCCGAGGCGAACATCGAGGCCGGCGGCGGGTTCGCGGCAGCGGAAGGCTACTACGCGATGCAGTTCGCGGGCGTGGGCACCGACTACCCGGTGCTGAACGAGATCCGCGAGATGTACAAGAAGCAGGGCAAGGAGCCGCCGAAGGAGATGGCGTCCACGGTCTTCTACAACCGTGGTGTGCTGATCGGCGCGCTGCACGTCGAAGCCATCCGCAACGCGCTCAAGGCCAAGCCGGACGGCAAGATCACCGGCGAGGACACGAAGAAGGGCTTCGAGAAGATCAGCAACTTCACGCTCGGTGGTCTCGTGCCGCCGCTCAAGATCACGCCTCAAGATCATGAGGGCGGCGGGCTCGTCCAGATCTGGCAGGTGAAGGGCGGGAAGTTCGAGAAGATCACCGACTGGTACGCCGCGTACCAGGACGTCGTGGCGAAGCACATCAAAGAGGCGGGTAAGAAATCATAGGCAAGCGGCGGTCCGGGACCCGGCTGCGCCCCGCTCGACGAGGGGCTCGCCGGGTCCCGGCCCACCGCTCGCCCATGTCTCCGTATGCTTACTCTCAATAACATCGAGGTCATCTACGACAACGTGATCCTCGTCCTCAAGGGCGTGTCGATCAATGTCCGCGAGGGCGGCATCACGACGCTGCTCGGCGCCAACGGCGCGGGCAAGACGACGACGCTCAAGGCCATCTCCGGCCTGCTGCCGTCGGAGCGCGGCGCCATCACCAAAGGGGCGATCGAGCTCGCCGGCCAGCGCATCGATCACTTGCCGCCGTACGACGTCGTCCGGCGCGGCGTCGTGCAGGTGTTCGAGGGCCGGCGCGTGTTCGAGCACCTCACGACCGAGGAAAACCTGATCGCCGGCGGCCACGTGCAGAGCGACCGCGCGCGGCTGCGCGAGGGCATCGACCGCGTCTACCAGTACTTCCCGCGTCTGGCCGATCGGCGCCACGTGCAGTCAGGCTATCTCTCGGGCGGTGAGCAGCAGATGCTCGTCATCGGCCGCGCGCTCATGTCGAGCCCGCGCGTGATCCTGCTCGACGAGCCGTCGCTGGGCCTGGCGCCCATGCTCGTCGAGGAAATCTTCGAGATCGTACAGCGCATGAACCGGCAGGAAAAGCTGACCGTGCTGCTGGTCGAGCAGAACGCCACGCTCGCGCTGGGCATCGCCGAGCACGGCTACGTCATGGAGAACGGCCGCATCGTGCTCGATGGCTCGGCAGCGAGCCTGCGCGACAACGCCGACATCAAGGAGTTCTATCTCGGTCTCACCGAGGTCGGCGCGCGCAAGTCCTATCGCGACGTCAAACACTACAAGCGCCGTAAACGCTGGCTGAGTTAGGGAGGAGTCGGCTCGATGAGACGGATCGGGGTGTGGGTGTGGGGCTGCCTGCTGGTGATGGTGCTATCGCTGGGCCTCGGCGCGTGCGCCACCACGAGCGACGCGCCGGCGACACCGTCGTTGTACAAGCGTCTCGGCGGCCGCGAAGGCATCGCGGGCGTCGTGGACGGGTTCGTCACCAACGCGCTCGCCGATCCGCGCATCGGTCCGGCGTTCAAGGCGCTGCCGGCCGCCAAGGTCGGCCCACTCAAGAGCAACATCGCCGATTTCATCTGCGACCAGACCGGCGGCCCGTGCTCGTACATCGGTCGCCCGATGAAGGAGGCGCACAAGGGGATGGGGCTGGCGAAGGAAGACTTCGACGCCTGCAATGCGGCGCTGGCCAAGGCCCTCGACTCGGCGAAAGTCGCGCCCGCCGACAAGGAGCAGGTCATGAAGCTCGTGCAATCGCTCATGCCCGAGATCGTCGGCCAGTAGGCGATGAAGCCCGTCGATCGCCGCGCCGGCTACTGGAATCGCGAGCGCGAGACCATGTCGCCCGGCGCGCGCGAGCGCTACCAGGCGACCTGGCTCGCCGCGCTGATGGAGCACGCGTGGGCCAACGCGCCCGGCGTGCGCCGGCGCCTTCAGGAGGCGGGCCTGGCGCCCAAGAACTTTCGCTCGACCGATGACCTCGCGAGGCTGCCGGTCATCCGCAAGAGCGCGATGCCCGAGCTGCAGAAGGCCGATCCGCCGTTCGGCGGCTTCTGCACGGTGCCGGTGCCGAAGCTGCGGAAGATCTTCGTCTCGCCGGGACCGATCTTCGAGCCGATGGGGCCGGAAGTCAGCGCCTTCCACGCCGAGACGGGATTGTTCGCCGGCGGCTTTCGCCCCGGCGACATCGTCATCAACACCTTCGCCTATGCGTTGACCCCCGCGGCGCACGAGCTCGACGAATCGCTGAATCTCATCGGCTGCTCCGTCGTGCCCACCGGCGTCGGCCAGACGGAAATCCAGGTCAACGTCGCCAAGTCTGTCGGTGCGACCGGCTACGTCGGCACGCCCTCGTTCCTGATGACGATCCTCGCCAAGGCGAAGGAAATGGGAGCAGGCCGCCTGCCGTTTCAGGTGGCGCAGGTCGGCGCCGAGCCGTTCACCGAGGCGATGCGCCGCGAGCTGCAGGACGCCCACGGCATCATCGCGCGACAGGGCTTCGGCACCGCGGACACCGGCATGCTCGCCTACGAATGCGTCGAGGCGAGCGGCATGCACCTGCTCGAGGACGCGATCACGCAGGTGTGCGATCCGACCACGGGCGAGCCGCTGCCCAACGGGCAGATCGGCGAGCTGGTGGCGACGGTCCACAACCGCACGTATCCGATGATCCGCTTCAGCTCCGGCGATCTGACGGTCATCACCGACGAGCCCTGCCGGTGTGGTCGCACGTCGGCGCGCATGCTCGGCTGGCGCGGCCGCGCCGACGAGGTCACGAAAGTGCGCGGCATCTTCGTGCATCCGCGGCAGGTCGACGAGATCGTCGCGCGCGTGAAGGGTGTCGAGCGCTTCCAGGTGGTCGTCGGCCGCGAGGCCCACAACGATACGCTGACGCTGCGCGTGCAGCTCGCTTCCGGCGTCGACGCGGCCGCCGCGTCGTCGGCGCTCGAGGCCGGGATTCGCGACGTCATGAAGCTGCGCGGCAGTGTCGCCGTCGTCGGCGCCGGCACGATTCCCGACAACGCCAAGAAAGTCTCCGACGAGCGGAAGTGGGACTGAGTCGTCACCTCGGGGTCGTGCGGATCTTGTCCTCCAGGTACGCCGAGAAGTAGCCGCGGTAGCGGCGCTGAAGCCGCGGGATCCTCCAGTCGCGTCCGGTGAGCACTCGCCGGCAGCGCCGCGCCCCGCACCGGCACTGCGTGCGCGCCCGCTGGTTTTCCTCCATCGCCCAGTCGTACGTCAGCTCCTCGCCGGCGGCGATGTCGCGCAGTGCGACGTACACGATCTGGCCCCGGATGCCGAGATTGGGCTCGCACGAGTGGTTGATGAAGATCTTGTTGCGCCGCACCTCGGCCGCGGTTCGCGCGCCGATGAAGAAGCCGTCCGCGATCTGGATGTACGAGACGGCCACGCGCGTCTTCACCCGCGCGAGCGTGCGCGCGTCGTACACGTGCCCGCCTTTGATCGCCACGATCTCACCCTTGCGGATTCGGCGCCGCGCGAACAGGCCGCGGCCCTCGATCGGGCTCGGACCGACGCGCGTCTTCGGTGACAGGTACGACGCGGGCATGGCGGCCTCCTCGGTTCGGCGATA
>JBKOZH010000319.1:0-26700 GCA_046725765.1 Candidatus Methylomirabilota bacterium | reverse complement strand
GCTCGGACTCACGAAGATGTGATGTTCGAGAAGCAACCGCGCGAACATCGTGTACGGCTGAAAGCCAATCCATTTCACCGGATAGATTGCACGGTCGATGAGCGACAGAATCTTGCGCTTCTCCTCGTCATCACCGACCTTGCCACCACTGTCGCCGATGAGCGTGACCTGGAAACGCGGGTGGCGGCGGTACGCGCATTCCAGAGCACGGAGAGCATAAGGAATGCCCTTTTTTTCGCGGAATGTGCCGGCGATCAAGACTTTCACGATTCCCGAGGCATCGGGGTGCCGCGCGACGAAGGGCAGCGTGTCGAGCGGGACGCCCAGGCGGTGGACAACCACCTTTTCGGGCGGGCACCCCAGGGCGAGTAGCGCGCGACGCATCGCATTGCCCTCGGCGAGGAAAATCTGCCCCTCGGCGAAGAGCCGCCGGTATCGTTCCAGCCACACAGGGTCGCGCGCCAGTTGAGAGGCGTCGGCCCCGTAGAAACTCGTGACCATGGGGAGGCTAACGTTGCGTCTAACCTCGAGCAGCTCCGCTCCAGCGTCGCCGAAGTGGACGTGGATGAGGCGCGCGCGGCGATTCTGCAACACGCGAGTGAAGAAAAGCGGCGCCAACCCGCGGCGCCGTCGTTCCCGAAGGCCGAGCCGAATCTTCCTCGCGTACCCGAGCTCGTCGTACGCGTAGATGGGGGAAAACGGGAATATGTCGAGATTCGCGGTCCGTCCGGTGACGACAATGGGCGCATGCCGAGCCATGTTGATCAAAGGGGAGTGAATCCAACTGCCCGTCACAAAAAGGTACGGGAACACGAAATGCGCCACGACAGGGAGGGCCTCTCGTTGTCCTTGCTGTGCCCTAGCGCGCTCGATCGTGTGGGTCACGTCCGATTTGAGGCGCGCAACTTACGCGTAACGAGAGACGACGAACTCAAGGCCCTTCGCGCCTACCCCGCCGGTGTCGTAGATCCGAACGGTATCGCCGCGACGCGTGTGGACGGCGTCGCCGGCCCGCAATGCGGAGTCGCTCGACATCGATACATTCTTTGATTCGTCTGCCGCATACCAGACCCAGGTCGCGCACCTCGTACTCCAGTCTCCGCGACACGGAAGCGTGACATCGCCTACGGCTGCTCCACTCGGACGCTGGCAGCCCGATCGAGCGCCGGCCGCGTCTGCCCCGCCGCGAGCGTCGAGGCCGCGTGGCTCGCCGCCAAAGGCCACTCCAAAAGCTGCTAGGGCGTCTCGCTGCGCGCTGCAGCGGGTCGGACATATCAATCCCGCCGCGAAGCCGCTACGCGCTTTCAAAACGTCTTTTGGACGCTCTCCGGAAAATTTCATGAGTGCGTTCCCCCGGCGTGGGGCTTTTTGCCATGAAAGCGTGACGCAGCGCAAGGGGGCCACAGCCTGGGATTCCCGACAAGGTAGGATTCCTGCCGGGTCTGATCGGTTGCCGGTGGCTGTGCCCGTCACTGTGCCCGCGACAGCCCACCAGCCACCAAGGCGACGCGTGGGCTAAGTTCTCGTCGACACGGCAGAGCGTGTAGATAGCGAAGGCGGCGGGCAGGACTGCAAATCGGTTATGCGCCGGTTCGAATCCGGCCGCCGCCTCCATTCCTTCGCGACGTCTTACGCAGCGTCCGACGCCGAGCGCCGACGACGAACTGAGGAGACGATGAGCTCGATCAGCTCGGGCTCCGTCAATTCTTCGACGTCGATGTCCTCGGCGAGGTCGTAGGCACGGACGATGTTGCGAAGGTGCCGCGGGGCCAGCGCGGCCAGCTGTCGCCGCAGCAGGCTCTCGCCTTTTGCGTAGACGGCGAACGGGTCGAGGATCGCGTCGGCGACCGGCACGTCCGGCTCCTCGGTGACGACGATCGGCTTGGCCGGCGGAGCGGGCTCGTCGTATACGGGTTTCTCCGGCGCCGGCACCGTGATCACGGGCGGCGGTGTCAGCGTCCGCTCGAGCGCCCCCTCGAGGTAGACGGCGGTGAGTCCGCTCGCCCAATACTCGAGATCGGCGAGATTCGGCTGCGTGGTTTCACGCGCTGAACGAAGCACAGGCGAGCCGTCCGAAGGCACGAACTCGAGCCACCCTTCCCACGTGCCGTCCTCGCGGTCGCGACCGACGCTGCGGGCGGCGTAGACTCGGCCGTCGCCCGTTGTGAGCAACGGGGCATAGGTCCTGATGACGTGCGCCATGAGTGGCTGCTGCTCGCAATCCGTATGCCGTCAGACCCGCGTCAACATCGGTTAGGTTGAACTTCACG
This sequence comes from Candidatus Methylomirabilota bacterium, assembly GCA_046725765.1. Taxonomy (GTDB): domain Bacteria; phylum Methylomirabilota; class Methylomirabilia; order Rokubacteriales; family CSP1-6; genus AR12. The sequence continues at coordinate 24,430 of JBKOZH010000319.1, read as the reverse complement.
TAAAATTGAGACGTTGGGGGCGTGGCGTAATGGGCAGCCGCCGAAGACTTAAAATCTTCTGTCCGAAAGGACGTGCAGGTTCGAGTCCTGCCGCCCCCACCATTTTCACCGTCGGCCCGCTGACGCGCGTCGAGCCTCACCCGCGAGCGACTCGGCTGGCTGGGCAACGAGCCCTCGTTCGTTACACGCGACCGAATCCGTGCGCGGCCTCATCGAATCCAACGGCTTCACGAATAAATCGGAGGACATTCTTGGCGTGTTCGTCTGGGCGTGTTCGCTGATCGGTATCCGTGCGCGACGCGCCAACGCCATAAACGTCTCGATCGCTCGACACCCTGACGGCTGCACACTCGACGAAGCCTTTGCGCGGCCGGCGTCCGACCGTGGGGCTGGCTCACGAACGATCCCGGGTTTCTTGGACGAACCCTGTCCAGAAAGGTATCGTAGTCCGTCATGTTCGCGTCGCCCGGGCCAATCGCGTTCCAGATCCCGCAGATCCTCGGCTTCGGGCCGATCCCCGTGCGCTGGTACGGCATCCTCATGGCCACCGCCATCGTCGTCGGGCTCTGGTGGGGACATCGGCAGGCCAAGCGCGACGGCCTGCCTGCTGACGAGATCATCAACGTGGGGCAGTGGGCGATACTCGCGGGGCTGCTCGGCGCGCGCGCGTACGAGGTCATCTTCAACTGGGACTACTACGGCCAGCATCCCTCGAAGATTCCCGCCGTGTGGGAGGGCGGGCTGGCGATGCACGGCGGTCTCATCGTGGGACCGATCGTCGGCGCCTGGCTCGCGTGGAAGAAGCAGATCCCGATCTTGCGCAGTCTCGACGTCACCGGACCGGCGATGGTGCTGGGCCAGGCGATCGGACGCTGGGGGAACTTCTTCAACGAAGAAGCGTTCGGCCGCCCGACCGACGTCCTGTGGAAGATGTACGTCTCGCCGGCACACCGGCCACCGGGCTTCGGACAGTTCGAGTACTTTCATCCGACGTTTCTGTACGAATCGCTCTGGGACTTCGCTGTCTTCTTAGCGCTCGTCGCGTGGCTGCGGCCGCGGCTGCGCGAGCATCCTGGCGCCGTGTTCTTCTGCTACATCGGCCTCTATTCGGTCGGGCGCTTCGCGATCGAGGCGCTGCGGCTCGACAGCTTCTGGCTCGGAAGCTTCCGCGTGCCGCAGCTCGCGAGCGTCGTCGGCGTGATCGTCGCGGTGATCGGGCTCGCGTGGACGCGCCGTCGCTCGACGCCGGTGACCGCCAGCTGAGCGGCGCCGGGGCGATGCGTCATGCACGTCGAGCCGCTCGGCCCGTATCTCTGGCGCATCCCGACTGACGCCGCGCCCGGCATGCGCGTGCCGGGCCTGGTCGTCGCCGACGAGTTGCTCATGCGCCAGATCCGCACCGATCTGGCACTCGCCCAGCTCGCCAATGGCGCGACGCTGCCCGGCGTCGTGCGCGCGGCGCTCGCGATGCCCGACATCCATCAGGGCTACGGTCTGCCCGTCGGCGGCGTCCTCGCCATCGATCTTCGCAGCGGTGTCGTGAGTCCCGGCGCCATCGGCTTCGACATCAATTGCGGCGTTCGGCTCATGCGCACGAACCTGGAGGCGAGAGCGCTGGCACCGCGGCTGCCGGAGCTCGTCGAAGCGCTCTACGCGGCGGTGCCGAAGGGTGTGGGCGGCCGAGGCTCGGTCAATCTCGACGCGCGGGAGCTCGGACGCGTCATGCGCGATGGCGCCGGCTGGGCCGTCGAGCGTGGTCACGGCAGCCGCGATGACGTCGACGCAATCGAGTCCGGCGGCGCGATCCCCGGCGCCGATCCCGACGCCGTGTCTCAACAGGCCAGGGAGCGTGGCCTCCGCCAGCTCGGCTCGCTAGGCTCGGGCAACCACTTCCTCGAGGTGCAGGTCGTGGACGAGGTCTACGACGACGCCGTGGCCAGACGACTGGGCCTGCAGGCGGGCCGCGTGACGCTGATGATCCACACCGGCTCGCGCGGTATCGGTCATCAAGTGTGCACCGACTTCGTGCGGACCGCGGGGGCGGCGATGGCGCGCTACGGAATCAGCGTGCCCGACCGCCAGCTGGCCTGCGCGCCGATCGATTCGCCCGAGGCGCGCGCCTATCTCGGTGCGATGCGCGCGGCGGCGAACTTCGCGTTCGCCAATCGCCAGGTGCTCGCCGAGACCGCGCGGCGCGTGTTCGAGCGCGTGGTCGGCGTGGCCCCGGCGGAGCTCTCAATGCGCGTCGTCTACGACGTGGCGCACAACATCGCCAAGGAGGAAGAGCATCACGTCGACGGCGCCACGCGTCGCCTGCTCGTGCATCGCAAGGGGGCCACCCGCGCCTTTCCCGGCCAGCCGGTGATCGTCCCCGGCGATATGGGCCGGTACTCCTTCGTGCTGGTCGGCACTGAGACGGCGATGAAGGAGACGTTCGGCTCGACGTGTCACGGCGCCGGACGCGTGATGAGCCGCACCGCGGCGGTGAAGGCGGCGCGCGGCCGGCGCATCGTCGACGAGCTGGCGCAGGCGGGCGTCGTGGCCCGGGCGGCCGGCCACCAGTCGCTCGCCGAAGAGATGCCGGAGGCGTACAAGGACGTGCGCGACGTCGTGCGGGTCGTGGACGGCTTCGGCATCTCGACGCGCGTGGCGCGCCTCAAGCCTTTGGGCGTGGTCAAAGGCTGAGCCTGAGCGCGTGGTAGACTGATCCGGATGTCGTGGAAACTTAAGCAAAAAGCACAATCGCTGCTTGCCGCCGAGCAGGGCACCGTGATCCGTGACTGGGGCGGCCGCGTCTCGTTCGCGCTGGTCTACCCCAACACCTACGCCGTGGGGATGTCCAACCTCGGCTTCCAGACGATCTACCGCCACCTCAACGCCCTGCCCGATGTCGTGTGTGAGCGCGTGTTCATGCCCGAGACCGCCGATCTCGAGGAGATGCGCCGCACTTCTACGCCGCCGTTGTCACTCGAGTCGCAGCGCCCGCTGACGGACTTCCAGATGATCGGCTTCTCGGTCACGTACGAGGGCGACTACGTCAACGTCCTGCGCCTGCTCGATCAGGCGAAGATTCCTCTCCGCGCGGCCGACCGGCGGCCGCACGACCCGCTGGTGCTCATGGGCGGCGTGTGCGCGTTCTCGAACCCGGAGCCGATTGCGCCGTTCATGGACTTCGTCGTGGTCGGCGAGGGCGAGGAGCTGGTCGGCGAGCTGCTGCAGGCGTATCGCGAGGGGTATCGCGAGCGTGAGACGTTCCTGGACGCCCTCGTCCGGGTCGAGGGTGTGTATATCCCCGAACGTCATCACGTCGCCTACGCCGACGATGGCACGATCGGCGACGTGCGGGCCGAGCGCGGCGCGCCCGCCATCGTCGTGAAGCGGCGACTCAAGCAGGTCGACGCGTTTCGCACGATCGCCGCGGTGAAGACGCCCAACGCCGAGTATGGCCACATGGCGCTGCTGGAAGTCGGCAAGGGCTGCGGTCGCGGCTGCCGCTTCTGCCTCGAGGGTCAGGTCTACCGGCCGGTGCGGCACCGCAGCGTGGCGGCGCTGCGCGACACGATCGCGGACCTCGCCGCTCAGGGCGAGAAGCGAATCGGCCTCGTCGGCGCGTGCGTGTCGGACTATCCGTGGATCAGCGACCTGCTGAAGATCGTCGAGGACAACGGTATGGAGCTGTCCATCTCGTCGCTCCGCGCCGACAGCCTGACCGATGATCTGGTCGCGTCGCTCGCGCGCGGCGGCCATCGCACGCTGACGATGGCCCCGGAAGCGGGAACCGAGCGGTTGAGGCGCGCGATTCGCAAAGCCATCACCGACGAGCAGCTCATGGCCGCCTGTGATCTCGTCCGCGCGCGCGGGATCCCCAATCTGAAGACCTACTTCATGATCGGCCAGCCGACGGAAACACCTGAGGACGTCGCCGCCATCCCCGATCTCGCGCGCCGGATGCTCGAGCGCCTGCGCGTGCTCGATCCGACCGGCAAGCCGTTCGGCAAGCTCACGCTCTCGATCTCGTCCTTCGTGCCCAAGCCGTGGACGCCGTTCCAGTGGGCACCCTTCGACGGGGTCCAGTCCCTCAACGACAAGCTCGAGACGATCAAACGGGGCGTGCGGACGTTCTCCAATATCCGGGTCCTGCACGAGAACCCGCGCGAGGCCGCGCTGCAGGCGCTGCTGGCGCGCGGCGACCGCCGAGTGGGAGACTTCCTCGAGCTGGCGGCCCGGCTGGACGGCGAGTGGCGTCGCGCGCTTCGGGAGTGGGACGGCGATCCCGACTTCTACACGACGCGCCAGCGCTCGCTGAGCGAGCGGCTTCCGTGGGAGCACTTCGACGTCGGCGTCAAGCGCGCCGGTCTCGTGCGCGAGTGGGAGCGCGCGTACGCGGCCGAGCCGGCGCTCTCCGGGAGCGCCTGAGATGATGCCGCTGCTCGACACGCGCGGCCGCGCGCTGCGCAACCTGCGTATCTCGGTGACCGACCGCTGCAATCTGCGCTGCGGCTACTGCATGCCGGAGGAGGAGTACGTCTGGCTGCCGCGCGAGGAGATCCTTCACTTCGAGGAGATCAGCCGGCTGGTCGACGTCTTCATCGAGCTCGGCGTCGACAAGGTGCGCCTCACGGGCGGCGAGCCGCTGCTGCGCCGCGATCTGCCGGCGCTGATCCGCCTGCTCACCGCCAAGCCCGCGCTGCGCGATCTCGCCATCACCACCAACGGCGTGCTGCTCGCCGCCGAGGCGCCGGCCCTACGCGCGGCCGGACTGCGCCGCGTCACGGTGAGCCTGGATACCCTGCGGCCGGAGCGCTTCGCGACGTTGACGCGCCGGAACACGCATGCCGAGGTCCTGGCCGGCATCGCCGCGGTGCCGCGTGCTGGCTTCAGCGAAACGAAGCTCGATACCGTCGTCATCCGCGGCGTCAACGACGACGAGCTCACCGATCTGATCGAGTTCGGCAAGCGCGTGCCGGCCGAGGTGCGGTTCATCGAGTACATGGACGTCGGCGGCGCGACGCGCTGGTCGATGGACCAGGTCGTGAGCCGCAAGGAGATGCTGGAGATTCTCGAGCGTCGCTACGGGCGGATCGAGCCCGTCGTCGAGGATTCGACGGCACCGGCCGACCGCTTCCGGCTGCCCGACGGCACTGTGTTCGGCATCATCTCGTCCACGACGGCACCGTTCTGCGCGCAGTGCGATCGCAGCCGCCTCACCGCGGACGGTCTCTGGTATCTCTGCCTCTACGCGATGCGCGGCGTCGACCTGCGCGGTCCGCTGCGCGGCGGCGCCTCCAACGCGCAGCTGAAGGCGCTGATCACCGGCGTCTGGAGCGCGCGCACGGATCGCGGCGCCGAGGAGCGGCTCGCGCTCGGCCGGCGCACCCCGCTGGTTCAGATCGGCGGATTGCGACGCGACCCGCACCTCGAGATGCACACGCGGGGCGGCTGATGAGCGGGGAACCAGGCGGGCCGCGCAGCTCCGCCGAGGCACCACGCGACGGCGAGGTGAAGGCCGACGTCCGCGAGCGCGGCGCCGGCGGTCAGGCGATCGACCGGCGCCTATTCATGCAGCTGCACGTGTTCGGCGGCTGCGGCGATCCCAAGCCGCTGGCGAGTGCGCTGGAGGCCAGCCGGCTCCAGGCCGTGCTCTACCAGGACGTCAATGACCCACGCGGCGTGGGCGTGCTGACGATGAGCGAAGACCCGGGCGCGTTCGTCGGCGCCTATCGCGATCTCCTGAACGCCGAGCCGTTCGCCGCGCTCTCGCGTCACGACGAGCTGACCATGCTCGGCCGGACCTACGCGTCGGGCTTCGAGCAGGACCTCGAGGAATGGCTGTTCCGCCGGCCGCGACGCACCGTGCTCAACCCGGCCTGGCCGTGGGCGATCTGGTATCCGCTGCGGCGCACGGGTGCCTTCGGGCGCCTGTCGCCCAAGGAGCAGGGTGAGATCATCCGTGAGCACTCGATCCTCGGGCGAGCGTACGGCGACGCCGACCTCGCGCACGACGTGCGGCTCGCCTGCCACGGTCTCGACGTGCACGACAACGACTTCGTGATCGGACTCATCGGACGGGAGCTGCACCCGCTGTCGCATCTCGTGCAAACGATGCGCAAGACCGTCCAGACCTCGCAGTACCTCGCGACGCTCGGTCCGTTCTTCATCGGGCACGTGCGCTGGCAAAGCCCCGGGGCGCGGTAGTGCGAGCCGCAGGACGTCGTGGGGCCGTCGTTCGAGCCGCAGCGGCAGGCGAGGCGAGTCTGCGTGAGTCCCCACCGTCCGCGGCGAGCCTATGATCAGGCCGGCGCCGGCAGGAGTGACCATGCAAATGCGGGTGGCGACGCTCATGATGCTGATCCTCTTCGCCGCCGTGTCGGTCGGGACTGCCGCGGAGCCGGTCAAAGTCGTCTACCACCTCAACGAAGGGCTCGAGCAGGCCGCGCGGGCCATGACGAACATCCGCAACCATCTCTCGGCCGATCCCACGGCGAAGATCGTCGTGGTCGCCCATGGTCGGGGAATCGACTTCCTGCTCAAAGATGCGAAGACACCGAGCGGTGGGCCGTTCGCCACGGACCTCGACGAGCTCACGCTTCGCGGCGTCGAGTTTCGCGTCTGCCGCTTCACGCTCGAGCGCCGAAACATCGAGCCCTCGAGGGTCGTGTCCGACGCGAAGATCGTGCCCTCGGGCGTCGCCGAAGTGGCGCGCCTTCAGTCGGTAGAACACTACTCCTACCTCAGGCCCTGAAGCGCCGCGCGGCCGTCGTTGTCACGCTGGCGGCGCTCGTCCTCGCGCTGCTGTTGCCGCCGCTGCTCGGCGACTTGCCGCTCGCCGGTCAGCGCGCGCTGCTCGTCATGCTGATCGCGATCGTGCTGTGGACCAGCGAGACGCTCGAGCCCGGCGTGACCGCGCTGCTGGCCATCGTGCTGCTACCGCTCACCGGCGCCACCCCGAGCGTGCGCGGCGCGCTGCAGGGCTTCGCCAGCCCGGTCCCGTATTTCTTGATCGGCGTGCTGACCATGGGCGCCGCCGTGGTGAAGAGCGGGCTGGCGGAACGCCTCGCGCGAACCATTCTCGAGCGGGCGAGCGGCCGGAGCCTCGCCGTCTACGTGCAGCTCGTGCTGGCGTTCCCGGTCCTCACGTTCGTGCTGCCCTCGGCCACGACGCGCTCGGGGATTCTGATTCACATCTACGACGAGGTTTTCACGCTGGCTCGCGTGCCGCGCGGCGCGGACATCGCGAAGGCGGTGATGCTCGCGCTCTCATCGATCAACCGCCTCGCGTCAACGGCGCTGCTGACCGGTGGCATCACACCGGTCATGAGCGCGGCCATCATCGGCGGCATGTCGTGGACCGGCTGGCTGGCGCTCATGGCCGTGCCGTACTGGGTCATCCTCGTGCTGGGCGGGCTGCTGACCGCAGCGCTGTACCGGCGCGGCTTCGGCCGCGGGCTGCCGGTTCCCGAGCGGGAGCGTCGTCGTCCGATCGCCGGCGTGGAGTGGCGAACGCTCGCCATCATCCTGGGCACGTCCGCGCTGTGGCTCACGGACCCGCTTCATCATTTGGATCCCGCGATCCCGGCGCTGCTCGCGTTCGTAGCGCTGCTGACCCCAGGCCTCGGCCCGCTCCGCTGGTCCGATCTGGAACGCGGGGTAGGGTGGTCGAACTTCTTCGTGATCGCGGCGTCGATCTCGCTGGCTCACGCGCTCGAGAGTAGCGGCGCCGCACCGTGGCTCGCCCGCCTCCTGGTCGGCGGTCTGCCGGGGCTCAGCCGAAGCGCCGTGGGCACGATCGTCTTTTTGCTGCTCGGCGCGACGGCGCTGCGCGCGCTGGTGCCAAACATCTCGGCCTTTCTCGCGCTCGCCCTGCCGATCGCGATGTCCGTCGGCCGCGAAGCGGGGCTCAACCCGGTCGTGTGCGCGCTTGCGGTCATGATGACCGGCGATGCGGTCGTCTACTACCCTGCGCAGAGCTCCTCCGCGCTCGTCATCTACGAGCGCGGTCACGTGTCGGCCGGCGAGATGTTCCGCTTCGGCGTGTGGATGACGCTGCTCGGCTGGGCTGTCGTCCTGCTCGTCGCCCTGCCGTGGTGGTCGCTGGTGGGCGAGCCGCTCGCGATGCCCTGAGTTCGTGATTGAGGTGGGCCGGGGATCAGGACAGCAGCTTAGTACAACAGGAAGTCGGCGGGCACGAGCCGGCGCTGGACGGGGTCAACGCCCAAACCCAGTTGCTCTAGGACGGTGAGGCCGAGCAGCACGGCGTCGTCCGGCTCACCGAAGAGCACTCGGCACGGCGTGGACTCACCGTCAATGGTCACTGCCGCACTGCCGGCGGTGCGCACAACTCGTCGACCATCGGCGAGAACCACCGAGACGCGGCCCACCGCGTCGATACCGAGCTCCAGGAGCGTGGTCGCAGGAATAACGCACGCGCACCTCACCCATAACGTGTTCGAGTCTAGCATCGCGAGTGTGCGATGTGACCGTATCGGATCCACTAGAGAGGCGTGACCGAGCGCGCCTTACGCGAGTGGAGCAGGGAGGTCCGAACGGCCCATCAGGTACGCGTCCACCCCCCGCGCGCACGAGCGCCCCTCCGCGATGGCCCACACGATCAGCGACTGCCCCCGCTGCATGTCGCCGCAGGTGAACACGCCCGGCACGCTCGTCATCCAGTTCGCGTCGCGGGCGACGTTGCCGCGGTCCGTGAGACCGACGCCGAGGTCGCTCAGCATACCCGGCTTCTCGGGACCGACGAAGCCCATGGCCAGCAGCACAAGATCGACGTCGAGCGCGAACTCGCTGCCGGCGACGGGCTTGAACTCGAGCCGCCCGCCTTGCCGGACCATGTCGACCTTGAAGGCCTCGAGCTTCTTCACACGTCCGTCGTCGCCCAGGAAGCGCTGCGTGGACACCGAGTAGACGCGCTCGCCGCCCTCCTCGTGCGCGGAGGACACGCGGAAGATGTTCGGCCACTGCGGCCACGGGTTATCGGCCGCGCGCGTCTCCGGCGGCCGCGTCAGCAGCTCGAACTGGTGGACGGAGCCGGCGCCCTGGCGGTGCACGGTGCCGAGACAGTCGGCGCCCGTGTCGCCGCCGCCAATGATGACAACCCGCTTGCCGCGCGCCGTGATGAACTGCTCATCGGCGATCGCGTCGCCCTCGCAGCGCTTGTTGGAGAGCGTCAGGTAGTCCATCGCGAAGTGAATGCCGCCGAGGTCGCGACCGGGAATCGGCAAGTCGCGCGGGGCGCACGCGCCGCCAGCCAGCACGATGGCATCGAAGTCCCGGCGAAGATCGCTGACCGGCAGGTTCACGCCGACGTGAGCGTTCGTCTGGAAGACGACGCCTTCCTTCTCCATCAGCGCGAGCCGTCGGTCGAGATGGCGCTTCTCCATCTTGAACTCGGGGATGCCGTAGCGCAGCAGGCCGCCGATCCGGTCGGCACGCTCGAACACGATCACGGAGTGCCCCGCGCGATTGAGCTGCTGCGCGGCGGCAAGGCCGGCGGGGCCGGAGCCGACGACGGCGACCTTCTTGCCGGTGCGCACCGAGGGCAGTTCCGGTTGGACCCACCCATGCTCGAAGGCGTGATCGATGATCGAGACCTCGATCGCCTTGATCGTGACCGCATCGTCGTTGATGCCGAGCACGCACGAGCCTTCGCACGGCGCGGGGCAGAGCCGCCCAGTGAATTCCGGGAAGTTGTTGGTCGCGTGCAGCCGCTCGATGGCGTCGCGCCAGCGGTCCTTATAGACGAGGTCGTTCCAGTCGGGGATCAGGTTGCCGAGCGGACAGCCCTGATGGCAGAACGGGACGCCGCAGTCCATGCAGCGCGCGCCCTGCTTGCGCAGATCGTCGTGCGGGAAGGGGAGATAGACCTCTTTCCAGTCGCGCAGGCGCTCGGCGATCGGCCGGGTCGGCCACTTCTTGCGCTGGATCTCCAGAAAGCCAGTGGCCTTACCCACTCGTGGCCCCGACCAGCTCGCCGAACGTCGGCTCGCGTCCCTCCGCGCGCGCCTTGGCCTCAGCACCGCGCACGCGCTTTTCGTCCTTAGGCATCACCTTGACGAAGCGCGGACGCATGGAGCGCCACGCGGCGAGGATCTTCGCGGCGTGCGCGGAGTGGGTATAGGTCACGTGGCGGTCGACCAGCTCGCCGACAAGCGACACGTCGGCCGGCTGATCCAGCGCCTCCAGATCCACCATCTCGCGATTGCAGCGCCGGTAGAAGTCGCCGTCGAGGTCGAGCACGAAGGCGATGCCGCCCGACATGCCGGCGGCGAAGTTGCGGCCGGTCTTGCCGATGACGACGACGCGGCCGCCCGTCATGTACTCGCACGCGTGATCGCCGACGCCTTCGACCACCGCGTGGGCGCCGCTGTTGCGCACGGCGAACCGCTCGCCGGCGACGCCGCGCACGTAGGCCTCACCGGCGGTGGCGCCGTAGAGCGCGACGTTGCCGATGATGATGTTCTCTTCGGGTACAAAGTTCGATCGCCCGTGTGGGTGCACGATGAGGCGCCCACCGGAAAGCCCCTTGCCCCAGTAGTCGTTGGCGTCACCCTCGAGCGTGAAGGTGATGCCGCGCGGCAGGAACGCGCCGAACGACTGGCCGGCCGAGCCCCTGAAGTGCACGCGGATTGTGTCGTCGGGCAATCCGCCACCACCGTGCTTGAGCGTGATCTCGTAGCCGAGCATCGTGCCGACCGTGCGATGCACGTTGCGGATCGGCAGCGCCAGCTCCACGCGCGTGCCGTGCTCGATCGCGTCGCGGCAGGCGGGGATCAGCGTCGTGTGGTCGAGCGACTTCTCGAGCCCATGGTCCTGCGCCACCACGCACCGCCGCGCCACTTCCGGCGGCATCGCCGGCGAGTAGAGGATCGACGACAGATCCAGCCCGCGGGCCTTCCAGTGGTCGACGGCTGCCGTGACGTCCAGGCAGTCCGCGCGGCCGATCATCTGCTCCATCGTACGGAAGCCCAGCTGCGCCATCAGCTCGCGGACCTCCTGCGCGACGAAACGGAAGAAGTTGATGACATGCTCGGCCTTGCCCGCGAACCGCTTGCGCAGTTCGGGATCCTGCGTGGCCACGCCCACGGGGCAGGTGTTGAGATGACAGACGCGCATCATGATGCAGCCGAGCACGACCAGCGGCGCCGTCGAGAAGCCGTACTCCTCGGCGCCGAGCAGGGCGGCGATGACGACGTCGCGCCCGCTCTTCATCTGACCGTCGGTCTGCACGATGATTCGATCGCGCAGCTTGTTCAACACGAGAACCTGCTGCGTCTCGGCCAGCCCGAGCTCCCAGGGGACGCCGCCGTGCTTGATCGAGGTCAGCGGCGAGGCGCCGGTGCCCCCATCGTGACCCGAGATCAAGACCACGTCGGCATGCGCCTTCGCGACGCCGGCGGCGACCGTACCCACCCCGACCTCGGCGACGAGCTTCACGTGGATCCGCGCCTTTGGGTTGGCGTTCTTGAGATCATGGATGAGCTGCGCGAGATCCTCGATCGAGTAGATGTCGTGGTGCGGCGGCGGCGAGATCAGCCCGACACCCGGCGTGGCGTAGCGCACCTTGGCGATCCACGGATAGACCTTGTGGCCCGGCAGCTGGCCGCCCTCACCGGGCTTGGCCCCCTGCGCCATCTTGATCTGCAGATCGGTCGCGTTGACCAGATACTCGCTGGTCACGCCGAAGCGCCCTGAGGCCACCTGCTTGACCGCGCTGCGCCGCCAGTCGCCGTTGGGGTCGCGCGTGTAGCGCGCGGAATCCTCGCCGCCCTCGCCGGTGTTGGAGCGTCCGCCGATGCGGTTCATCGCGATGGCCAGCGTCTCGTGCGCCTCCTGACTGATCGAGCCGTAGGACATCGCGCCGGTGGCGAAACGCTTGAGGATCGTCTCGACAGGCTCCACCTCGTCGAGCGGCACCGGCGGGCCCGCCGGCTTGAGACTGAACAGCCCTCGCAGCGTGGCGCGCTGGTGGCTCTGATCGTCGACGATCTTCGAGTATTCCTTGAAGGCGGCGTAGCTGCCGGAGCGCGTCGACGCCTGCAGCCTCGCGATCATCTCCGGATTGACTTGATGATGCTCGCCGTCGCGGCGCCACTGATACTCGCCACCCCAGTCCAAATCGGCTTTCTCGACGGGCCGCTCCGGATACGCGGCGACGTGGCGCCGGTGGACTTCCTCGGCGATGACGTCGATGCCGATGCCGCCGACGCGCGACGCGGTCCCACTGAAGTAACGGTCGACCACCGTGCGATTGAGGCCGATGGCCTCGAAGATCTGCGCGCCGCAATACGACTGCAGCGTCGAGATCCCCATCTTCGCCATGACCTTGAGGATTCCCTTGTTCAGCGCCTTGATGTAATTCTTCATGGCCTTGGCCCGATCCAGGCCCGCTAGCACGCCTTCCTGGATCAGGTCGTCGAGCGTCTCGAACGCCACCCACGGGTTCACCGCGCCGGCGCCGTAGCCGATCAGCAGGCATATGTGGTGGACCTCGCGCGCGTCCCCGGTCTCGATGACGAGACCACAGCGCGTACGCTCCCCGCGGCGCACCAGATGATGGTGCACGGCCGCGGTGGCGAGCAGGCTCGGGATCGGCGCGAGCTCGCGCGTGACGCCGCGATCGGACATGACGACGACGTTGTGACCTTGAGCGATGGCGTCGCTGGCACGGCGCTGCAGATCCTCGATGGCGCGCTCGAGACCGGCCGCGCCCTCGGCCACCGGATAGAGCATCGGCAGCGTCACGGCTTTGAAGCCGAGCTCCGAGATGTGCGCGAGCTTCGCCAGGTCATCGTTGGAGAGCACGGGATCGTTGAGGACGATCTGCCGGCACGAGCTCGGCTCGGCTTTCAGCAGATTACCCTCGGGACCGATCGTGGACTCCATCGCCGTCACCAGCTCCTCGCGGATCTGGTCCAGCGGGGGATTCGTGACCTGCGCAAACAGCTGCTTGAAGTAGTCGTACAGCGGACGCGGCCGGTCGGACAGCACGGCCAGCGCGGTGTCAGTGCCCATCGAGCCGATCGGCTCTTCGCCGTTCTTGGCCATGGGCGCCAGCAGCAATCGGAGATCTTCGTGGGTGTAGCCGAACGCCATCTGCCGCGTGAGCACGGTGGCGTGGTCGGACTCCGCCAGCGGTGCCTGCGCCACGTCGTCGAGCCGCACCTGGTTCTGCTGCAGCCAGTCCCCGTACGGGTGCTCGGCGGCCAGCTGCGCCTTGATCTCGTCGTCGTCGATGATGCGACCCTGCGCGGTGTCGACGAGGAAGATCTTGCCCGGATGCAGCCGCTCCTTGACCAGCACCTGCTCGGGTGCAATGTCGAGCACGCCGACCTCGGAGGCCATGACGACGAGGTCGTCCTTCGTGACGTAGTAGCGCGAAGGCCGCAGTCCGTTGCGGTCGAGCACGGCGCCGATCACGGTGCCGTCGGTGAAGGCGATCGACGCCGGCCCGTCCCACGGCTCCATCAGCGACGAGTGAAACTCGTAGAACGCGCGTCGCTCGGGGCTCATGGACTCGTGGTGCTGCCACGGCTCCGGAATCATCATGAGAATGGCGTGCGGCAGCGAGCGCCCGTTCATGACGAGGAACTCGAGCACGTTGTCGAACGTCGCCGAGTCGGACAGCCCCTCGCGCGTCACCGGTAGGACCTTCGCGAGGTCCGCGCCGAGCACGTCCGAGCGGCACAGCGCCTCGCGCGCGCGCATCCAGTTGATGTTGCCGCGCAGCGTGTTGATCTCGCCGTTGTGCGCGACGTAGCGGTAGGGGTGGGCGAGCGGCCAGGACGGGAACGTGTTCGTGCTGAAGCGCTGGTGGACGAGCGCCAGCGCCGACTCCATGTCCGGGTCGCGCAGATCGGGATACATCGTCTCGATCTGGTCGGCCGACAGCATGCCCTTGTAGATGAGCGTGTTGCTGCTAAGGCTCGGGATGTACGTCAGCCGCTTCTCGGAGAAGTCCATCGCCTCCACGGCGTGCTCGATTCGCTTGCGGATGACGTAGAGCTTGCGCTCGAAGTGCACGGCGTCGCGCGCGTCGCCCCGGCCGATGAAGATCTGCTCGATGTGGGGCTCGACGTTGACCGCGCTGGCGCCGAGGAGGCGATCGTCGGTCGGCACGTCGCGCCAGCCCAGCAGTCGCTGGCCTTCCTCGCTCACGATCGTGGCAATCAGGCCCTGCACCTTCTCGCGCTGCGCGAGGTTCCTCGGCAAGAACACACAGCCGACGCCGTAGTCTTTCGGTCCGGGGAGGGGAATGCCGAGGCGTCCGCACTGCTTGCGGAGGAACTTGTCGGGGACCTGGAGCAGGATGCCGGCGCCGTCACCGGTGTTCGGCTCACAGCCGCAGGCGCCGCGATGCAGGAGATTGATGAGAACGAGGAGGCCCTGGCGGACGATCGCGTGCGACTTGCGACCTTTGATGTCGACGACGAAGCCAACGCCGCACGCGTCATGCTCATGCGCGGGGTCGTACAGGCCTTGCTGCTCCACCATCGCCCACCCCTTTGTGAACAGTTGCACGATACTACCCAAGGAAGCAGTATTAGTCAGCAGCGAAAAGACGGATGGTAGGTATCAGCACCGCTTATGGTGTAGAGTGACGGCGTGCACCTCGAGACCCTGCGCCTCTACTGCGACGTCGTGCGGTTGCGCTCTTTTTCAAAAGGTGCCGAGCAGAACTTCGTCTCCCAGTCCGCGGCCAGCCAGGCCGTGCAGCTGCTCGAGAGCCAGGTCGGCGCCACCCTCATCGACCGAACGAAGCGGCCCTTCACGGTGACGCCGCAGGGGCAGGCGCTGTACGAGGCCTGCCGCGGGATCGTCGAGGCGTGGGAGAAGGCCAAGGCCGAGGTGACGGCAGTCAAGGCGCGGCTCGACGGCACCGTCCGCGTCGCCGCCATCTACTCCGTCGGCCTGCATGACGTCAGCCGCCCAATGCAGCAATTCGCGGCGCTCTATCCGGAGGCGCGGGTGCAGCTCGAATGCCTGCATCCCCACAAGGTGGTCGAGGCGGTCATGAAGGACGACGCCGATCTGGGGATCATGTCGTATCCGCCGTCCGACCGCGCGCTCACCGTGGTGCCGCTGCGCGTGGAGCCGATGGCGGTCGTGTGCCACCCCAACCATCGCTTTGCCCGCCGCCGGCTGGTCATGCCCGCCGATCTCAACGGCGAGCGCTTCATCGCCTTCGACCGCGCGCTGCCGATCCGCAAGGCGATCGATCGCGCGCTGCGCCAGCACGGCGCGCGAGCCAACATCGTGATGGAGTTCGACAACATCGAGACGATCAAGCAGGCGATCATCATCGCCGCCGGCGTCAGCATCCTGCCGCGTCACACGGTGCAGAAGGAGGCGGGTATCCGCACGCTGGCCGCCGTGACCCTCGGCGCGCCGGATCTCGCGCGGCCCGTCGGCATCATCTATCGTCGTCAGAAGCTGCTGACACCAACGGCCAGCCGGTTCGTCGAGATGCTCAAGGAGGCGAGCGGCGCCGTCGCCCACACCGCGGCGCGCGAGCTCGAGAGGAGTCGGGTATGAGGGACTTCGACGACATCGAGGATGAGCTCCAGGAGGTACGCGGTGCCCTTCTCGACGACACCATCGCCACGCTTGGCCCGGCGGAGCCGATCTGCCTGCCGCCGACGGCGACGGTCGAAGACGCCATCGCACGCATGCTCGAGCGGCGCCAGGCGTGCGTGGTCGTCGTCGACGGCGAGGGGCGCCTGACGGGGATCCTGACCGAGCGCGACGTGTTGATGCGCGTGGCCGGTGCCGGTCGGGAGCCGCGCCGCACCGCGTTGCGAGATGTGATGACCCCGAACCCCGAAGCGCTCACCGCGCACGACCGCGTCGCCTACGCCGTGCACTGCATGAGCGTGGCCGGCTTTCGCACCGTGCCGCTGGTCGACGCCGACCGACGGCCGATCGGCATCGTCACCGTCAGCCACGTGATCCGGTGGCTGGCGCAGCTGTTCCCCGAGGCGGTTCTGAACCTTCCGCCGGGCGACACGCTCAAGCGGCCCCACGAGATGGACGCCGGATAAGGGCCGATGAACCTTGCCGAAGTCCTGAGGGTCCTTTAAGATGAAGCACGCTCAGTCGACGCCGTTGGACGGCCGGGCGGCCTCAGCGCAAATCCCGCGCGACACGACGACGCACAGGGGCAATCCGCGCGAAGCCCGGCCAGCGACGACCGGGCTCGGGAGAGGACATCGATGAGCGAGACGGCGGCGCCCGTAAAGGGGGCCAAGGCGCGGCGCGAGCTGCAACGTGCCGTGATTCGGTTCGCCGGCGACTCCGGCGATGGCATGCAGCTCACGGGCGAGCAGTTCACCACCGAGTCGGCGTGGGCCGGCAACGACATCGCGACGCTGCCCAACTTCCCCGCCGAGATTCGCGCCCCCGCCGGCACCCTGTTCGGCGTGTCGTCGTTCCAGCTGCAGTTCGGCAGCCAGCGCGTGTACACGCCGGGCGATCGGCTCGACTGCCTGGTGGCGATGAACCCCGCGGCGCTCAAGGTGCATCTTCGCGATCTCAAGCCGGGCGGTCTGCTGATCGTCAACACGGCCGCGTTCGAGAAGCGCAACCTCGACAAGGCCGGCTACGCGGCGAATCCGCTCGACGAGCCGGCGCTCGGCGAGCGCTATCGGCTGCACAAGGTCGACATGACCGGCCTCACGCACAAGGCCATCGCCGACCTCAAGCTCGACACCAAGGAGAAGGACCGCACGAAGAACTTCTTCGCGCTCGGTCTGGTCTCCTGGATCTACACGCGGCCGCTGGAGCCGACGCTCGAGTGGATCGGCAAGCGGTTCGCCAAGAACGCCGACATCGCCGAGGCCAACACGCGCGTGCTGAAGGCGGGCCACGCCTTCGGCGAGACGGCGGAGTTCTTCGAGGAAGCGTACACGGTCGAGGCGGCGGAGATGACGCCCGGTCTCTACCGCGCCATGACGGGCAACCGTGCGCTCGCGTGGGGGCTGCTCGCGGCCGCCGAGCGCTCGAAGGTGCCGGTGGTGTATGGCGCGTATCCGATCACGCCGGCGTCGAGCGTCCTCGAAGAGCTGGCGATGCACAAGCGCTTCCGCATCCGGACGATCCAGGCGGAGGACGAGATCGCCGCGGTGACTGCGGCCATCGGCGCCGCCTTCGGTGGCGCGATTGCCGTCACGTGTTCGAGCGGTCCGGGCATCGCGCTCAAAGGCGAGGGAATTGGTCTCGCGGTGACAGCGGAGCTGCCGCTGATCATCCTCAACATCCAGCGCGCGGGTCCATCGACGGGCATGCCGACGAAGACCGAGCAGGCGGACTTGATGCAGGCGCTCTACGGCCGCAACAGCGAGTCGCCGGTCGTGGTCATCGCACCAGCGACGCCGGGCGACTGCTTCTACATCGCCTATGAAGCGGTGCGGATCGCTGCCAAGTACATGGTGCCGGTGATCGTGCTGTCCGACGGCTTTCTCGCCAACGGCTCCGAGCCGTGGCTCATCCCGGATCCGACGACGCTGCCGCCGATCGACATCCAGTTCCGCACGGAGAAGGAAGGCTTCTTCCCGTACCTGCGCGAGCCGGCGACGCTGTCGCGGCCGTGGGTGCGGCCCGGGACGCCCGGGCTCGAGCACCGCATCGGCGGGCTCGAAAAGCAGGACGTGACCGGTAACATCTCCTACGATCCCGAGAACCACGACCATATGGTGAACACCCGTGCCGAGAAGGTGCGGCGCGTGGCGCAGGAGATACCGCCCACATCGATCAACGGGCCCGCCACCGGCGACCTGCTCGTCGTGGGTTGGGGCGGCACGTACGGCTCGATCACCGCGGCCGTCGAGCGCGCGCAGGCCGACGGGAAGTCCGTCGCATCGATCCATCTCCGCCATCTCAATCCGCTGCCGCCGGACCTCGGCCACATCCTGCGCGAGTACCGCAAGGTGCTGGTGCCCGAGATCAACAGCGGGCAACTGGTCCGCGTGCTCCGCGCCGAATATCTGGTCGACGCGGTCGGGTTCAATCGCGTGCGCGGGCTGCCGCTGGCGAGCGAGGAAATTCTGGACGCCATTCATCAGATGCTCGGGAGTCACGCATGACGCAGGGACCAGGGGCCGCGGCCGCGCCGACGCCGAAATACACGAAGAAGGATTTCGAGTCCGACCAGGACGTCCGCTGGTGCCCGGGCTGCGGCGATTACGCCATCCTCAGCGCGATCCAGAAGTCGATGCCCGATCTCGGCATCCCGCGCGAGAACATCGTGTTCATCTCGGGCATCGGCTGCTCGAGCCGTTTCCCGTACTACATGAACACGTATGGTTTTCACACGATCCACGGTCGCGCGCCGGCGATCGCCACCGGGCTGCGCGTGGCGCGCCCGGACCTCAAGATCTTCGTGGTCACCGGCGACGGCGACGGTCTGTCGATCGGCGGCAACCACATGCTGCACGTGCTGCGCCGTAACGTGAACCTCACGATCCTGCTCTTCAACAACCGGATCTATGGGCTCACGAAGGGCCAGTACTCGCCGACGAGCGAGCTCGGCAAGGTGACGAAGTCGACGCCGATGGGCTCGGCCGATCGGCCGGTCAACCCGCTCGCGTACGCGCTCGGCTGTGGGGCAACCTTCGTCGCACGGACGGTGGATCGCAACATCCAGCACATGGAGGAGACGCTGAAGCGCGCGGCCGCCCACAAGGGCACCGGCTTCATCGAGATCCTCCAGAACTGCAACGTGTACAACGACCTCGCGTGGAACGTGGTCTACGACAAGACGTCCAAGCTCGCGTACGAGCTCCGGCTCGAGCAGGGAAAGCCGCTGCTGTACGGGCCGCCGGACGCGCGCAAGGCCGTGGTCATGGACGGTGTCACGCCCAAGGTCGCCGACGCGTCGGGTGTGGCGGAGAGTGCGCTCTGGATCCACGACGAGAAGAACGTCAACGCCGCCAAGATCCTCGCGGATCTCTTCGCACCGACGTTCCCGGTGCCGATCGGCGTGCTGGCGGCCATCGAGGCGCCGATCTACGAGGAGGTCATGCTCGAGCAGGAGCAGCGGGCCATCTCCGATCGCGGACCGGGCAGCATCGCGAAGCTGCTGACGTCGGGCGATACCTGGAAGATCGGCTGATCCGCCTCCTGCCGTGGCGCTTTCCGCCAGCGTAGTCGCCGGGCTGCAGCGCCTGCTCGGCCCGGCGGGTGTCGTCACCACCCTCGAAGGTCGTCTCACGTACGAAAGCGACATGCTCACGCTCTACAAGGGCGCGCCCGACGCCGTCGTCCTGCCCACGAGCACCGAGGATGTCCAGGCCGTCGTGCGGCTCTGTCGCGAGGCGCGCGTCCCCATCGTCCCGCGCGGCTCCGGTACTGGCCTCATCGGCGGCGCCACCGCACCCCAGGGTGGCGTGATGGTCTCGCTGACGCGGATGACGAACATCCTCGAGATCGATCTCACCAACCGCTGCGCGACCGTGCAGCCCGGCCTCATCAATCTCTGGCTCACCAATGCCGTGCGCGAGCGCGGCTGGTTTTTCGCCCCCGATCCGTCGAGCCAGATGGTGTCGTCGATCGGCGGCAACGTCGCGACCAACGCCGGGGGTCCGCACTGCCTCAAGTACGGCATCACGACGAATCACGTGCTGGGCCTGGAGATCGTCACCGGGACGGGCGACGTGGTGAGCGTCGGCGGCAAAGCGGCGGACCGTCCCGGCTACGACCTCACCGGCGCGATCGTAGGCAACGAGGGCACGTTCGGGCTCGTGACCGCGGTCACCGTGCGCCTGCTGCACGCGCCGGAAGCGGTGAAGACCGCGCTCGCGTCCTTCGCGAGCCTGGTCGAGGCCTCCGAAGCGGTCTCGGCGATCATCGCCGCCGGCATCATCCCCGCCGCGCTGGAGATGCTCGACGACGCGATGATCGGCGCCATCAACGCGGCCGTCGGCAAGGTCTATCCCGACGGCGCGGGCGCCGTGCTGCTGATCGAGCTCGACGGCCCACGCGCCGAGGTCGAGGCGCAGGCCGAGCGCGTGGCCGCGATCTGCCGCGAGCGCGGCGCGCTCATGGTCACCGTCGCGCGCGACGAGGCCGAGCGCGCGCTCTTGTGGAAGGGCCGCAAGGAGGCGGCGGGCGCCGTCGGTCGCATCACGGCCGCGTACCTGCTGCAGGACGCGGTGGTACCGCGCAGCAAGCTGCCGCAGATCATGCGTGAGATGGTCGCGATCGCGAAGCGGCACAACCTGCTCTTCGCGAACGTGTTCCACGCCGGTGACGGCAACCTGCACCCGCTGATCTGCTACGACGACCGCAACCCGGCCGAGCTCGAGCGTGCCCAGCAGGCGAACGAGGAGCTGCTCCATGCGTGCATCGCGCTGGGCGGCAGCGTGAGCGGCGAGCACGGGATCGGCATGGACAAGGCGAAGAACCTCCCGCTGCAGTACGCCGACGCCGATCTAAACTTCATGTTCCGCTTGCGCCGCGTCTTCGATCCCGATGGCCTCATGAATCCGGCGAAACTGCTGCCGTCGCATCCCGCGTGCGGCGACGGCTTTCGTCCGTCCCGGCCCGCGCTGCCGGCCGGCACGTGGGTCTAGCGCGATGGCGGTGACGACCAGCGCGGCGCTCGCCGACGCGCTGCGCGGGATCGTCGGCGCGGAGCACGTGCGCGAGGGCGGCGCGTCGGTCGATGGTGTGACGCCCCGTTGGACGGCGGCACCCGGCACGATCGAGCAGGCGGCGGCCGTCGTCGCGCTCGCGCACGACGAGCGTCTCGCCATCGTACCGTGCGGAGGCGGGACGGCCCTGGAGCTCGGTCATCCGCCCGCGCGCGTCGACCTCGTTGTCGACACGAAGCGGCTCGACGCCGTGCTCGAATACCAACCCGAGGACCTGACGGTGACGGTGCGGGCGGGCTGCACCGCGGGCGCGCTCGCGGCACAGCTCGCGGCGCACGGGCAGCTGCTGCCGGTCGATCCACCGGGCTGGGCCGAGCGTTCCCTCGGCGGTCTGGCGGCCACACAGGGAAGCGGACCGCTGCGCCACCGGTACGGCACGCTGCGCGACCTGCTGCTCGGCGTGCGCTTCGCGCAGGCGGATGGCGTGCTGACGTGGGGCGGGGCGAAGGTCGTCAAATCGGTGAGCGGCTACGACATCCCAAAGCTCATGGTCGGCTCGCTCGGCACGCTCGGCGTGCTCCTCGAGCTGACGCTGCGCCTGCATCCGGCGCCGGACTACGAGGCGACGTGGCTGGCGAGCTTCCGCACGCCGGCGCACGCGCAGGAGTTCGTGGCCGCGCTGCTCGACTCGACGGTGCAGCCGAACCGCGTCGAGCTGCTGGACGCTCGCGTGTGCGCCGCGTGTCGGCTGCCCGAGAGCGCGGCCGCCGTGGCGGTGTCGATCGGGACGGTCGAGCCGGCGGTGCGGGCGCAAGAGGGCGTCGTGAAGGCGCTCGTCCAGTACGCGCATGGCACGGTCGAGACGATGGGCGCCTCGTTCTGGAGCGCGTACGATCGCGCGCTCGCCCGGTTCGAGGGCGTGTCGCTTCGGATCGGAACCGTTCCGGGCCGGCTGGTGGAGACGCTCGGCGCGGTACAGGCGGTGCTGCCGGGAGCGGCGGTCGCCGGCGCCGTCGGGATCGGCGCGCTGCGCGCGCTCGTCGCCCACGCCGATGCCGCGGCGCTGCTCGGCCCGCTCGAGCGGCTGCGCGCGACGGTCGCCGAGGTCGGTGGCGGCGTCATCGTGGAGCGGGCGCCCCGCGTCATCCGTGAGCGGATCGATCCCTGGGGTCCTGTGCCCGCTCCGGCGCTCGCCGTGATGCGTGCGATCAAGAACGAGTTCGATCCGCGCGGCGTGCTCAACCCCGGCCGCTTCGTCGGCGGACTATGAAACGCGCACATCGAATGCCGACGACGGTAGAACGGGCATGACGGAGCCGGGGACCATCTCGAACAGGCCACCCACGGTGCAAGGCGGCCTCGCGGACCCCGCTACAACAAGTCTCGCGGAACCCGCGACACTCAATTCGATTCGATCGTGCGTCCACTGCGGGATCTGCCTGCCCGTGTGCCCGACCTACAGAATGCTCGGCGAAGAGATGGACTCGCCCCGCGGCCGCGTCTACCTCATGCGCGCCGTCGCCGAAGGTCGCCTCGACGTGACCGACACGTACACGCGGCACCTCGATCTATGCCTCGGCTGCCGCGCCTGCGAGACGGCGTGTCCCGCCGGCGTGCCCTTCGGCTCGCTGCTCGAAACCGCGCGTGCGGACATCGAGCGACGCGGACGGCCCGCGCCGCGGCGGCTGCTCGACGCGCTGTTGTTTGGTGTCTTTCCGCACCCCGAGCGATTCGCGGTCGCGCTGGGCCTGCTGCGACGCTACCGTCGCACCGGGCTGCACGCCCTCGTGCGCCGCACCGGGCTGCTGCGGCGGTTTCCCCGGCTGGCCGCCATGGACGCGCTCCTGCCCGAAGTGCCGAGCACGCACGACGAGTTGCCGGAATTTCTCGCCTCCCGCGGGCAGGCGCGTGGACGTGTCGCGCTGCTCACGGGCTGCGTGCAGCGCTTCCTGTTCGCCGACGTCAATCGCGACACGATGCGGCTGCTCGCCGCCGCGGGATGGGACGTGGTGGCGCCGCGCGCACAGGGCTGCTGCGGCGCGCTCGAGCTGCACGGCGGGCGGGTCGACGCGTTCCGCGCGCGCGCTCGGGCACTCGCGGCGGCGCTGCCCGCCGACGTCGACTGGGTCGTGTCCAACGCGGCGGGCTGCGGCTCGGCGCTCCGGGACTACGCGCACTGGGTCGACGACGACGCCGCCCGGCGGATTGCCGCGCGCACGCGTGACGTCACCGAGCTGTTGGCCGATGCCGACCTGCCGCTGCAGCCCCTGCGACTCACGGCGACGTATCACGATCCGTGTCACCTGGCCCACGGGCAGCGCGTGCGCGAGGCGCCGCGGGCGCTCTTGAGACGCATCCCAGAGCTCACCCTCGTGCCACTCACTGACAGCGAGCTCTGCTGCGGCAGCGCGGGGGTGTACAACGTCCTCGAGCCGGAGATGGCTGATCAATTGCTGGCGGCGAAGATAGCGCGGATCACGGAGACCGGCGCCACCACCGTCGTCACCGGCAACCCCGGCTGCCTGATGCAGATCGCGCGGGGCGCGCGTGAGCGCGGGCTCGACATCGACGTCGTGCACCCCGTCAGCCTGCTCGCGCGCGCCATGCGATGGGAGGAGCGATGAAGATCCGCCTCGCCGACCGCGCCAAGTACCAGGCCGACAAGATGGCCAAGATCGCGCTCGCATCGACGCCGCGCGCGCAGCTCGATCTTTACTGCCTGGAGCCCGGCCAGAGCCAGAAGGTCCACGCCCACGACGGCCAGGACAAGGTGTACGTCGTCCTCGAAGGGCGCGGCCGCTTTGCGCTCGACGGCGCCGAGCAGGTGCTGGAGCCCGGCGAAGCGCTGGTCGCCGCCGCCGGCAGCCAGCACGGCGTCACCAACGACTCGGGCAAGCGCCTGCTGCTGCTCGTGTTCACGGCGCCGCCACCGCCGCACGCATGAGTGTCCGGGGGCAGGCGTGAGCGCAGCGCCCGCCGCGGCGCCGCGCGTCGCGCTGATGATCACGTGCCTGGCCGACATGTTCTATCCCGAGGTCGGCGAACGGATCGTGCAGCTGCTGCGCCGCCTCGGCGTCGAGGTCACGCTGCCTGCGGGGCAGACGTGCTGCGCTCTGCCGTTGTTCAACTCCGGATACCACCACGAGGCCGCAACGGTCGCGCGGCGAACGGTCGCGCTCTTCCGCGACGCCGACGCCGTCGTCGTGCCGTCGGGCTCGTGCGCGTGGATGGTCAAGCATGAGTACGCCGGGCTGTTGCGCGGTCACGCCGAGGCGGAAGACGCGGCGCGGCTGGCGGAACGGACGTACGAGTTCTCGCAGTACCTCGTACGCCGACTCGGCCGCACCACGTTCGAAAGCGACGTCCAGGGGCCGCTCGCGTATCACGACTCCTGTCACCTGCTGCGTGGTCTCCACGAGGGAGAGGCACCGCGCGTGCTGCTGCGCGAGCTCAAAGGCGCCGATGTCGTGCCGCTGCCAGGCAGCGACGAGTGCTGCGGCTTTGGCGGCTCGTTCTCCGTGCGCCTGCCGGAAGTCTCCACGTCGATCCTCGACCGCAAGCTCGCCAATCTCGAGGCGTCCGGCGCGCGCTGCCTCGTGGCCTGCGACGCCGGCTGCCTGATGCAGATCCGCGGCGGCCTCGCCCGCCGTGGCTCACCGCTGCGCGCCCTGCATCTCGCCGAGGTTCTGAGGTGACCGAACCGATCATCACCACGCCGCTGCGCGAGCGCGCCGCCCAGGCGCTCGGCGACCGCTTCCTGCACGAAGCGCTGGACATCGCCACGACGAAATTCATCACCCTGCGCCGCGAGGCCTTCGGCGCGTTCCCCGACG
>JBKOZH010000269.1:0-3319 GCA_046725765.1 Candidatus Methylomirabilota bacterium | reverse complement strand
GCTGTCCCGCACGCTGCCGTATCCGCTGCTGCGCTGGCTCCTGATCCTCCGACTCCTCGTGCTGCCGCTAATCATCTGGCTGCCCATCGTTCGGCTCTGGCCGGAGGTGAGCAACTGGAAGACGGACCGGCACCTGGGCCGGCTGTACGGAATCTTGAGGAAGACCGAGCAGGCGGTGGCCGGCGCTGATCGCCCCGAGCAAGTTCGCGAGCAGATCAGCCGGCTCGATCGACTCGCCACGTCGACGGCGGCGCTCTGCCGCAAGGTGCCGCCGTCGCGGCAGCGCGACGTCTATCACTGGCGGCTGCACATCGCGCTGGTGCGCGCCGACGCCGCAGCGCGACTGGCCGAGCTCACGGCACGCGATTCGGCGAAGCCCGAGGCGGCGCGATCGGCCTAACGGCCCTCAGGGCCGGGGACGAGCCAGCACGGACCGGACGGCCCTACGTCCGCCGTGCCCGTCGGTGGGAAGGTCGTTCCCCGGAGGGTCACCGATGCAACCTTGGATCCCGGCCTTTGCGCTGTGGCAGGCGGCGTGGGAGTACTGGACGGACGCCACGCAGCGCACCGTCCTGTTCTGGGACGTCATGCGCCAGCGAGGAAATCAGTTCCTCGAGCACGTCGAGAAGGGCAAGCCGCCGGTGCTCGTCTTCGAGCACGAGATGGTGCTCGACGGCCGCACGCTCGAGCGTCCCGTCAACTACTTCCTCGTTCGGATCATCCCTGTCGCCGGCACGCGCCAGGACCTGCGCAAACGGCCGTTCGTCGTCGTCGATCCGCGCGCGGGCCACGGTCCCGGGATCGGCGGCTTCAAGCTGGACAGCGAGATCGGCGTGGTGCTGCGCGCCGGGCACCCGTGCTACTTCATCGGCTTTCGGTCCGACCCCGTGCCCGGGCAGACGCTCGAGGACGTCGGACGAGCCGAAGCGCGATTTCTCGAACAGGTCGCCGCTCTGCACCCCGAGGCCGACGGCCGGCCGTGCGTCATCGGCAACTGCCAGGCCGGCTGGGCCGTGATGATGCTCAGCGCCGTCGCTCCCGATCTCATGGGACCGATCGTGATCGCCGGCGCACCGCTGTCCTACTGGGCCGGCGAGGGGACGCAGAACCCGATGCGCTACGCCGGCGGGATCATGGGCGGGTCGTGGCTCGCGTCCCTCGCCAGCGATCTCGGCAACGGCCGCTTCGACGGCGCCCACCTGGTCGCCAACTTCGAGAAGCTGAATCCGGCGAACACGCTGTGGACGAAGCCGTACAACCTCTACTCGAAGATCGACACCGAGGGGCCGCGCTATCTCGAGTTCGAGCGCTGGTGGGGCGGCTTTTATTTACTCAACGAAGACGAGATGCGATTCATCGTCGACAATCTGTTCGTGGGCAACCGCCTCGCGTCCGGCGAAATGATGACCTCGGCCGGGCGAGCGATCGACCTGCGCAACATCCGCTCGCCGATCGTGGTCTTCGCGTCCTGGGGCGACAACATCACGCCGCCGCAGCAGGCGCTCAACTGGATCCTGGACTGCTATGCGAGCGACCGCGAGATCGTCGCCCGTGAGCAGACCATCGTCTACATCCTTCATCAGGACATCGGTCACCTGGGGATCTTCGTCTCGGGCCGCGTCGCCCAGCGCGAGCACGCCGAGATCGTCCAGACGCTCGACGTCATCGAAACGCTGCCGCCGGGCCTCTGGGAAATGGTGATCGAGGACAAACAACCGGAGATGTCCCACGCGGAGCTCATCCCGGGGCGGTATGTCGTTCGCTTCGAGCGGCGGACGCTCGACGACATCCGGGCGCTGGAATCGACACGCGCCGACGAGCGGCCGTTCCAGGCGGTGGCGCGCGTGTCGGACATCACCGACGGCCTGTATCGGACGTTCGTGAGCCCGTGGATCCGGCCGTGGATCAATGAGACCGCTGCGGAGGCGCTTCGGAATTTGCATCCCAATCGCCTGCAGTACTGGCTCCTGTCGGATCGTAACCCGTGGATGAGCGGGGTGCAGCAGCTGGCGGAGACCGTGCGCCGCCATCGGCGGCCGGTGGCGGACGACAACCCGTTTCTGGCGCTGGAGCGCGAGGCGTCCGAGCGCATCGAGCGCTCGCTCGACCGCTATCGGGACGTGCGGGATCGCGCGACGGAGCGACTCTTCAAGGCGATCTACCAGGCGGCGTGGCTGCAAGCCGCGGTCGGCCTGCGCGGCGCTGGAAGCGATGGCGTCGCTGTCCGACCGTCCGACGAGGCGTTCGAAGCCCTCGTGGCGGAGAAGGTCGCAGCCCTCAAAGCGCGCATGGACGAGGGCGGGCTGCGCGAGGCCGCTGTCCGCATCCTCTTGTATGCGGGGAGCGACGAGCCTCGCGTCGACGTCCGCGGATTTCGCATGGCCGAGCGCGTGCGCGACCAGCGTCTCGGCGGCGAGCGCTTGTCGGGATCACGGCGCCGCGAGCTGGTCCGGGACCAGTTCTTCCTGCTCCTGCTCGACGAGGCCCAGGCGCTGGCCGCGCTTCCGCGCATGCTGCCGTCTGTCAAGGACCGCACGGCCGCGCTCGACATGGTGCGCGAGGTCTTGTCGGCCAAGGGCGAGCTGAACGACGAACGTCGCGCGCGGCTGGCGCGGGTGGAAGCGCTGCTGAACGCCTCGCCGGCGGCGGCCGCCGCCTGAGGAGATTGCATGGCGACTGAAAGCCGCGGCAGCGGTAAATACGAACAGCTGCTCGCGCGTTGCAAGGGGATGGCGCCGGTTCCGACGGCCGTCGCCCATCCCTGCGACGACGCCTCGCTCGGCGCCGTCCTGGATGCGGCGGACGCCGGCATCGTCATCCCGATCCTCGTCGGCCCCGCCGACCGGATCCGCGCCGTGGCCCGCGCGGCGCGGCTGGATCTCGACGGCCACGAGATCGTCGACGCGCCGCACAGCCACGCCAGCGCCGCGCGGGCCGTCGAGCTGGTACGGCTCGGCCGGGCCGAGCTCTTGATGAAGGGCAGCCTGCACACGGACGAGCTGATGGGCGAGGTCGTCCGGCGCGACGGCGGGTTGCGGACCGAGCGGCGCGTCAGCCACGTGTTCGTGATGGACGTGCCGACATATCACAAGCCGCTGCTGGTCACCGACGCCGCGGTCAACATTTTTCCGACGCTCGACGACAAGCGCGACATCGTCCAGAACGCGATCGACTTTGCGCAGGCGCTCGGGATCGCGCGGCCCAAGGTCGCGATCCTGTCCGCGGTCGAAACCGTCACGTCCAAGATTCCGTCGACCATCGAGGCGGCGGCGCTCTGCAAGATGGCCGATCGCGGCCAGATCCAACACGGCATCCTGGA
>JBKOZH010000341.1:0-3787 GCA_046725765.1 Candidatus Methylomirabilota bacterium | reverse complement strand
AGACGTTCATCCCGCCCGTCTCCTTGCCGCCGAGCGCGGCGAGCGGGCACGTGTGCACGCTGAGCATTGCGATCCGAAGCGAGCTCACGCCGCCGGTCCTATGACGACGCGATGAACGTCCTCGAGCGTCGGCTCGAATTCGAGCTTGTAGCGCTCCTCGCCGCGCAGGAAGTCGAAGCGTAGACGCTCGCGCGCGATGGCGTCACGGATCACGTGCGAGAGCAACACGAGTCCCGGCGACAGCGCGGCGCGCTCCGGCGCAAAGCCGGAGTTGTAAAGCCCGACCGTGTGATCCCACTCCAGGCAGACGAACGAGGCGACCGGCGCACCGCCCGCCTCGAGAAACCACAGCGCCACACCGTCGCGCGCCGCCAGCGCCGGCAGCGCCGCTCGAAAGAACCGCTCCATGCGCTCGTCCATGAACTTCGCCTTGCCGACGCGCGAACGGCGGTGGAGCGCCAGGAAGTCGCCCAGTCGAGCGGCCACCGGATCCGGGCCGCGGACGAGGACGGCGCGTCCATCGGGGACTTCACGCTCGAAGCGTCGGATCTTGCGGGTCAGCTCGTGGCGGTGCTTTCCGGAGAGCGAAGCGAGGTAGGTCTCCCACGTCGGCGGCAACTCTCGGACTGGACAGCGCTCCTCGAGGGTCACGTCCGCGGCGAGCCCGACCGTGGCGGCGAGGCCCGGCAGCGCGCGCACCGTCGGCGACGCCGCCGGCACGGCATGCAGGATCCAGCGCGCGCGCTCACCGGCGCGAGCGGCGAGCAGCGACGCCCAGGCGTCTTCTTCGCAGCCGGCCACGGCGATCAGGTCCAGATAGTCGGAAACCTCAGCGCCGCCAATCAGCTCGAGCGCGCCGGCGTCATGCTCATAGAGCGGCAGGATCGCGACCAGCCGGCCGTCCGCGTCACGGACGTGCCGAATGTCGAGGTGGCGACCTTCCGCGAAGACGGCCGCCCAGTGGTGCTGCCAGGTCCACGACAGGAACGGCGAGCGCCGGCCGGCGGCGTCCGCGACCGCATCCCAGGCGGAGGCCTCCGAAGCATCGACCCGGTCGGCGGACTCGACCTTGAAAGGGGTCACAGATCCTCAGACGGGCTGGCGGCGTCCAGGGATTCGCCCGACGCCTCGGCGTCCCCCTCGCCCGCGCCCCCCTCACCGCCCGCCTCGCTCATCGCCTCGTCCACGGCGGAGTCGAAGTCGTCGCCCAGCTCGTCGCCGAACTCCTTGCCCATCTTCTTCATGAAGCGCGCGACGCTCGCCGGGTCGTTCTCGTCGAGGTCGCCGAGCCCACCGCTGTCCGCCAGGGACTCGAGCCGCGCGTCCTCGGACTTCACAGTGGCGAACCGCGACATCAACCGTGTCAGCGACGTGGACCCGCAGCGCGGACACGCGGGCGGCTCCGCCGAGGCGAGGCTGCGCACGAGCAGGCTCACGCGGCGCCGACAGCCGTGACAGTCGTACTCGTAGATCGGCATTTTTTGGTGATTTTAGCACGCGGATTCGCGGTGTTTCGGCGCGGCGGCGAACACGGCTTCGAGGCGCGTGACGGCGCGGTCCCAGTCGAACGCCGTCGTCACGAACTTCTGTCCGGCCGCGGCCAGGCGGTCGCGCAGCTCGGTGTCGGTTGCCAGTCGCGCCAGACACGTGGCGAGGTCCTCGACGTCGCGCCGGCGCGCCACCAGTGCGGTCTTGCCGTCGTGCGCGTAGTCGCGGCTGCCGCCGTTGTCGTAGGTCACGAGCGCGGCGCCGCACGCCATCGCTTCCATCGGCGGCATGCCGAGCCCTTCGTCCCAGGAGGGACACAGGTACATTTCGCAGCTGCTGTAGATCGCGGCCAGCGTGTCCTGCGGCG
Organism: Candidatus Methylomirabilota bacterium; assembly: GCA_046725765.1. Taxonomy (GTDB): domain Bacteria; phylum Methylomirabilota; class Methylomirabilia; order Rokubacteriales; family CSP1-6; genus AR12. Next base: position 1,932 of record JBKOZH010000341.1, on the reverse strand, counting down.
GGTTGGCGTGGAACTCGTCGTAGGGCAGCGCCTCGCGCGGCGGCTTCACGCCGAAGCCGACGAGCCGCAGCGAGGGCACGCGCGCCCGCGCGCGCCGAACGGCCTCGAGCCCGTCGGCGACGCCCTTCCACCGATAGTCGTGGTGCAGCATCAGCACGCGCGGCCGAGACGTCGTCACCGGCGCCTCCACACGATGGAACAGCGTGGTGTCGACCGGTGTGACGAGCAGGTCGCTCTCAGCCTTGAACTTGTCGCGCATGATGTCCGCGAGCCAGGTCGAGATCACGATCTTGCGCAGCGGCAGCTGGTACGTCGCGTCGACCATTTCCGGCGCGCCGTGATAGAGACTCTCGTAGTGCTGGACGAGATAGAACTTGGCGCCGCAACGCGCCGGCGCGGTGGCGACGACCGGCGCGGACTGCCACGCAGTCGCGAGCGTGACGTCGGCGTCGGGCAAGTCCTGCCCGTCCCAGCGCGCCACCCATCGCACGCGCGGCCGAAATCCCGCGACCCATTCTGGCCCCGCGCCGCTCAGGCGCTGCCACAGCGCGCGCAGCCGTCCACGCGCCGGCACGATGAGCGTGACGGCGTGGCCGCGCGCGGCGAGCCGATCAGCATAGGTCAGGATCGCGCGCACGCCCCCGGCGATGCGCACGTGCGGGCAGAGGATGCTGACTCTCAGCTCAGATCGCCATCGACACCGTCCCCGTGTTCCGGTAGGCGGCCGGATCGAGGACGACGTTGACGCACCACACTTCGCCGCTGCCGAGCGCCTTGTCGAGCACGCCCGCGACCTCGCCCGGCTCGCGCACGAGCGCGCCGCGCGCGCCGAGCGCCTCGGCGAGGAGATCGAAGCGCGTCGTCGGCAGCGACGTCGCCACCGCGCGCGCCTCACCGTAGAACGACAGCTGCGGATTGCGGATCTGCCCCCAGCCGCCGTCGTTGCCGACCACGCACACGAGCGGCAGCGAAAAGCGCACGGCCGTCTCGAGCTCCATGGCGTTGAGCCCGAGCGCGCCGTCGCCGGCGAGGAGGATGACCGGCCGCTCGGGATGCAGCAGCTTCGCCGTCAGCGCAAACGAGGGCCCGACGCCGAGGCAGCCGAGCGGGCCGGGATCGAGCCACTGCCCCGGCCGGTGCAGCGCGATGATCTTCGACGCGCAGCCGACCACGTCGCCGCCATCGCCAACGACGATCGTCTCGGGCCCGACCACCCGCGCGAGCTCTGCCGCCAGCCGGTAGTGCGAGATCGGCACGTCCTCCGACGCGCAGAACGCGGCGAGCTTGGCGCGGCTCTGTGCCTCCTTTGCGCGCACGGCGTCGCGCCAGGGCGCGACGCGCGCGGCCATCGCGCGCGGCACCACGTCGAGCGCCTGTCGCAGGACGACGCCCAGATCGCCGGTGAGGCCGAGCGCCAGCGGGCGGTTGCGGCCGAGCTCCGCGGCGTCGATGTCGATCATCACGACCCTGGCGTCCTCGGCAAACGTCGGCGGCCGGCCGTAGCCGAGGCGAAAGTCGAGCGGCGTGCCGAGCACGAGCACGAGGTCGGCCTGTGCCAGGGCCATGGAGCGCGCCTGCGCGAACGCGTTGGGGTGCCCGGCGGGCAGCGCGCCGCGGCCCGCGCCGTTCAAGAAGATCGGGACGCCGGCACGCGTGGCGAACGCGGCCAGCGCCTGCGCGGCGTCGTCCCACCAGATCCCGCCGCCGGCGACGATGACCGGGCGCTGCGCTTGCGCCAGCAATGTTTCCAGCGCCGCGAGCGCGCGCTCATCCGCGGCGCCGCGCGGGCGGTGCGCGTAGTCGGTCGGGATGGGCGCGAGCCGGTCCTCGATCGTCGTCATGAGCAGATCGACCGGAATCTCGACGAACACGGGACCGGGGCGGCCGGACAGCGCCGTGCGGATCGCCGTCGTGAGCACTTCGGGAATCTGC
>JBKOZH010000224.1:0-4640 GCA_046725765.1 Candidatus Methylomirabilota bacterium | reverse complement strand
GAAGACGCAGACGGCCTGGATCTCGTCGTGCTCGATGGCGTGATGGACGAGTTGCGGCGCTTGCTCGACGAGCAACGCGACGATGTGGGCGGCGCGCGCGAGCCGACCGATCATCAGCAAGGGGAGAATATCACGCAGACCGCACGTGGCGTGAGGCCGCCGGGCCCACGAACGTGCGCCGGGCGGACAGTGCCCAGTAGAGCGCGATCAGCGCCCCGAGCAGCAGCATCGTCCACAGCACCAGCTCGTTGGGCGGTAGCGCGAAGATCACGCTGATCATGAGCACCCAGGCGATGGCGATCGCGTTCACGGCGGGGCCGAGCCGGCCCAGGCTCCAGGGCGCAGTCGTGCGGGTCGCGTACTCGCCGTGCCGGCGCCGGCGGTTGCGCCAGTTCAGCCAGATGGGGATCACGTAGGCCAGATACAGCGTGATCGTGCTGATCGAGGTCACCACCGACCACGCGGCGGCGTAGACCGTGATCAAGACGGCGAGCACGCTGGTGACGACGATCGACCACACCGGCGTGCGCAGTGTGGGGTGCACGCGCTTGAGCAGGCGCGCACCGGGCATGCCGTCGTCGCGCGCGAACGCATACCACATCCGCGCCATGGACGTGATCGACGCCAGCCCGCAGAGCCACATGGCGACGCCGATGATGACGGCCACCGCGTGGCCGAGCGCCGCCGGCAGGTTGCCGTACGCGATCTGCAGCACGGGGTAGGCGTCGTTTGCCGTCGCCGCCACGTCGCCCTTGGGGATCGACCACGTCAGCACGAGCAGCAGCGCGTAGCCGACGACCGCCGACACGGCGACCGACAGAAATACGCCCCATGCCGAGTTCAGCCGCGCCATCACCGTTTCTTCCGCGACGTGCGCGGAGGCGTCGTAGCCGGTGTAGGTCCATTGCGCCTGCAGCAGCCCGAGCACGAACACGAGCGCGAGCGGCGCCGCGGCGTAGAGCGTGAGCAGCCCGGGCACCAGCGCAAAGAGCGGGGAGGGCAGCTTGTAATCGGCGACGACGAGCGCGGGCGCGGTGCGGCCGCCGCCGAAGTCCGCCGACGCCACCTCGAGCGGGCCGACCGTCGTCATGTGACGCAGGAGAAACCCGCCGTCGTTGTGATGCGTTCCGAGCAGCGCGAGCGCCAGCACGATGACCAGCACCCCGCCCACGTGCCACCACACGCTGAAGTCGCTCAGCCGCGCTGTGAGCCGGATACCGAACACGTTGATCAAGACTTGAGGAATCATGATTGCGACCATGACGGTGAGCTGGAAGTACCAGCTGGTCGCCGAGCCGAAGAGCGGCACCGCGACGTCGGCGGGCCAGCCGCCGATACGTGTGACGGCGCCGATCAGGTACGTCGCGGCCGCGACGTTGATGCCGGCGGTGATCGTCACCTGGCCGATCATGTTCAGCCACGCCGTGAGCCACGCCCACCCGCGCCCGCCGAGACGGAACGCCCAGAAATAGAGGCCGCCGGCCGTCGGATACGCGGACGCCAGCTCCGCCATCGACGCCGCCACGCACAGCGTGAAGAGGCTCACGACCGGCCAGCCGACGGTGTTGATGACCGGGCCCGCCAGCTTGAGGCCGTAGCCATAGAGGAGGACGGCGCCGGTGAGCACCGAGATGATGGAGAACGAGATGGCGAAGTTGGAGAAGCCGCCCATCTCGCGGAACAGCTGCTGCGCGTAGCCCATCCGCGCGAGGTCGCGCGCGTCCTGCTCGACGAGCTGCTGCCGCGTCGGCCGCGTCGCCATGACTCTGTGCCCGGCGCCGAGCCTACGCTACGATGCGGGCGACCGCCATGGGCTATCGCCTCGTGCGAGGCGTCATTCGGCTGTTGCTGCGCCTGTTCTACCGGCGCGTCGACGTGGTCGGCGCCCAGCGCATCCCGCCGGGCGGACCGCTGATCATCGTCGCCAACCACCACAACTCGCTCGTCGATCCGATGCTGATCATGGACACGGTTCCGCGACGCATCACCGCGCTCGCGAAGGCGCCGCTGTTCCGGCACCCGCTCATCGGCCCGTTCCTGCGCGCAGTCGGCGCGTTGCCCGTGAACCGGCGTGAAGAGGCGGGCGGCGATACGGTGAGGAACGAGGCAATGTTTGCCGCGGCCATCGCGCACCTGCGCGACGGCGGCGCCATTCTGATCTTTCCCGAGGGGCGCAGCCAGCCCGTGCCGACGCTCTTGCCGCTGCGCACCGGCGCCGCCCGGCTGTTGCTCGGCGCCGAGGCCGATGGTCGCCGTCACGGCGTCACGCTGCTACCTGTCGGGCTCGTGTTTCAGACGCCGGGAACGTTTCGCCAGGCCTCCGCGCTGGTCGCGATCGGCGAGCCGGTGCCGGTCGACGATTGTGTCGCGGCCTACGAGCGCGAGCCCGAGACCGCGGTGCGGCGTTTGACCGAGCGGCTCGCGTGCGCGATCCGCGCGCAGATCATCGAGGCAGAAGACCAGCACACGCTCGAGCTGGTCGCGGCGCTGGAGCGCGCGTGGCGCGAGGATCGCGGCGGTGCGCGCGCGGATGCCGCGGCGTCTTTGGCGTGGCGGCGCGAGGTGATGCGCGCGGCGCGCGCGCTGGCCGAGCAGGCGCCGGAGCGGGTCACGCAGTTTCGCCGGCGTCTCGAGCGCTACCGTGCGCGGCTTGCCGAGAGCGGACTCTCCGACGCCGCGCTCGGTCAGCCGTACACAGTCGGCATCATCGCGCGCTGGGTCGTCGTCAATGCGACGAAGCTGATGCTTACCCTGCCGCTCGCGCTCTGGGGCATCGCGACGCACGCGTTGCCGTACTGGCTCACGCGCGTGGCCGTCGGGGCGATGCGAAGCACCGAAGAGGAAGAGGCCACCGACAAGATGGCGGCAGGGCTCGTGCTCTATCCACTCTGTTGGGCGGCGGAGGCGTGGATCGTCGAGCACTGGGTCGGCGTTGCGGCGCTCGTCGTCTTTCTCGTCTTGCTCGTGCCGTCTGCGCTGATCGCGCTGGCGTGGCGCGAGCGGCTCGCGCGTGTCGTGCGGCAGGCGCGTGCGTTCGGTCGCTTCGTGCTCGATCGCCGCCTGCACGCCGACTTGATCGCGGAGCGACGTGAGCTCGTCGACGAGGCGAAGGCGCTCGCCGAGCTCGCGCGAAGCTGAAACGGCGTGCAAGGTTTCTGATCACCGAGCCCGCAGCCGCGGTCAGAGACCCACCACGCGTCCTTCAGAGGCGCGCGCCGTAACTACGCGATATCGTAAGAGTTGTCGTTCGGTACCAAACTTGCGGTACGTCGATGCCATGCGAGGCGTAGGGTCGCGCTACCTGATCGGCCTGGCAGCAGCCGCAGCAGTCGTCGGCGGCGCGTCCGCGGAGGCCGAGACGGCCAAACGGGCGACGCGAGACGGCGTCACTCAGGTGGCGTCGGCGCAGACATCCTCGACGTATCGACGTGCAGCACTGGCTCCCGCTCCGAGCGCAAGCATCGGCACTCCGGACATCTCACCCAGCGCGAGCCCCGCCGGGACCGCGAGCACGGGCGGGCGAGACATCTGGTCGGCCGAGCGCGAGGCTTACAAGCGCATGATCGCGGAGGCCTCCGCGCAATACGCGGTGCCCGAGCGCTTGATCTGGGCGGTGATCCGCGTCGAATCCGGCTTCGATCATCGCGCCGTGTCGCCAAAGGGTGCGGGCGGCCTGATGCAGCTGATGCCCGACACGGCGGCGATCCTGGGCGTGCGCGACGTGTTCGATCCGCGCGAGAACATCCACGCGGGCACGCGGCACCTGCGGGCGATGATGCAGCGGTTCCGCGGGGACCTGCGTCTGGCCATCGCGGCGTACAACGCGGGTGAGAAGGCCGTGGCGGCCTTTCGTGGAATTCCGCCGTATCGCGAGACCCGAGACTACGTCACGCGCGTGATGCGCTTCTACCGCGGCACGAAGGACAGCGACACCACGTACGTGTACGCCGGCCCCGATCAGTCACAGAACTACGGCAGCGACGTGCACCGCTTCGTCGCCGTCGACGGCACCGTCACCTACACGAACATCCCGCACGCGCGCCTCGGCGCCGTCGCCGCCGCGCGCTAGAGTCCGCGCGAGCTACTCTCCGCCCTGAGGCACCGGCCGCGGCCGGAACGCGCCTGTCATGCGTCGCCGCGCGCGGTTCGCGGCCAGCCGCCAGCGCTCCATGTAGAGGTAGACCACGGGCGTGGTGTAGAGCGTCAGCAGCTGGCTCAGCAACAGGCCGCCGACGATCGTGATGCCAAGCGGCCGGCGCAGCTCGGAGCCCGTGCCGACGCCGACGGCCAACGGCAGCGCGCCGAGCAGCGCGGCCAGCGTCGTCATGATGATCGGCCGGAAGCGGCGCAGGCACGCCTCGTGGATGGCCTCTTGAGGGCTCTTGCCTTCGCGCCGCTCGAGCTCCAGCGCGACGTCGATGACCATGATCGCGTTCTTCTTCACGATGCCGATCAGCAAGATGATGCCGATGACGGCGATGATCGTCAGCTCGAGCCCGGTCAGCAGCAGCGCGACCAGCGCGCCCACGCCCGCCGACGGCAGTGTCGAGAGAATCGTGAACGGGTGCACGAGACTCTCGTAGAGGATGCCGAGCACGATGTAGACGGCGACCAGCGCGGCGAGGATGAGCAGCGGCTGA
>JBKOZH010000220.1:0-7464 GCA_046725765.1 Candidatus Methylomirabilota bacterium | reverse complement strand
AGTCCCATGACGACGCCGTCGACGACGAGCAATCGTTGAAAGTCATCGCGGATACCGGCGAGCGCCGTGCCGACCGACGCGGCGAGCGCGTCACGGCCCACCGCGCGCAGCGCCTCCTCGAGGGTGGCGAGCGTCTGGTGGTGAAGCGTCACCGTCCACGAGCTGCACAAGCGCGCGGCGAGCGCGTGGTCCACCGGCTGGAGCGAGTCGTTCCAATCGCCGTTGCCGTAGGCGGCGAGCCGCGTACCGGGAACTACGCGCCGCGCGATCAATGCGAGCGCGCGGTCGAGGTGGGCGACGATCGTGCCGCGCTCCGCCTTCGCCTCGCCTTCCGGATGGAAGAACGGCAGCTCTTCGTCGAGCAGCGTGGTGTCGTCCGACGCGAGCAGGTACTGCGCGAGCGCCAAGATCGGCCAGAAGGCGATGTCGCCGTGCGAGTCGCCGGCGCGGATGCCGCGCTCACGCTCGAAGAACATGAACCACTGCGGCCAGTCGCCGTCCGGATTCTGGTTTCGGAAGACGCGCAGCAGGATGTCGCGAACCGGCTCGCCATGGCCGAGCGCCTGCAGCAGCTCGACGGGGCCCTGACACACGTCACGCGTTCCCCAGCCTCCTCCCGAGTACTGCTCGAGTCCGCGTGGCGCCAGGTAATGGATGCACGCGTCGCGAACGAACCACGGCACGATCGCATCGAGGTTCGCGACGTCGGCCACGCCCGGGGCCTCGATCGCGAGCGAGCCGTTGACCGTGCGCCAGAAGCGCTGCGCAGCGGCGGCGTCGGCGGCGTGCTGGGCGTCCGGCGCGCTCGGAGCCGTCTCCGGCTCCGGCATCGTGAGCTGACCAGTGATCCGCAGCCCAAACGAGGTGCTCGGCACCGTCACGAGCACGATGAACGGCTGGCCGTGCGAGCGACCGTCGGCGAAGAGCAGCTCGTCGCCGCCGACCTGTTCGATCGCCGTGCCGTCCGCCACGTCGATGCGGAAGCCGCCATCCGGGAAGCGCCGACCGACATCCGTGTCGGGCAGCGTCGCGATGCGCACGCCGCGCGCGTCGCGCGTCCACCGCGCGGGCCGCGCGTCCGAGCCGTCGTCACCGTTCAGCGCCACGTGGCTCGACACCAGAAATCGGCGCGCGGGCCCCTCGATGACGCGCGCAGAAAGCCACAACTCGTGCCGGTCCACCGCCGCCCAGCTACATACCTCAAGCAGACCGCCGGCGTGCTTGTAGAGCCAGCGCGCGCCGCTCGGGGTCATCGCGAACGCGGAGGGAACGCCGAGAAGGTGCCAGCCGCCGTCGATCTCGACGAAGACGCGTTGCCCGTGCGAGCGGAAAAGCCCGAGATAGGAGTGCGTCGTCGACAGGAAACGGTTGATGCTGACGTGACCCTGGGTGAGCATCGAGTGAAACACGCCGCCCATCCATTGCGTCGTGGTCAGCGACGCTTCGTCGGGCTCGAGCCGATTGCCCGTGCGGAGGATCTGGCCGTGCGGCCGCAGGCTGGCGCGCTCCTTCGCCGGCAACACGACGTGCGTGTCGGCGCCGACGAAGTAGGAGAGCAGGCGATCGGCCTCGCGCTCGATCGCGCGCCGCTCTCCGCCGAAGAACGCATGCAGCTCGGCCTCGTCGAGCTCCAAGACGTCGAGCAACGGGCGAGCGCTGAACAGCGTTGGCGCCGGAGGGATGCCGGCATCGGCAAGTGGCACCGCCGCGGGGGCCCTTGCTTCCGGGAGCGCGAGCGCGCGATCGGCGAAGGCCAGATCGCCCATCCCGCTTGCGCCGGGACGATCGGGCTCGATCCAACCGAAGAAGCCGAGGGTGGCGCGCGCGCCGGGATCGAGCCGGACGGGCGCATCCTGGATGACCGCAAGCGCGTGCTCGTGCTGGCGACGCGCGCCCGGCAGGCTTTCGGAGTCGAGACCCACGGGCGCGCCGCCCGCACGCGCCGCGAGGCCGTAGAACTGGAGCGCGTCGGTGCAAAAGCTCGACGCCTTCGCAAGCGAACCGATCAGCGCCCACGGGTGGCGCCCGCCGACGGGGAGATTCTGTCTGGACGCCAGCATGACCCCGTGCGCGGAATGCACCAGCGGCGTGTGATCAACGTACTGGCTGATGTAATACTCGTTGAGGCGCACTGCGCCGTAATCCATGAGCGCGAGGTCTTGCGTATAGAGCAGGTCGATCGTCTCGGCATACCGACCGCCATTCTCGACCGCGACGTGCCAGAACCAGGCCGGCGCAGACGCCGCCAGTCGCAGCGACACGCGAAAGCGAAGCCCCTCCCACTCACCGGCGACATCGAGGCCGCGCTCGTCGAGCCGCACGGCGCCGGGACTACGCGGACCGAGCAGCGGCATCCACTCGATGCGCGCGCCGCGCCGACGCAGGAAAAGATTCGTGGGACCCCCCTCGACCTCGTTCCCGAGGAACGCATTGACGATGACGTCGCGGTGATCAATGCGGCGGATGGAGCCGTTAGCGTTCACCTGAAAGGCCAGCTCCGACGGGCCTGCGATGCGCATCGGTCCATGCGTGCTCATGCGGCTCTCAGGTCCCATTGTGCGCCACTTCGACGAGCACGTCGTCCCGCGTCGGGATACGCTTTCTGAGGACATGAGCGAGCAGCAGTTCGCGATCACGCGATTGACCTGGTCTCGGTTCGGCCGGGCGGTCAAGAGCTTCGCAACCTGCGAGGTCGGCGGGCGTGCGCGCGCGCTGTTCGCGTTGCTTCTCGCCCTGGTCATCGTCTTCAACGCCCTGAACGTCTTGAACAGCTACGTCGGCCGGGACTTCATGACGGCCATTTCCAACCGCGACTCTGCCCGGTTCATCCGGCAGGCCATCCTCTACGTTGGCGTATTCGGAGCCTCGACGATCGTCGGTGCCTTCTATTCCTTCAGCGAGCAGCGGCTGGGGCTGCTGTGGCGAGAGTGGCTTACTCGCGAGCTCCTCGCTGCGTACCTGGATCGTAGAGCCTACTATCGACTGAGCGCCGTCGGCATGCTAACCAACCCCGATGAGCGCATCGCGGAGGACGTCAAGGCATTCACGGCGACGACTCTCTCGTTCGTGCTCCTGCTGTCCAATGCCACCGTGACGCTGGTGGCGTTTTCCGGGGTGTTGTGGTCGATCAGCCGCACGTTGTTCGGCGTCGCCGTTCTGTACGCGGCATGCGGCTCTGCGCTGGCCGTGCTGTTCGGCCGCCGGCTCGTCGGGCTGAACTACAACCAGCTCGACAGGGAGGCCGACTTCCGCGCGGGCCTCGTTCACGTTCATGCGAACGCCGAGTCGATCGCGCTGTTGCGTCGCGAAGCCCGGGTCGGCGACCGGTTGCGGCGCCGGCTCGACGATCTGGTGGCCAACATGCGACGGCTCATCGCCGTGAACCGGAACCTGGCGTTCTTCACCAACGGGTACAACTACCTGATCCAGATCATCCCGGCTCTCGTGGTCGCCCCCCTCTTCATCCGGGGCGAGGTCGAATTCGGCGTGATCACGCAGTCGGCGATGGCATTCTCCGTGTTGCTCGGCGCACTCTCGCTCATCGTCACCCAGTTCCAGTCGATCTCGTCGTTCGCTGCGGTGATTACGCGCATCGGCTCGCTCGTGGACGCGCTGGAGGGCGTTCGAGCGCCGGGCGCCGCCGCCCTCGAGGTCCGTGAGGACGACACACGCGTCGCGTATGAGGGGCTGACGCTGCGCTCGCCGGATGACGACCACGTGCTGGTAAGGGACCTGTCCGTGTCGATTCCGCATGGAACGAATGCGCTGATCGCCGGGCCGAACGATGCCGCGAAGGTCGCGCTCTTCCGTGCGACCGCTGGAATGTGGGAACGCGGGACCGGACGCATCGTGCGGCCTGGGCCCGACGCCATTCTGTTCCTCCCGGAGCGACCGTACGTGCTTCCGGGAACGCTCCGCGATGTGCTGCGACCTGCGGGACAAGAGGCTGCCATCGGGGATGAGCAGATGACCACGGTGCTGCGCGCGCTACGCCTAGACGGCGTGCTGGAGCGCGGCGGCGGCTTCGACGTCGACCGGGACTGGGCCGCCACTGTTTCGCTCGGCGAGCAGCAGCTGCTCTCGGTGGCCCGGGTGGTCCTCGCCTCACCACGCTTCGTGTTCCTCGAACGACCGCGCGCGACGCTCGGAGTCTCACAGGCCGATCGTGTCATGAGCCTGCTCCGCGAGCGATCCATCACGTGTCTCACGCTCAGCGACGGCGACGATCGGCTCGAAGACTACGACGCCGTTCTCGAGCTTGGAGACGACGGCGCGTCGACGTGGAAAGCGCCCGACGCCGGGACGAAAGGTGTGGGCCGCGTCCTCGATAGCAGCGCGTAATCAGGCTCGATCTCAAGCGCGCGGATTATCCTTCCGGTTGGCAGGCTACTTCGCGGCAGCCGGGAACGCCGGCAGCTACCACCTGCCGATGACCGCGGTCCCCGTGAGCCGCGTTGACGTTTGTGACATGATCGGCCGCACGATGACTCAGAGATCTCCCGATGTCGTGATCGTGGGCGGCGGCATCGCCGGCATGACGACCGCGTACTACCTGGCCAAGTCCGGCGTGCGGAGCGTCGTGATCGAGCGCGACGCGATTGGCAGTCACGCGTCCGGCTTCGCGTACGGCGGTTTGAGCCCGCTGAGCGGTTTCGGAATTCCCGGCCCGCTGGCCGAGATCGCGCAGGACGGCATGCGGTTACACCACGAGTTGTCGAAGAGCCTTCTCGAGGAAACCGGGATCGACGTCGACTTTCGACTGCGCTCGTCTCTAGCGCTGGCCTTCACCGAAGCGGACGTGCGGAGACTTCAGGCTGCGATGCCGTGGCAGCAGCAGCAGCCAGGCTACACGGTGCGCTGGCTCGACATCGCGGAGGCTCGGCGGGTGGAGGCGCGGATCTCGGACGAAGCGCTCGGCGCAACGCTGACCGAGGGCGGAGGCGCCGTCGAGCCCTATCTACTGGTCCTGGCGCTCACGCGCGGGGTCGAGCGCCTCGGCGTCACCGTCCGGCATGGACGCGTGGTCGGCGTGCGACGAGATGGCGCGCGCGTCACCGGCGTGGTGCTCGAGCGAGAGGTGCTGAGCTGCGCGACTGCGGTGCTTGCGCTCGGTCCCTGGAGCGCGGCGGCATCGGAGTGGACCGGTGTGCCGATCGACGTCCGTCCGCTCAAGGGCCAGATCATCCGCCTGCAGGCTCCGGGACCACCGATCGAATGTTCCGTCGGCTGGGGGCACAACTACGCCACGACGAAGACGGACGGTCTGGTGTGGGCGGGGACCACCGAGGAAGAGGCCGGCTTCGACGAGGAGTCCACGCTCGCGGCCCGCGATGAGATCGGCGCCGCACTCCTGAAGATGCTGCCGGCGATGGCGGATGCGAAGGTCGCGCAGCAGACGGCCTGCCTGCGTCCGGTGGCATCGGATGGGCTCCTCGTGCTCGGCGCTGTGCCTGCGATCGATCATCTGTACGTGGCGACCGGCGGCGCCCGCAAAGGGATCCTTTACGGTCCCACTATGGGGCACGCGATCGCGGATCTCGTGCTTGGCCGCGCCACACGTGTCGCGCTCGATCAATTCGCGCCCGGGCGCTTCGCCGCCGCGTCGCCGGGTCGCTAGCGCTTCGTCGAGCGGGAGTACCATGACGCTCGCCAGGAGGGCGACCCGTGAAGAAACGGATGATCGGCCGCGCGGCCCTGATGGTGTTCGCGATGGCGATCGGGGCCTGCTCATCGACAACCCAGGAGGGCACGGTCGGTGTCCACCGCAGCCAGCTTCTCCTGGTGTCGTCGGCGGATCTGGACAAGGCCGCCTCGGCGCAATACGCGAAGGTGATCCAGGGCGAGAGCCCCAAGGGTAACGTCAATCGCGATGCCGGGCAGACCGCGCGCGTCCGCGACATCGCGAGGCGCCTCATCCCCCAGACTGCGGTCTTTCGCAAAGACGCTCCGGCCTGGAAGTGGGAGGTGAACGTCATCACCTCACCCGAGGTCAACGCCTGGTGCATGCCCGGCGGCAAGATCGCCGTCTACACCGGCATCATCGAAAAGCTCCAGATCACGGACGACGAGCTGGCGGCCGTCATGGGCCATGAGATCTCTCACGCGCTGCGCGAGCACGGTCGCGAGCGCGCCTCGCAGAAAGTCGCGACGAGCGTCGGTGCGAGCATTGCAGGAGCCGTGGCTGACGTCTTCCTTCCTGGTTCCGGGCAGATGGGCGCCGGCCTGGCGGGCGTCGTCGGGCAGGTCACGTACGAGCTTCCGTATTCTCGCGTTCACGAGACCGAAGCCGATCGCATGGGTGTCGAGCTCGCGGCGCGCGCGGGCTATGACCCGCGGGCGGCGGTGGCCCTCTGGGAAAAGATGGCGAAGCTTTCGGCCGGCGGTGGCCCGCCCAAGCTCCTGTCGACCCATCCGTCGCACGAGAACCGCATCGCCGACCTGACCGAGTATTCGCAGAAGGTGATGCCGCTCTACGAGCAGGCGCGCAGCACGAAGTAACGCGCCTACGGCACTCGCGCGTGCATGATCCGCGGAAACTCGACCATCAATCTTCGCCCTCTGGCCATCGTTCAACCCTCTGGCCGCGCGGGCTCAGGCCGCGACCTTCATACGGCAGAAGCAGGAGGCTTTCACCGGCACCTCCGACCGAGCCAGCGCGAGATCGAGGCGCTGCTTGATCAGCCCCGCTTCCACCTTCTCGCCGCGGCGGGTGAGGCATTCGTGCAGCCCGTGCAGGCTCCACAGATTGTCGGGATGCTGGCAGGCGCGGCTGAGTTTGCCATCGAGACCGAGATCTGAGCGATAGACCGCTTCGGCCTCGGCGGCTCGGCCTTGCTCAAGTAGCAGCGCCCCCAAGGCGTGTCGGGTCGGCTGCATCCAGCCCCACGGCTCGTCATAGGGCAGAGCATCGTCGAGCTCGACCGAGCGGCGCAGGTGCGCGAAAGCGACCTCGTGGTTGCCGCGCCGGTACTCCAGCTCGCCGTCGAGCATCGCGTGGGCGATCTCGAGCAGGTCGCGCACGGTGTTGTTGTGCACCAGCCGGCTCTCCGGCACCCGCTGCTTCGCCTCAATGAAGGCGGCCCGGGTCGTCTCGGCGTCGGCGATGTGACCGAGCGCGGAGTGCGCGACCGTCTGAGCGTAGAGCATCATGGCGGTCGTCGAGCAGTAGAGCTCCCGGTCACGCGGCAGCTCTTGCGCGATGATCTCGCGCCACTTGCCGAAGCGGATCAGGACGTGCTGCTTCATCGGGAGATAGCCCTCGACGAAATCGGCCATCGGCGGCGACGGGATGCGCAGGAGCTCCTCGGGCGTGGTGTCGATCAGCTCTTGCGCCGCCGCCATGGCGGCCCCGTACTGGCCGAGGAACATCGCGCCGTAGATGGCGAAGTGGTAGTCGTGGGTGCGGTAGAGCGCATAAACGTTGAGCGCCCCCTCGCGGTCCAGGAACTTCCGGTCGGCGACGAT